>CAZHEM010000153.1:0-6391 GCA_964531725.1 uncultured Acetatifactor sp.
ATTACCTGCTACTGCTTCCATTTCTTTTTCAAGAATTAATAAATCTTTAGTCTTGCTACCTACGATAACATCTGCCGCAACGCCTTTTTCATGCAACCATTTTACCTGAGGGTATACAGGCGCAGCACCTACACCACCTGCAACAAAGAGAATCTTTTTGTTTTTAAGTTCATCTAGATTCTCATGAACTAACTCAGAAGGGCATCCTAATGGTCCTACAAAATCATGGAAAGAATCACCTTCTTCAAGTTCTTTCATAATCTTAGTTCCTGCGCCTACACACTGGAATACAATGGTAGTGGTTCCCTTTTCTCTGTCATAGTCACAAATTGTAAGAGGGATTCTCTCACCTTCTTCGTCTACTCTGACGATTACAAATTGTCCAGGTAAACATGATTTTGCTACCCTTTTTGACTCTACTTCCATTAGATAAATGTTAGTTGTCAATTCACTTTTTTTCACAATCTTGTACATAATACACCTCTCTCTTCCCCCAATGGTAAGGAATCTATTCTATCTCTTCAAGAGTATAGTTATTATTTTCATCTATATACAACTTATATAATTTACCAGAATAAACACTTACTGCAAAATAACTTCCTGTCTTAGAAATATTTCCTTCTATATCTTGGTACATTTCTGCATAGACGTAAAAATCATCTACCTCTTTGATATTCGCCACATATTGATATTCGTACACATATCGTGTGCCACTTTCATCGATGTAGCCTGCCTCATCATATATTTTGTCAACACGAACTGCATACTGTATTACGGCATCAACAGCTTTTTCAGGAGTCAATTTTGTCTTAAGAATCAAATTGTAATTCTTAGTCGCCACATTGCCTACCACACCATTTTCTATTTTAGCAAATTTATAAATCGACTGTCCTAATGGCATTGGAATAGGTCCCGTATACAGACACGATGAATAACTTGGTATTGTTCCATCTGTTGTATAATAGATATTCTCTGTATCGTTTAACACTTCAATAAAAGCTGGTCGACTATATTCTCCACCAATTAAATTAATCTCAGGTTCTGGAATATTATCAATCTCAATATGGTATTCCTTCATCACTGTTTTACTGGTCACACCATATTCATTCACATAGAACGCAGTTACCCAATAATCTCCTGCCTCTAAAATAATTGGAGCTGTATATTTCTCACTACTTTTCGTCGGAACACTACCATCTAGGGTATAATATATTTCTCCCGTACCCAAACCAGTGAGCTTTAATGGTTGAATACTGTTATAATAGCCTTCCTGTATACTAAACTCTGGCTCTTTTGCTACATAGCTTTGGAAAATTTGTCTAATTTTCTCGTTGTCGCATGCTAAAAGCATGTCACTTATCTCTTGATAATCTTCCTGAGCTTTGTATATGGTTATCAACTTACTCCACGCACGTTCCTGTTGTTCCAAGGTAGCACGTTCATCTAAGGTAATCTCCTTTAGAAGCGTCTCATATTGTGCCTTATCATTCAACTGGAAATATACGTCTGCCAATGCAAACAAAGTTTCAATATCTTTGTCATTTAATTCAAGCGCTCGAGATAACGCTTCAATAGCATCTGTATGTTGTCCATCCTCTAACGCAGCATGGGCTTTCTGTTCTTGAAAAGACGCCGAATTACTCTGATATACAAAAAAGCCTATGTATGAGACAAGACCGATTATTATGGCTATACCAATCCATGCCGCTACATCCATCTTCTTTCCATGAAATTCATGATCCCAATCGTCCTGTAAAGCTTCTTTGGTTTCAGACACCGCATCTTCGATGTTTCCACCGATTTCTTCTACGATACCATTCAAAGTCTGTTCTATATTAAATTCAACTTCAGGCTCATAATCTGGTACAATATGTATGTCTTCACCACACTGTTCGCAATATAGAGAGCCATTTGGAATATCCACACCACACTTTGGACATTTCATATGCTCTATTACCTTTCTACTGTAAGCTTACGGATTCTACACAGTTATGCATAAGCATTGCAATGGTCATTGGGCCTACACCACCTGGAACTGGGGTGATTGCACTACATTTTGGAGCAACACTTTCGTAATCTACATCACCGCAAAGTTTGTTATTTTCATTACGATGAATTCCTACATCAATTACCACCGCACCTTCTTTTACATAATCAGCAGTAATCATCTTAGGCTTACCTACTGCAACTACCAAAATATCTGCTCTCTTAGTAACTTCCTTCAAATCTTTCGTTCTACTGTGAGTAACAGTTACCGTACCATTCTCTTTAATCAATAACATAGCCATTGGCTTACCAACAATATTACTACGGCCAATTACCACGCATTCTTTGCCAGCAATCTCAATATTAGAGCGCTTTAATAACTGAATAATACCAGCTGGGGTACAAGATACAAATCCTGGCTTACCAATGCAAAGTGCTCCAACATTTTGAGGATGGAAACCATCAACGTCCTTACTTGGATGAATGGTATTTAATACCTTTTCCTCTTCAATATGTTTTGGTAATGGTAACTGTACTAAGATACCATTTACATCTTTTCTATTATTCAATTCCTCGATTAAATCCAATAATTCTTCCTGTGTAGTCTCTTCTGGAAGTTCATATGCCAAAGAGCGAACTCCTATATACTCACAAGCTTTTTTCTTATTGCCAACATACACACTAGAAGCTGGGTCATTACCCACTTGAATCACTGCTAGAGTAACTTCCACTCCGTCAGCTTTCATTTGTGCTACTTTTTCTTTTAATTCATCCTTAATCTGTGTAGAAATTAACTTTCCATCAATAATCTGTGTCATAATTTTTCCCTCGTTTATCTCCTAGAATAATCCTGTAATGACGCCATCGTCATTCACATCAATGCCATAAGCTGCTGGTTGTTTTGGCAATCCTGGCATAGTCATTACTGCACCAGTAAGTACTACCACAAAGCCTGCGCCCGCAGATACATATACCTCACGAACATTCATTTCAAATCCCACTGGTCTTCCCAAAAGTGTTGGGTCATCCGATAAAGAATACTGGTTCTTTGCCATACATACTGGCATATTACCAAACCCAAGACTTTCCAACTTCTCAATTTGTTTTAATGCAGTTGGAGCAAAATTCACGCCACCTGCACCATAGATTTCCTTAGCAACAGTGATAATTTTATCTTTTAAGCTCAAGGAATCTTCATAAAGAACTTTAAAATTGCTTTCCTTTTTCTCTAAGGTCTCAAGTACTTTTTCAGCTAAAGCAATACCGCCTTCTCCACCTTTTGCCCATACATCAGCAAGAGCGAATTCACAACCTCTCTCTTCACAGAATTTCTTAACAAAAGAAATCTCAGCTTCCGTATCCGTCACAAAAGAATTCAGTGTTACTACTACTGGCACACCATATTTCTGAAGATTTTCAATGTGTTTTTCTAGGTTCACAATACCTTTAGATAACGCCTCTAAATTCTCATTATTAAGGTCTGCCTTTGCAACACCACCATTATATTTCAATGCACGAATGGTAGCTACCAATACCACTGCATCAGGCTTTAATCCTGCCATTCGACATTTAATATCAAAGAACTTTTCTGCACCAAGATCTGCACCAAATCCAGCCTCTGTAATACAGTAATCCGCCATCTTTAATGCAGTCTTAGTAGCTCTTACTGAGTTACATCCATGAGCAATATTGGCAAATGGTCCACCATGAATTAATGCTGGAGTATGCTCCAAAGTTTGAATCAAGTTAGGTTTCAATGCATCCTTTAAAAGAGCTGCCATTGCACCTACTGCATTCAAATCTCCCGCAGTAACAGGTTCCCCTGCGTAATTATATGCTACTACAATCTTAGCAAGTCTTTCCTTCAAATCCTTCATATCACTTGCCAAACAGAAAATAGCCATGATCTCACTTGCAACAGAGATTACAAAATGGTCTTCTCTTACAACACCATCCATTTTATTACCAAGACCTACTACCACATTACGCAATACACGATCATTCATATCCACACAGCGTTTCCACACAATCTGTCTGGTATCAATCTGTAATTCATTACCCTGCTGGATATGATTATCCAAAAGTGCCGCTAATAAGTTATTAGCAGAAGTAATGGCATGGAAGTCGCCAGTAAAATGAAGATTCAAATCTTCCATAGGAACTACCTGAGAATAACCACCACCTGCAGCACCACCTTTAATACCAAAGCAAGGTCCCAAAGAAGGCTCTCTCAGCGCAATGATTGCTTTTTTCCCAAGCTTACCAAATGCCTGTCCCAATCCAACACTAACAGTAGTCTTACCCTCTCCAGCTGGAGTTGGATTAATGGCAGTTACAAGAATCAACTTACCATCTGGATTAGATTCAATCTTCTTCATGTATTCATCAGAAATCTTTGCTTTATATTTTCCATAAAGCTCCAATTCCTCCATTGTAATATCAAGTGCTTGTGCCACTTGTGTAATTGGTTCTAAAACCGCTTCCTGAGCAATCTGGATATCTGTCTTCATAATTTCATCCTCCTGTAAAACCCTGGATAGGAACTATATCTCTTCCAGCAACTGTTCAAACTGTTCCAAGCTCATCAATACTTTTCTAGGCTTGGTTCCTTCTTCTTCGCCAACTACCCCATATTCGCAAAGCTGATCCATAATTCTTGCTGCTCTATTAAAGCCAATCTTCAACACACGCTGTAGCATACCTATGGACGCTTTATCCTTATCAATTACAAATCTTCCCGCATCTGCAAAATATTCATCTCTATCGCTACCAGAACCACCAATTCCACCAGCTCCAGAGCTACTACCAATGCTCTTAATCTTCTCTTCAATATCCTCTGCATAGGTATTACCAATTGCCTGATTCTTCAAGAAGTCAACCACATCTGATACTTCCTTGTCTGATACAAATGCACCCTGAATACGTGCTGGCTTGGTATATCCTTGTGGATAGAATAACATATCACCTTTACCAAGTAATTTCTCAGCACCATTCATATCCAAAATAGTACGTGAATCTACACCACTGGATACCGAGAATGCCACTCGGCTAGGCATATTTGCCTTAATCAGACCAGTAATAACATCTACACTTGGACGCTGTGTTGCAATAATCAGATGGATTCCCGCTGCACGAGCAAGCTGTGCCAAACGACAAATTGACTCCTCAACTTCTCCTGGTGCCACCATCATAAGGTCAGCAAGCTCGTCTACAATAATGACAATCTGAGGCATCTTCTTAGGAGCATTCTCAGGATCACTCTCCTGCATGGTCTCAACTTTCTTATTGTACCCCTTTAAGTCACGCACATTAAAGTCAGCGAACTTGCGATATCGATCTTCCATCTCTGCCACACCCCAATGAAGTGCAGCAGATGCCTTCTTAGGATCTGTTACAACTGGTATTAATAAATGTGGGATACCATTGTATACGCTAAGTTCTACCACCTTAGGGTCAATCATAATCAGCTTAACATCATCTGGATGTGCTTTATAGAGAATACTCATAATCAACGTATTAATACATACAGACTTACCAGAACCTGTGGCACCTGCAATCAACATATGAGGCATCTTTGCAATATCTGTCACTACCACCTGTCCAGAAATATCTCGTCCAACTGCAAAGGCAATATTGGATGGGAATTCCTTAAATTCTTTGCTTTCTAGCAAATCACGTAGTGCAACTGCCATATTTTCCTTATTAGGAACTTCAATACCAATTGCAGCCTTACCAGGTATAGGTGCTTCAATACGAATATCTGTAGCCGCAAGATTTAATTTAATATCATCCGTCAAACCAACAATTTTAGATACCTTTACCCCTTGTTCTGGCTGTAATTCGTATCTGGTAACACTAGGCCCCTGGCTAATATCCGTAATTGTAACCTTTACACCAAAAGTATTTAGTGTCTGCTGCAGACGCATAGCAGTCTCTTTTAATTCCTTTGTAGAGTCTCCTGCTTTATTTACGCCCTTTTGAAGACGTGACAAAGGTGGAAACATATATTTCTTTGGAATCTTCTTCTCTGCGCTCTGAATCTCATTCTGCATGGCGCTATCAATTGGATTATCATGAGCACCCTCTGGTCGCTCAGGCAACTTTGCCTTAGGACGCGGACGTGACACTGTTGCATTTTGCACAGGCGGTTCATCGTAGTTCCTTACCTCTTCCCGCATCATTGGTTCTTCGTATGTTGGAATTTCTTCTTCCATCTCGTCCACTGTATCAATTGTCAACTGATGTGCACTACGAATCTGAATTTTATCAAAATCAAATTCAGGAGTTGATGAAGCGCTATGTATAGAGGAACTATATTCCTCTGATACTGCATTAGTATACTCTTCCTGAACCTCCTCAGAAAAAGTAATCTCATGCATATCGTCTCTTCGTTTCTCGTCCTCAG
>CAZHEM010000154.1:0-6380 GCA_964531725.1 uncultured Acetatifactor sp.
CAGGATATAGAGATGCCCTTATCATTAGTACTTTATGATATGGAAAAAGAAGGTGTCAGAGTACAGCGTGAGGAACTTCGTGCATATGGAGATGCATTGGTGTCTCGTATTGAGGAGTTAGAGCAAAGTATTCATATCCAGGCAGGTGTAGAATTCAATATTAACTCTCCAAAACAGTTGGGTGAAGTGTTGTTCGAGACCATGCAGATTCCTGGTGGTAAGAAGACCAAGACGGGATATTCTACGGCAGCAGATGTGTTAGAGAAGCTTTCCGCAGAGTATCCTATCGTAAAAGATATTTTGGAATATAGAGGTCTGACAAAATTGAAATCCACCTATGCGGATGGATTGGCGGTGTTTATTCAAGAGGACGGCAGAATTCATACCAACTTCAATCAGACTATTACTGCAACAGGACGTATTAGTTCTACAGAGCCTAACTTGCAGAATATCCCAATGCGAATGGAATTGGGCAGACGTATTCGTAAGGTCTTTATTCCAAAAGAGGGATGCGTATTCATGGATGCGGATTATTCCCAGATTGAATTAAGAGTTTTGGCTCATATGTCAGGAGATGAAGAACTTCAGGAAGCCTATCGTTTGAATCAGGACATTCATCGTAGTACGGCTGCAAAGGTATTCCACACACCATATGAAGAGGTTACTGATTTGCAGAGAAGAAATGCAAAAGCTGTTAACTTTGGTATTGTATATGGCATCAGCTCCTTTGGTTTAAGTCAGGATTTGAACATTAGCAAAAAGGAAGCAGCAGAGTATATTGAACAATATTTTGCAACCTATCCAAAAGTTAAGGCTTTTATTGATAAATTGGTAGAGGATGCTAAGGAGAATGGATATTGTGATACGATTTTCCATAGAAGACGTCCAATTCCAGAATTATCTTCATCGAATTTTATGCAGCGTTCTTTTGGAGAGCGAATTGCTATGAATTCTCCAATTCAGGGAACGGCGGCAGATATTATTAAAATTGCGATGATTAAGGTGTGGCGTGCATTGAAGGCAGCAGGCTTAAAATCAAAACTTATTTTGCAGGTACATGATGAATTACTGATTGAGACTTATGAGGATGAAGTGGAGCAGGTACGTGAGATTTTGAAACAAAATATGCGTGATGCAGCGAATCTTGATGTGGTATTAGAAGTAGACTTGCATACTGGAAAAGACTGGTATGAGGCGAAGTAGTAATCTGCATAGAACGAAAACGCTATATGCACCAATGTTGAAAGAACAACTATACGAGAGCAATGAAAAGGATTGGATGAGATGCGCTTTATAGGTATAACAGGCGGTATCGGGGCTGGTAAATCCGAGATACTGCAATATATACAACAACATTATAAGTGTGAGATTTATTTAGCAGATGAAGTGGCACACCTTGTAAAGGCAAGCGGTACGGAATGTTTTGCACAATTGGTAGCGCTTCTGGGTCAAGATATCGTGGCAGCAGATGGTGAGATTGATAAAGGGATTATGGCATCCAAAATTTTTGCAGACGCAGAAGTGTTAGCTAAGGTAAATGCAATTATCCATCCTGCAGTGCAACAATTTATTCTGGATAGAGTAGAAGAAGCTAGGAAAAAGAAAGATGTTGAATTATTTTTTGTGGAAGCAGCACTTTTAATTGAAGCAGGGTATAGTGACCTAGTGGATGAATTGTGGTATATTTATGCTAACGAAGATATTAGAAGAAAACGGCTTCAAACTGCAAGAGGTTATAGCGAAGAGAAGATTGACAGTATCCTTCGTAGTCAGTTAAGTGAAGAAGAGTATCGCAAGCATTGTGATTTTGTGATTGATAATAGTGGTACATTAATGGATAGTTTTAAACAAATAGATAAAAAACTGGAGGCTTATCAATGGCGGGAGTAAGAGACAATCAGGGACAGTTAGTATTTGGTTTGGATATTGGAACACGTAGTATTGTGGGTACGGTAGGATATCAGGATGGTAGACAGTTCCATGTATTGGCGCAGTGTGCTAAGGAACATGAGACAAGAGCTATGTTAGATGGACAGATTCATGACATTGGCAAGGTTGGTGAGACTATTGCTGAGGTAAAGAGACAGTTAGAGTCTGATGTAAATCGAAATCTAACAGAAGTGTGTATCGCAGCTGCAGGTCGTGTACTTCGTACGGTGACTACCTATGTGGAACAGGAATTTGATAATGATAGAGAAGCTACATCAGAGGATGTGTACTCTTTATCTACGCTAGGTATTGAAAAAGCATATGAGGAGTTCATGAAGGATAATGACTCTGAGATGAAGTTTTACTGTGTAGGTTATACTCCTATGCGTTATTACATGAATGGTTATCAGATTGGTAATCTGGAAGGTCATAAATGTAAGACCATTGGTATGGATTTAATTGCAACTTTCTTGCCAGATGATGTAGTAGATGGTTTGTATAAAGCGGTTGAACTTGCAGGTCTTCATGTGGCGAATTTGACTTTGGAGCCTATCGCAGCCATTCAAGTAGCTATTCCAGAAAAATTCCGTATGTTAAATATGGCATTGGTGGATGTGGGCGCAGGTACTAGCGATATTTCTATTACCAAAGAAGGCACTATTACTGCATACGGAATGATTCCAGTTGCAGGAGACAGTCTTACAGACATCATTGTGCAGCATTGTTTGGTTGATTTTGAGACAGCAGAGCAGATTAAACGTCAGGTTGGTGTACGTGACAAAATTGAATATTTGGATATTATCGGTTTACCACAGACGATTACTTCTGAGGAGGTATTGGAGCTTTTAACACCTTCTATTGAGAAGATGACCAAGATGGTAGCAGATTGCATTAAAGAATTAAATGGAGACAAGCCTGTTAGTGCGGTATTTGTTGTCGGTGGTGGTGGTATGATTCCTACCTATACTGATAAGTTGGCTGAGGAACTTGGTATTGTAAAAGAGAGAGTTGCTATCCGTGGACAGGAAGTAATGCAGAATATCGCATTTGAATTGGAAAATGCCCATAAAGATTCATTGATGGTAACACCGATTGGTATTTGTCTAAGTTATTATGAAAAGAGTAATAATTTTACTTTTGTCGAGTTCAATGGCGTTCGTATTAAATTATATGATAATGGAAGATTGTCTGTAGCTGATGCAGCAATGCAATCTATGTTCCCTAATGAGGAACTTTTCCCAAGAAGAGGCAAAGCTTTGACTTATACGGTCAATGGAAAGGCACGTATGGCACGTGGAACCCAAGGGAAGCGGCAGTTATTACGGTAAATGGTGATATGGCAGATATTACTACACAGATACATAGTGGAGATCGAATTGAGGTTGTTTCTTCTACCGCAGGAGAACCAGCAAGTATGGAACTTGGAAAATTAGATGAGTTCAGCGAAAGATTACATGTGTATGTAAATGGCAAACAAATTGAACTGCCAAAATGTGCAAGTGTAAATGGACAGCGTGAAAACGAGTTCTATATGATAAAAGACGGTGATGATATTCGCATTAATAATTTCTACACAGTACAGGAAATCTCTGAATTCTTAGATATGCCTCTTGGTGGACAGATTACGGTGAATGATACACCAGCCAAGGCAGATACAAGAGCTTATGAGAACTTTACCATTAGTTGGGACCCTGAACAGCCTTTGACGATGGAGAGTTTTGGCTCGACAGCATATGAGGAAGAAGAGGCTTCAGAGGTAGGAACGGTTGAAAGCACAGAAGTTGAAAATGTTGGAAACGTTGCAAGTGTAGAAGAGCCTGCAGAAGTAACTAATGTGGTAGATAGCGTTGCACAGAGTAGTGTGGTAGCAGACGTAAATGTGATGACACAGAGCAATTCTGTAGTGGATAATAGCGCAATTCAGTCAACTGTGACAGTGACTGCCAACGCAACAGAGACTATTAGTGCTGCAGAAGCAGAGGTGAAAGAGGAAGAAGCGCCTAAGGTGCCAGTTGACTTAATGGTTATTGTAAATAAGCTTCCAGTAACATTGCGTGGTAAAAGTGAATATGTATTTGTAGATATTTTTGATTTTATCAACTTTGATTTAAAAGCATCAGCAGGAAGAAGCATTGTAACGGTGCTTAATGGTCGTACACCAAGTTATATGGAGCCATTAAAGGATGGCGATGTAATCGAAGTATATTGGAAGTAGTAACGGAAGCGAGATTGTAGAAATGAGATTATGTAGTATTGCAAGTGGCAGCAGTGGTAACTGTATCTATGTTGGTTCTGATGCCACTCATCTACTGGTGGATGTAGGCATCAGTGGCAAACGTACGGAGGCTGGATTGAACAGCTTGGGAATTACTGGCGCAGATTTGGATGGTATTTTAATTACCCATGAACATGCAGATCACATTAGTGGTTTGGGGGTAATGGCAAGAAAATATGGTGTACCTATCTATGCAACAGCAGGTACTATTGATGCGATTTTATCCAGCAGTAGTATTGGAAAAGTAGACGAGTCACTTTTCCATGAAGTGCAGGCAGATAAGAAGTTGACGATAAAAGATTTGACAGTAAATCCTATGACGATTTCCCATGATGCTGCGCAGCCTGTTGCTTATCGAATTATATATGGGAATAAAAAAGTAGGAATTTGCACAGACCTAGGTGTGTACAATGAGTATACGGTTGAATGTTTAAAAGGAATGGATGCGGTTTTATTGGAGGCAAATCACGATGTGAATATGCTTCAAGTTGGACCTTATCCATATTATTTGAAACAGAGAATATTGGGAGATAGAGGACATTTATCTAATGAGAATTCTGGAAGACTTCTTAGCCGTATTTTGCATGATAAAATGCAGGCAATTATTCTGGGGCATTTGAGTAAAGAGAACAATTTGCCAGAATTAGCCTATGAAGCAGTTCGCATGGAGATTACTATGGGAGATAATCCATACAATGCAAATGATTTTCGCATGATGGTAGCTAATCGAAGTGATGTATCGCCTATTATTAGTATTGCATAGTAGTACATGGTAGCAGGGGGATATATTTGGCAAATGAAAGACTTGCCAAATGATAAGAATTGTAGTTAAATGAGAATGTTAAAACTTTATCGGATTAAGTAAGACTGAAAAGTAACGGAGGAGCAAGATGAAAAGAACGATTATTACCGTAGTTGGTAAAGATACTGTAGGAATTATTGCAAAGGTATGTGCTTACCTTGCGGATAACAATATTAATATTTTGGATATTTCCCAGACTATCGTTCAGGGATATTTCAACATGATGATGATTGTTGATACTAACAATATGAGCAAGCAGTTCGGTGATATGGTTGATGAGATGGCAGCACTTGGTGAGGAAATCGGTGTTGTAATCAAATGCCAGAAGGAAGAGATTTTCGATAAAATGCACAGAATTGGTTAATTTATTCTAATTGCAGAAAGGCTTGGAAATATGATTAATTTATATGAAGTAACAGAGACAAACAAAATGATTGAAGAAGAGAATTTGGATGTGCGTACCATTACTCTTGGTATCAGTCTTTTGGATTGTATTGATTCTGATTTACAGAAACTAAATGAGAAAATTTATAATAAGATATATGAAGCTGCAAAAGATTTGGTAAGAACTGGGGAAGAGATTTCCAGAGAATTTGGTATTCCTATTGTTAATAAGAGAATCTCGGTAACTCCAATTGCTTTAGTAGGTGGTGCAGCATGTAAGACTGTAGAAGATTTTGCAAGTATTGCAAAGACTTTGGATGATGTGGCACACAAGGTTGGTGTGAATTTTATTGGTGGTTATTCTGCATTGGTTAGCAAAGGTATGACACCAGCAGAAGAATTGCTGATTCGTTCTATTCCGCTTGCATTGTCTACTACTGAGAGAGTATGTAGCTCTGTAAATGTTGGTTCTACCAAGACTGGTATCAACATGGATGCTGTTAAATTGATGGGTGAGATTATTAAAGAGACAGCAGAGTATACCAAGGAAGATGATTCTTTGGGCTGTGCGAAGTTGGTTGTATTCTGTAATGCTCCTGATGACAACCCATTTATGGCAGGTGCATTCCATGGTGTGACCGAAGCAGATAAGATTATCAATGTAGGTGTCAGTGGACCTGGTGTTGTTAAGACCGCTCTTGAGAAAGTACGTGGTAAGAACTTTGAGGTGCTTTGTGAGACTATAAAGAAGACTGCATTTAAGGTAACTCGTGTAGGACAGTTGGTTGCGCAGGAAGCTTCTAAGAAGTTAAATGTTCCTTTTGGTATTGTTGATTTATCTTTAGCACCTACTCCGGCGATTGGTGATAGCGTTGCAGATATTTTGTGTGAGATTGGTTTGGAATATGCAGGTGCTCCTGGTACCACAGCAGCATTGGCACTCCTTAATGATCAGGTTAAGAAGGGCGGTGTTATGGCATCTTCCTATGT
>CAZHEM010000155.1:0-6224 GCA_964531725.1 uncultured Acetatifactor sp.
TCTTGAGAAATATCATAGACTTTCATCGCATATTCTCCTCGCCAAATTCAAATTCTATTCTCTACCTATTCGATGGTTGTGCGACTCTATAGATAAAATCCAACCTAGCAATAATTTTGCATCACAAATTGCAACTCTGTCTTGCCACGATAGGTGTTCAATCCTAATTGATATACAACCGATACAGGGAATTCACCTACGCCATCGTATAATGCAATCTCGCTTCCTGCACCATACTTCTCATTCAAAAAGGCACCAAAGCGGTCTAAATCGCCAAAATATACCATCTGCACTGGTCTGCCCTCTGGGGTTCTACCGCGAAATTTTGCAAAAGATTTATTGGCCCCCATTTTGAATCCAGACACCAACGTTACATCCTTCTGAGCAAATAAGGGCTTTGGATTCCCAACCCCAAAAGGCTCCAATAATTCTAACTGCTCGGCAAGTGCCTCTGTAGCATATTCCATGGGCATAGGTACATCAATATGTACTTTTGGAATGAAGTCTTCCTCTGTAATGGTAGCATGCTCATTTAATGCCTTACGCAAGTCTTCAATATCCTCTTCACGCATAGACAAACCTGCTGCCAGTTTATGTCCACCATATTTAGTAAAATACTGTTTTACGGCAGTCATCTCTTCGTACATATGATAGGTATCAATGGAACGCCCAGAACCCTTTACGCCCTCTTCCGATTTGGTCAGAATAAACACAGGATGATGGTATCTTTCACGAATTCGTCCTGCTATAATACCAGCCAGACTTTCGTGAACTTGTGGTAAATAAATAAGCATTACTTTGTCTTGCTCTATATGATGCTCTGCTATATAATCTTCCGCTTCCTCAATGCCTTTTAAGGTCATTTCTTTTCGCTGATCATTCAAGTCCTTTAATTCTCTCGCCGCACTCATTGCTTCCACCTTGGTAGTACTCTGTAGCAATTCCAAAGCACGCTTAGCAGTATCCAAACGTCCGGTGGCATTCAGGCATGGACCAATCACAAATCCTAAATGATATGCAACTATCTTCTCAGGCTCAATCTGATTCACTTCAATCAATGCTCTCAATCCTGCATTCTGACTGTTGCGAATTCTCTTAAGTCCTTCTTTTACAATAATACGGTTCTCATCCTTTAATTCCATTACGTCACATACTGTAGCTAAAGCCGCAAATTCTAGTAGTTCGTCTAGTAAGGACTGCAAGTCATGGTTCTGCATCTCTGCATTATTCTTCGCTTCTCCCAACGCCTGCACTACCTTATATGCTACAACTGCACCACAAATACTAGGGAAAGGATACTCACATTGCTCCTGCTTAGGATCAATTACTGCTAATGCATCTGGTAATACTTCTTGTCGCACGCCTTCTTCTTCCACAAAAGGCACTTCATGATGGTCAGTTACAATCACATCAATCCCAAGCTCTTTTGCCCAAGCAATCTGTGAAGCAGCCGCTATTCCATTATCACAAGTAATAATAAGCTCTACACCATCCTCATGAGCTTCCTGGATGAGATGTTCATTTAATCCATAGCCATCATGGATACGATGAGGAATGGCTGTATCCACCCTCGCTCCCATAGCACGAAGTCCTGTCGTTAAAATATATGCCGAGCAAATTCCATCCACATCATAATCACCGATAACGCGAATGAATTTGCCTTCTTGAATGGCATCAAGAAGAATTTCCACTGCTTTATCCATATCCTTTAGCAACCATGGAGAATAACAATCATCTATCGTTCCATATAGAAACTTCTGTATATCCTTCTTATCTACCAAATCTCTATTGCGAAGAATTCTTGCCAGCACTGGACTAATATTGAATTCCTGTGCCCATTTATCAAAATCTGCCTTTTTGGCAGCTACATACCACTTTTCCATGTTACTTTTATCCTTATATTTATTTCTCTTCGTCAAATTTTATCATACTTTCACGTTTATCGTCTACAAATCCCTCTATTTATTCCACTTAATCTCTAGAGTGGTACTATCCCTGCCGTTCCTATGTTTCTCAGCTCTTCGGTACCCCCTTTGCTTGCTTCCTCGCTTCTCTAGGGTGGTACTATCCCCATCATTCTAACGTTTCTCAGCTCTTCAATACCCCCTTTGCTTGCTTCCTCGCTCCTCTAGGGTGGTACTTCCCCTACCATTCTAACACTTCTCAGCTCTTCAATACCCCCTTTCTTGCTTCCTCGCTCCTCTAGGGTGGTACTGTCCCTGCCATTCCTACATATACAAAAAGCCCCAACGCCATCTTGGTTCAGACCATCTCTTCAACAGGTCAGACCATTCTGGCATCAAGGCTCTTATTTGTCACATATTAATCAATTAATCTTCATCTGGTCTTGGTGGGAACTTCTGACGAAGCACATACCACAAACCACCTGCAATACATACAGAAGAATATGCACCACAGATAATACCTACCATAAGAGGTAGGGCAAATTCACGAATGCTGGTTACACCAAGTACATATAATGCTGCAACCATGATGAAGGTGGTCAACGAAGTAAAGATACTTCTAGATAAGGTCTGAGTAATACTTCTATTAACGACATCCTTCAAGTCATCCTTGCGAGTCATAAGTGCCATGTTCTCACGGATACGATCCACGATAACGATAGTTGCATTGATAGAATAACCTACAATAGTAAGCATACATGCAATAAAGGTGTTACCTACGGATACTTTCGCTACAGCATAGAATGCCAATACTACAAGTACATCGTGTAATAACGCTACCACACTACTAAAACCAAAGCGAATATCTTTGAAACGAATTCTAATGTAGATTAACATACATACTACTGCAACCAATACTGCAATGATAGTATCTGACTTCATCTCACCACTGATGGTTGAACTGATGGTCTCAGAAGTAATCATACTCTCATCTACACCAAAGTTCGCTACAAACATGTCATTCATAGCTTCTCTCTGCTCAACAGATAAGCTATTTGATTTGAAAATTACTTCATTAGAATCCTGTACCGTCTGAATCTGTACAGCACTTCCTGTAATCTCTTCTACCAATGGCACAATCTCAGTTGTTACTTCCTGCAAGCTATAACTTTCTTCAAAAGTAACGGTTGTGGCAGTACCACCCTTAAACTCTAAGCTATAATTCAAAATATCGCCTGTGGTTGCCTTATTCACACCCATTACTACAAATCCAGCAACAATCACAGCTGCCGAAGCTAAGAAGAATACTTTTTTCTTGCCAAGGAAATCGATTGCTTTGCGTTCTTTGCCGATACCGTACCACTTAGCATCCTTTACACCAAGTGCATACATAGCATTCAAAATCCATCTAGTAAGCACCAATGCTGTAAACATAGAGAGCACAATACCAAGTGCTAATGTCTGTGCAAAACCTTTTACGGTACCAGGTCCCAATATTAACAACACACCCGCTGCAATCAATGTAGTAATATTACCATCTACAATCGCAGATAATGCCTTGTCAAAACCAATCTTGATAGAGCTCTTAACCGTCTTACCTGTTGCAAGTTCCTCTCGAATACGTGCAAAAATGATAACATTGGCATCTACTGCCATACCAATAGAAAGGATAATACCCGCTACACCAGAAAGGGTAAGGGTCATATCGAATCCATTTAACAAAAGTACAACCAATGCCACATATAATCCAAGTGCCAAAGATGAAGCAGCACCTGCCACATAGTATACTACAATCATAAACAACACTACAATGATAAAGCCAATAGCACCGGCTAATAAACTGGTGTCAATTGCTTCTTCACCAAGCTGTGCTCCAACCACTTTTGAATGGAGTTCTTCCAACTCAAGCTTCAATCCACCAATACGAATAGTAGAAGCAAGCTTTTCCGCTTCTTCATAAGATTCCATAGGAGAAATCTGGGCATTACCATCGGTAAATACACCATTTACTCTTGGGACACTTACAAACGCACCATCATAATAAATCGCAAGGGTCTCACCCTTTGCGTATGCATTCTGAGTTGCCTGTGCAAACTTATCTCTACCTTCATCGGTCATAGTAATATCAACTGCATAAGTGATATTTCCCATACTATCCTGTGTAGAACCACCACGAGCATCTTTAACATCGGTTCCTACTAAACAAATGGAACCATCCGCTTCTAACTCTTCCAAACTCTTAGTAAGCACATACTCGTAATCCATTGTGCCATCTGCCAATGTTACCAATTCCTGTGTATAGTTCTGATTCCCATTGGCATCAGTCTGTGCAATAAAATACAATGCACCTGGTTTACCAAGCTCTTGCAAAATCGCATTGGCATCACTTACACCAGGAATTTCGATATTAATTCTATCAGTACCTTCCTGATATACAATTGCCTCTGTACTGTAATTCTCTACACGCTGCTGTAATTTTGCAATGGTATCCGCCATATCGGTAGCATCTGGAGCTTCTTCTCCTACTACCTGATAAGTAATACTGACACCACCCGCAAGGTCAAGTCCTAATTTAATGTCTGATGCGCTACCTGTACCCTTACCATCAATACCATAGATATCCACATATGAAATACCTACTAATGCAAGAATCATACAAAGTAGCACAATAATTGCTTTACTTTTCTTCATCTTTATGTCCTTCTCTCTGCCCCTAGTCTTCTGCGTCTATCTCTGCCTGAGCTGCCTTCATCATAATCGCACACTCAATACGCTTACGCTGTAATTCACAACCAATGTCATATGCATCATTGATATTGCCATGGAAATTAAATGAATTAGCCGCACATCCACCACTACAGTAGAATTTAGCAAAACACTTTTTACACTTATCCTTAGCATATACGTTGCAACACTTGAACTCATCGCGGATGTCTTCACGCACGATTCCAGTATCTACATTACCCATCAAGAACTGCTCATTACCAACGAACTGATGACAAGGATAAAAGTCACCCCAAGGAGTTACAGCCAAGTATTCTGTTCCCGAACCACATCCTGATAATCTCTTAGCCACACAAGGACCGCCAGATAAATCAATCATAAAATGGAAGAAATTAAAACGATTGCCTTCCTTATAACGCTTTAACATCTCCACTGCAAGCTTGTCATACTCTTCCTTAATACGTGGAATATCTTCTTCCGTAATTGCATAATGTTCGTTAGGCTGAGCAACTACTGGCTCCACAGAAATCTGTTTGAAGCCCAAGTCTGCCATATGCAATACATCTTCTGCGAAATCCAAGTTATGATGGGTAAAGGTACCACGCACATAATAGTTCATCTGGTCACGACTCTCCGCAACCTTCTGGAACTTAGGAACAATCATGTCATAGCTTCCCTGTCCACCACGGAAAGGACGCATTTTGTCATGTACTTCCTTACGTCCATCAATACTTAATACGATGTTCGCCATCTCTTTATTAGCAAACTCTAAAATATCATCATTTAAAAGAACACCATTAGTAGTCAAAGTAAAGCGGAACTTCTTATTATTAGGCTCCTCCAAGCTTCTACCATAGGCTACTAAATCTTTTACTACCTGCCAGTTCATAAGTGGCTCTCCACCAAAGAAGTCCACCTCTAAATTCACACGACTGCCTGAGTTCGCAACTAAGAAATCCAATGCTTTCTTACCTACTTCAAAACTCATGAGCGCACGTCTACCATGATATTCGCCTTCTTCCGCAAAACAATACTGACATGCCAAATTACAATCATGTGCAATGTGTAAGCACAATGCTTTTACTACTGTCTGTCTATTCTTAAAGTCAAATACATAATTTTCATATATGTCAGGTGCAAATAACTGTCCTGCCCTCTCAAGCTCTAATACTTCATCCACAGCTTCTTCAATTTCTTCTGCCGGGTATGGAATATTCGCAAGATTAAGTACTGCAGCTTTAATGGTATCTGCATCTTTAATTCCTTCATTTACAAGGGGTTCTACCAATGGAATCATGTCATATACAATCTCATCCACGATGTGCACGGAACCACTATTCACGTCCATAACAATATTGTACCCATTGCTTTTATATTGGTGTATCACAGATCTAAATTCCTTTCCTTAAACAGTAAATTAAGCAGCGACCTAAATCGCTGCTTACGCTAGTCTTCATTACTCTTTGATTATTTAATCTTTTCACAACTCTGGTTGCCTACTGTACAAGATGTCTTGCAAGCAGACTGGCAAGATGTCTGGCACTCACCGCAGCCACCTTTTTTCATAGACTCTTTTAAATCTCTAGTTGTTAATGT
>CAZHEM010000156.1:0-6212 GCA_964531725.1 uncultured Acetatifactor sp.
CTTCAAAACCTAATACATCAATACAGGTCTCTAATACATCTCTGGTAAGAACTAATAATGCAATCAAACCAGCCTTCTTAGTCTCATCCTCTTCACCGAGAATCTTAGTCTCATGGTAGAAATGGTTAAATGAGTTAGCCAAATCATAAATATATGCACAAATCTTGTGTGGTGCAATCTCTTCTGCTGCATTGGCCATCATAGCATTGAACTGCGATAACTGCATCATCAATTCCTTCTCAGAACTATTCTGAGCCACCTGTAAAGCTACATTAGCTAAGTCTCCGCCCTGTTCCTTGTACTTATTCAAGATTGATTTAATACGAACAATGGTATAAAGGATATATGGACCTGTATCACCTTCAAAAGAAGTGAATCTGTCAATATCAAACACATAGTCTTTTGATGCCTGATTAGACAAATCGCCGTATTTTAATGCAGAGATAGCTACTATTTCAGCTACTGCCTTTGCCTCTTCCTCTGGCATATCACGACCTTCACGAATCTTTTTGTACATCTCGTCCTTGGTCTCACTAATGAGATTTTCCAGACGCATTACACCACCATCTCTGGTCTTGAAAGGCTTGCCATCCTTGCCATTCATGGTACCAAATCCTAACCATACAAGCTCTGTCTCAGAAGTAACAAGCTTTGTTTTACGTGCACAACGGAATACCTGCTCAAAGTATAAATCCTGACGCTTGTCAGTCAAATAAATCAACTTATCTGGATTGTACAACTTCATACGCTCCATAATAGTTGCAAGATCCGTAGTATTATATAAAGAAGCTCCATCTGATTTCAAAATCATACAAGGAGGAATCTCCTTAGTATCTGTCTCTTCCTTAACATCAACAACCAAAGCGCCCTCGCTAATATATGCGTAACCGCCTTCTTTCATATAATCAACCATCTCTGGAATCAAGTCATGAACATCACTTTCACCCTTCCAAAGGTCGAATTCTACGTTCAAACTACCATAGTTCTTTTTCAAGTCTACGATAGATACGTTCAAAATATGTTGCCATAATGCGCGATATCCTCTTACACCACTCTGTAGTTTAAAAGTCGCCTCCATAGCACGTGCTTTGTATTCTGCATCTTCCTTAGACTTTGCACTTGCTGCTGGATAGATTTCTTCCAACTCAGAAATAGTAAAAGGTGCCTCTGTAGGATACTCACCTTCATAAGCATCATCAAAATATACCAAATCAGGCTGTCTATCCTGAAGTCCAGTAATAACCAAGCCCATCTGCAAGCCCCAGTCACCAAGATGCACATCACCGATAACCTCATGTCCTGCATAACGGCAGATACGTTTAATACTCTCACCAATAACTGCTGAACGAATATGACCAACATGAAGAGGCTTAGCTACATTAGCTCCGCCGTAGTCAATGATAATCTTCTTAGGTTGCTCTGGCATTGCAAGACCAAACTTCTCATCCTCTGCCATACCTTTGATGAAGCTCAATAAGAATTCATCCGTAATTTTTAAGTTCAAGAAACCAGGTGCTACCGCTACCACTTCCGCAAACACCTTGCTATCAGCTAGCTTCTCAGCCACTTCATTGGCAATCATAATAGGTGCTTTCTTGTACTGTTTGGCACCAGCCATAGCACCATTACACTGATATTCGCATAGGTCAGGACGATTGGAAATGGTTACTCTTCCTAACTTCCCGTCATAACCAGCTGCTTCAAATGCTTTTTGCATTTCCTCTGTTAACATATCCAAAATCTTCTTCATAGCAAACTCTCCAAATAGTAAATTCTAAAAAAGAAAAATTTATTCGTAATCTTTACTATAACGTAATTTTTCCAATACCGCAACCAAATCAACCAAAAAAATTCCTCTTGGCACGTTTTCTTCGTTACCAAAAGGAATTTCATTATCGGCTACGTTCCCTCTCCACCTTAGAAAAAGCACACCCGCAATAGTCCTGACGATACAATCCATACTCTGCCGACAATTCAATGGAACGTTTATAGCCATTCTTTTTCTTGAAATCCGATGGCAACCATGAAACACCATACTCCTGTGCCAAAGTAAATCCAATTTCATTAATCTTCACTGCATTTTTCAGCGGACTAATAGTAAGTGTAGTTGCAAAATAGTCAAAGCCTTCACGTTTTGCCAACTCAGCAGTCTTACGCAAACGCAAATCAAAACAACGAAAACAACGTTCCCCACCCTCTGGGCACGTCTCATATCCCTTTGCCATCTGATAGAATTCATCAGGGATATAATCCCCTTCTACAATCTCAATGGGGTAGCCTTTTTGCTCCGCATTATAAGATGCAATCAAGCGTTTTTGCTCCTCTACACGTTTTCTATACTCCTCCTCGAAAGAAATATTAGGATTATAGTAGAATACCGTTATGTAAAAATACTTACACAAATATTCCAGACAATAACTACTACACGGCGCACAACAGCTATGTAGAAATAGGCGCTTAGGACTTTGCCCTTGCGCCGTATTTTTCTCTATTATTTTTTCCAATTCTTTTTGATAGTTTTGTATATTCATCTTGTTTCCTTCTTAATCCTTACCTTCCACTTATGAGACATATCCTAGATATTCCTAGCCTTTTGTCTCATAAATCTTATCTCCCTATAGCATCTCTTCATTATAAGAACATATCACAGAATCCACAAAACTGCCATCATATTTTCGTTTTACAGCAAATCCACCAATGCAAGCATATCACATCATGGCTTCCTCATACCTTTTCTGCACTTTATCCCAATTGATTAAATCAAACCAACCATCCACATAATCTGCTCTGCGGTTCTGATATTGTAAATAATAGGCATGCTCCCACACATCAACTAACACCAATGGCGTATATACTGTCAAATCTGGCACATCCTGATTAGCAGTCTGCACGATGGACAGATTTCCATTTTTATCAGAAAGAAGCCATGCCCAGCCCGAACCAAACTTGGTTACTGCCGCCTGATGCATCTGATCCTTCCATTGCTGAAAAAATCCAAAGTCGCGCTCAATAGCATCCTTTACGATTCCGGTAGGTATCTGTCCCGCAGGTCTTCTCATAGAATCAAAATACAGTTCATGATTGTACACACCACCGGCATTATTACGAATTCCTGTGCGTACCTCCATTGGTATTTTTTCGATAGAAGTTAGTAACTCCTTCAAGGTCATACCTTGGAGTTCCGAATAATCCTTTAATAGGTTATTCAGATTATCCACATAGGTCTTGTAATGTTTGTCGTGATGAAATTTCATAGTCTGCACATCAATCACAGGCAATAATTCATCGTATTCATAAGGCAATGGCTGCACCTTAAAAGGGTAAGTTAAGTCTCTCATATTTCCTCCATTCTCGTATAAAAAGCAATCTTACATTCACTATATAATATCGGTTCATGCACATAAACTTTTCATACATTTTGTGTTTTTACGCAAAAAGCCGCATAACTACTCATCATAGTATATGCAGCTTATTTGCTTTTCACTATATATTTGTTATTAATTATTTAAGAGAATTTCACTTCTTCATTAAATAGAAGCAATATCTACCAAACTTAGGTTCTTACTTGCATTCTCCAGACTGGTAACCAATGCTTTTGCAGTATCCATAGCAGTAATACAATTGATACCAGTCTCGATAGCAGTACGACGGATTAAGAATCCATCTCTGCTCTTATCACGTCCCTGAGTAGGGGTGTCAATAACAAGGTCAATCTTATGTCCCAGAATCAAATCCATAACAGTAGGTGATTCCTGTGAAATCTTATTTACCTTTCTGGCCTTTACACCAGCTTCATTCAGTGCAGCCGCAGTACTTCTGGTCGCATAAATAGTATAACCTAACTTCTCAAAGCGTCTACCAATCTCAATTGCTTCGCCCTTATCAGCATCTTTTACCGTGATAATCATATTCTTATGCTTAGGAAGGTCGATACCTGCACCAAGGAATGCCTTATAAAGTGCTTCGTTGTAGTCCTTTGCAATACCAAGGCACTCACCTGTAGACTTCATCTCTGGTCCCAAACTAATCTCTGCACCACGAATCTTCTCAAAAGAGAATACTGGCATCTTGATTGCATAGTACTCTGCTTCTGGCTGTAAGCCCGGCTCATAGCCAAGCTCACGAATAGTCTTACCAATGATAACATCGGTAGCAAGGTCAACAATTGGAATACCTGTTACCTTACTGATGTATGGAACCGTACGAGAAGAACGAGGGTTTACCTCGATTACATACACTTCCTCGCCAATAGCAATGAACTGAATGTTAATCAAGCCCTTAACATGAAGAGCCTTAGCAAGTCTTCTGGTATATTCTGCAATCTTCTCTTTTACAGTTGTACTGATAGTTGGCGCAGGATATACGGAGATACTGTCACCAGAGTGTACACCGGTTCTCTCGATATGCTCCATAATACCCGGAATCAAGATATCAGTACCATCGCACACAGCGTCAACTTCGATTTCTTTACCCTGCAGATACTTATCTACCAAAATAGGATGATCCTGTGCAATACGATTGATGATTTCCATAAACTCCTCAATCTCTTCATCGCTAAGGGCGATCTGCATACCCTGTCCACCTAATACATAGGAAGGTCTTACTAATACTGGGTAACCAAGTCTATTGGCAACCGCTTTTGCTTCCTCTGCGGTGTACACCGTACCACCTGCAGCACGAGGAATCTCTGTCTCTTCCAGAATCTTATCAAACAGTTCTCTATCCTCTGCTGCATCAACATCCTCTGCCTGTGTACCTAGGATAGGCACGCCCATCTTCATAAGACTCTCAGTCAATTTAATAGCTGTCTGACCACCAAACTGTACCACTGCACCGTCTGGCTTTTCGATATTTACGATAGATTCCACATCTTCTGGAGTCAGTGGCTCAAAGTATAATTTATCTGCAATATCAAAGTCCGTACTTACGGTCTCAGGATTGTTGTTGATAATAATGGTCTCATAGCCTGCTCTAGAGAATGCCCAAGTAGCATGTACCGAACAATAGTCAAACTCAATACCTTGACCAATACGAATAGGGCCTGAACCAAGTACCAATACTTTCTTGCGGTCTTTGGTCTCAGACGCCTCATTCTCTCCACCAAATACAGAATAGTAATATGGGGTAGAAGCCGCAAACTCTGCCGCACAGGTATCTACCATCTTGTATACAGCAGTGATACCATTGTCATAACGCATCTTCTTAATCTCTTCTTCGTCCTTGCCAGTCAGTCTTGCGATGACATTATCAGGGAACTCGATACGTTTTGCCTCTTTTAACAATTCCACGGTAAGAGGTTTACTCTGCAATGCTTGTTCCATCTCTACCAAAATAGCTATTTTATCAATGAACCACATATCAATCTGGGTAATCTCATGAATCTCTTCGTAGCTTACCCCTTTACGAAGTGCTTCTGCGATAACATAGATACGCTGGTCATCCACACGTTTTAATCTTTCCTTTAATTCCTCTGCATTCAATGCAGTGAAATCATAGCTCATTAAGCAATCCACATGCTGTTCCAAGGAACGAATTGCTTTCATCAAAGCACCCTCGAAATTATTACAGATACTCATAACCTCACCAGTAGCTTTCATCTGGGTGGTAAGGGTACGTTTTGCAGTAATGAACTTATCAAAAGGAAGTCTTGGAATCTTCACTACGCAGTAATCCAAGGTAGGCTCAAAGCTTGCGTAGGTCTTTCCAGTAATAGCATTCTTAATCTCATCCAAGGTATAGCCAAGGGCAATCTTCGCAGCCACCTTTGCAATAGGATAACCTGTTGCCTTAGATGCAAGCGCAGAAGAACGGCTAACACGAGGATTTACTTCAATAACACAATATTCAAAGCTGGTTGGATGAAGTGCAAACTGTACATTACATCCACCAGTAATCTCAAGCTCGTTAATAATATTGAGCGCAGAAGAACGAAGCATCTGATATTCCTTATCACTTAAGGTCTGAGAAGGTGCTACTACAATACTATCACCTGTATGCACACCAACAGGGTCGATATTCTCCATATTACATACGGTGATGCAGTTACCTGCGCTATCGCGCATTACTTCGTATTCGATTTCCTTCCAGCCTGCAATGCAACGCTCTACCAATACCTGACCTACACGAGAGAGACGAAGGCCATTCTCCAGAATCTCTTCCAACTGTGCCTGATTGTAAGCAATACCGCCACCTGAACCACCAAGGGTATAAGC
>CAZHEM010000157.1:0-6146 GCA_964531725.1 uncultured Acetatifactor sp.
TATCTACATATATTCATATTACTGGCATTGCATTGTTTTTGTGTATGTTAGTTGTAAAAGGATTTACTCCTTTTCAGGAGACTGGCGATAATTTCTTCCACGTGTGTATGAATGGTGAAGAGATAGGTGTTGTTGGTGATGCCAAGCGAGCAGAGGAACTGTTTGTGGAGGCACGTAGAACCATTGCTATGGAATCTGAGGAATTGACTTTTTGCGATGCAGAATTAACCTTGGAAGGAGAAGAGGTACTCTTCGGCCGAGTGGATTCTGAAAAAGAGATTCTGGCTAAAATGGAAGAATGCATGCGTGAAAGCATGATTGAGACTACACAACAAGCATATACCATTAAAGTAAATGAATATATGGTGAATTTGGCTAGCGTGGATGAAGTGCAAACCTTGCTTCAGGCAGCAATTGACCGATATGATAGCGAGGATAAGTTCCAGGTACAATTAGTGCAGGATGCTCAGCGTGAATTTAATGTATTGACTACACAGGTGTTGGATACAACATCCAGTAAGAATCAGAAAAATACCGCTCAATCTGTTATGAAAGCGGGAATAGAAGCTTTTTTTGCTGAAATGGGACAGGCAGAGATTAGTAATGAAGAGAAAAGTTTCAGTGATTTTGAACTAGGTCTTCTTGATATGGATTTTGCGGAAGAGGTAAAAATCGTAGAATCCTATTTGCCAGAAAGCTTGTTAACTCCTTTGGATGTGGCTATTGAGGAGGTTACCAAGGAACAGGAGACTCCAAGTGAATATGAAGTAGTATCGGGAGATACTTTGTCAGAGATTTCTATCAAGGTAAATATCCCAGTGGATAAGATCGTGGAGATGAATGAGATCCTTGAGAACGAGAATTCTACCATCCGTATTGGAGACAAGCTGGTAATTACTGTTCCAGAGCCAGAGCTTTCCGTAGAGAGAATCGAAGAGAATTACTATGAAGAAATCTACGATGCAGAAGTTATCTACATTGATAATGATGATTGGTATACGAATCAGACCAAGGTGCTACAGCAGCCATCAGCGGGCTTCCGTAAGGTAGTGGCACAGGTGAATTTCTTGAATGATAAAGAAGTAGGACGCGAGATTTTAAAAGAAGAAATTGTGATGGAGGCAGTTCCAAAGATTGTGGAGCGTGGTACTAAGATTCCTCCAACTTATATTAAACCAATTTCGGGTGGTCGATTAAGTTCAAGCTTTGGTCGAAGAAGTGCACCTAAGAAGGGCGCAAGTACTTATCATAAAGGTGTTGACTGGGCAGTTCCTACAGGTACTGCGGTATTTGCATCCAGTGGTGGTACCGTGTCTAGAGCAGGTTGGGGTAGTGGTTATGGATATGTAGTTTACATCGACCATGTAGATGGTCGCCAGACTCGTTATGCTCATTTAAGTAAGGTATTGGTTAAGAAGGGTGAGACCGTAAAACAGGGGGAACGTATTGCATTAAGTGGTAACACAGGTGTAAGTACAGGTCCACATTTACACTTTGAAATCTTAATCAATGGCTCACAGGTTAACCCACTGAAATACTTGAATTAATAGGCTTCTATTTACAAAACACACAAAATATGGTATAAGTGCAAGTAGAGAGAACTATTTATGTGTTGCTTTTGTAGCAACTAGTTGTAGTATGAGGAATGTAAAATGGAACAATACGCAATTAAAGGCGGTAATCCATTAGTAGGAGAAGTGGAAATAGGAGGTGCCAAGAATGCTGCACTTCCTATTCTTGCTGCTTCTGTGATGACGGATGACACCGTATATATAGAGAACATGCCAGATGTGCGTGATACCAATGTATTGTTAAACGCAATGTCTGATATCGGTGTGATGGTGAAACGTACCGAGCGCCATAAAGTAACATTGAATGCTGCTAATATTAGTAACTTGGTAGTAGAGAATGAAAATATTAAGAAGATTCGTGCATCCTATTACTTAATTGGAGCATTATTAGGAAAATATAAACATGCAGAAGTGGCACTTCCAGGTGGATGTGACATTGGATGTCGTGCAATTGACCAGCATCTAAAGGGATTCCGTGCTTTGGGTGCAGAAGTTCATATTGAGCATGGTATGATTATTGCTAAGGCAGAACGCTTAGTAGGTAGCCATATTTACATGGATGTGGTATCAGTAGGTGCTACTTGTAATGTTATGATGGCAGCTGCAATGGCAGAGGGTAAGACCATTATTGAGAATGCGGCTAAGGAGCCTCATATTGTAGACCTAGCCAACTTCTTGAACAGTATGGGTGCCAATATTAAAGGTGCTGGTACAGATGTGATTCGTATTAAGGGTGTTCCTAGCCTTCATGGTACAGAATATGCAATTATTCCTGATCAGATTGAAGCAGGCACATTTATGTTTGCGGCAGCAATTACCAAAGGTGATGTAACAGTTAAGAATGTTATTCCAAAGCATTTGGAGTCTATTACTGCTAAGTTATTAGAAATCGGTTGTGAAGTGAAGGAAGCTGACGATTGCGTTCGCGTAGTAGCGGCTAAGCCTTTGAGACATACCCAGGTGAAGACTTTACCATATCCTGGTTTCCCTACGGATATGCAACCACAGATTACCGTAGCATTGGCTTTATCTCAGGGAACAAGTATTGTTACAGAGAGTATTTTCGAGAATCGTTTCCGCTATGTGGATGAGCTGACCAGAATGGGTGCTAGCATTAAGGTAGAAGGCAATACCGCCATTATTGATGGTGTGTCTGGTTATACAGGAGCAAGTATTTCGGCTCCAGATTTGAGAGCTGGTGCAGCGCTTGTAATGGCTGCGTTGGCAGCTGATGGATTCAGCATTATTGACGATATTCATTATATTGAACGTGGCTATGAAGATTTCCCTGCTAAGCTACAAGCTTTGGGAGCACAGATTGAAGTGGTTCAAGCTGAGAAAGATTTCCAGAAATTTAAGTTAAAGACAGGTTGACAAATGTCTACAGTCGTAGTAATGTAATGAAAAGTAAAACTAAACACTGTATTTTCTCTTATTCAGAGTTGGTGGAGATACATAGGATCGATGAAACCACGGCAACCCCTTTCTAAGGAAGGTGCCCACCTGAGCGAGTACATTCGAGCAATAAGAGGATTTGAATATCTTTTTGATACCAAAGTCCGCTTTTTGTGAGCGGACTTTTTTATGTTAGATAGGAAGACTTTTCTTGCAAGAAATACAGAGTTGTTAAATTTTAATGAAAAGAAAGGAAAAGAAAATGGAAAAAAGATTATTTACTTCAGAATCAGTAACCGAAGGACATCCTGATAAAATCTGCGACGCAGTATCAGACGCAGTATTAGATGCATTAATGGAGCAGGACCCATTCAGCCGTGTGGCTTGTGAGACCTGTACCAACACTGGATTTGTAATGGTAATGGGTGAGATTACCACCAAAGCGAACATTGATATTCCTGCAATCGTTCGTAAGACTGTAACCGAGATTGGTTATGATGACTCTGCGAAAGGATTTGATGGTAATACCTGTGCAGTTATGGTATCTTTGGACAAGCAGTCTGCGGATATTGCAATGGGTGTCGATTGCGCATTGGAAGCAAGAGAGAGCAACATGAGTGATGCACAGTTAGATGCAATCGGTGCTGGTGATCAGGGTATGATGTTTGGCTACGCAAGTAACGAAACCGAAGAGTTGATGCCATATCCAATCGCTTTAGCTCACAAATTAACTCGTAAGCTTACAGAAGTTCGTAAGAACGGAACCTTATCTTATTTAAGACCAGATGGTAAGAGTCAGGTATCTGTAGAGTATGATGAGAATGGCAAGCCATTCCGTTTGGAGGCTGTTGTACTTTCTACTCAGCATGATGAGAAGGTTACTCAGGAACAGATTCACGCAGATATCAAGAAGTATGTATTTGATGCAGTACTTCCACAGGAAATGATTGATGCGGACACCAAGTTCTTCATTAACCCAACTGGCCGTTTTGTAATTGGTGGTCCTAACGGCGATAGCGGATTAACAGGACGTAAGATTATTGTAGATACCTATGGTGGAATGGCACGTCACGGCGGCGGAGCATTCTCAGGTAAAGATTGTACTAAGGTTGATAGAAGTGCAGCTTATGCAGCACGTTATGTAGCAAAGAACATTGTTGCAGCAGGTCTTGCTGATAAGTGTGAGATTCAGTTGTCCTACGCAATTGGTGTTGCTCAGCCTACCTCTGTAATGGTAGATACCTTTGGCACTGGTAAATTAAGCGATGAGAAGTTAGTCGAAATCGTTCGTGAGAACTTCGACCTTCGCCCAGCAGGAATCATCAAGATGCTTGACCTTCGTCGTCCTATCTACAGAGCAACTGCAGCATACGGCCACTTTGGACGTGATGATGTGAAGTTACCTTGGGAAGCAGTAGACAAGGTAGACGTATTGAAGAACTATTTGTAGAATCATAGTGGAATGGTCGAATGGCTCCCCATATCCTACAGCGACTCGCTCTCGCTCCGTAAAAACGTAGCAGACACTAAGCGCGAAGCCGAATAAATTCGCCTTCTTGCTAAGTGCTGACGTTTTTAAGGGTCTTTTGTAGGATACAGGGAGCCATTTTTACAATTTGAAAGTTTATGCAAAAATGGTATCATGTGGAAAAATGGAAAGCAGAATACCGTAATCTATTAAGTTGGAGTAATTGTGACGGTTGTTGGTGGAGAATGGTTATCGAATTGGAGGACGGAAGAATTTATAAATATTCTGGAGATGATGTACCGAACAATTATGATTCCGTTACGGATGCTTTGAAGGCATATTTCGGATATATACCATACTAAATAAAAAGGCGCTCCTTTTTGTGAAGGGCGCCTTTTGTATTCTTATAAAAAACAAATCTATCGAGGTCTCTTTGGCTTGCAAGAACAGCCGATTCCTAATCCACCTTGTCCGATATGACAGCAGAGACCTAATGACAAGTCATCGTATAATACGTCTAAATCAGGGAAGGCTTCCTTAATCTGGGCTACCCAAGAATCAATTCCTTCCTGGTCTGCGCTGGAAGCTGCTAACAGATAAATCTCTTTATTCTGGTAGCTTTCTGCAAATCTAGTCTCAAGTTCTCTTTTCATAACCTCAATCATGGCAGCACGAGCTTTTTTCATGCCACGACATTTCTGATAAGTATCTAAATTGCCTACATCGAACTTTAATACAGGTTTAATATTCAAAAGAGTACCCAAGGAAGCGGTAGCAGGTGAAATACGTCCACCACGTTTTAAATGCTCCAAAGTCTCAACGCCAATGTAAATAACCATATCGGCACGTGCGTCCTCAAGAATCTTCTTAATCTCAGCAGCACTATATCCCTCTTCGATTAACTCAAGGGCATCTAAAATAGAACAATGCAATAATGCAGATACACGACCGTTATCTACCACATGCACACGTCCTTCGTAAGGTTCGTCCATTGCTAAAGCAGTAGCTGTTGAGCAAGAGCCACTTAATCCGCTACTAATAGGCATGTACAAAATCTGTTCATATTCGTTCAATGCGTCATCCCACAAAGCCATAACATCTGCTGGAGAAGGCTGTGAGGTGCTTACCGCAGCATCTGAAGCTAACTTTTCAAAGAAAGCTTCTCGTGATAAGGAAACGCCTTCTAGAAAACATTCATTATTAATATAAAAAGGCATTGGAAGAACACGCACACCTAAACGCTTTGCCTCTTCCTCAGTCATACCGCAATGACTATCTGTAACAATACCAATGGATTTCATGGACATAACTCCTTATTGTACAAAAATTAATACTTTGAGTATTAAAGTATTATACTTTCTTGACATTAGGGTGTCAACTTTTTTCCAGTGTATACAAGGATATTGATAAAAATGGTAATGAAAAAAGATACCCTAAATGGTGTCAAAATGATATAATGTCAAGTGATGTACATAATCAGTAAAAAGTTATTTTTATTGGTAGAGTATGATTATGAAATAAAAAGATAGAAATGTAGTACAGAGGAGACAAAACCATGGCATTTGCACACTTACATGTCCATACTGAATATTCCCTTTTAGATGGTTCTAATAAAATAAAAGAATATGTGTCCCGCGTAAAAGCATTGGGAATGGATAGCAAGAGCCACTTAATCCGCTACTAATAGGCATGTACAAAATCTGTTCATATTC
>CAZHEM010000158.1:0-6025 GCA_964531725.1 uncultured Acetatifactor sp.
ATCCTATATAGAATGAAGGTCAACCACTCCCAACCAAGAGAAACATGGTATGTACACGATTGCCTGTACCCCAACTGGGTACAAAGAGATTATATCATACACGAAAATGGAACACAAGTTCGAATAAACACTAATGCATAATAGCAATTAGCAATGATAATTTCCAATTGTTACCTGGGCAAGAGTAAAGAGGGAAATAATAAAATGAAAAACTTAATTAGATTAACTGATTATAGTAAAGAAGATATTTTTAAAATATTTGAAATGGCGGATGAAGTAAAGTCTGGAAAGTATGCTGATTTTCTAAAAGGGAAGACTGTAGTCATGTTTTTCCCTAATACTAGCATTCGTACACGTGTTACTTTTGAAAAAGGAATATATCTATTAGGTGGGCAGTCGATTTTATTTCCACCAGATACATTGGATAAAAAGGAAGCCGTTGAAGATGTAATGGGCTATTTGAACCAATGGGCAGATGCGATTGTAGTTCGCCATAAGGATATTCATCTTCTTGAGAAAATGAGTCAATACAGCAAGGTTCCTGTTATAAATGCGCTGACAGACGTTAATCATCCTTGTGAGATGTTATCAGACTTATATGCTTTGTCTAAGATAAGAGATAATTTCTTAGAGGACAAATATCTATTCTGCGGAGCCAATGGAAACATCGGGTTAGCTTGGCGTGAGGCTGCTAGGACATTGGGATTTGAACTGACACAATGTTGTCCGAAAGGATATGAAATGCCAGATATTCCTGTCACCCATGATATGCGACAAGTGGTTGTGGGAAAAGATATCGTGTGTACGGATTCCATACCGAAAGAAATTTTGCCAGATTTTGAAGGATACCAAATTACAAAAGAGATTATGGAACTTGCTAATGTGGGTGCAGTGTTGAATACTTGTCCTCCATTTTATCGTGGAGAGGAAGTGTCCGAAGATGCAATCGCAAGTGAATATTTTGTAGGATATGAGTTCAAGAAATGTTTGCTTGAAGTACAGCAGGCGATTATTATTTACAGTTTAATGCATTAGAGAAATAGAAGCATCTTTCCATTTTTGTGGGAAGATGTTTTTGCTTATTAATTTTAAGAAAAACTTAAAGGTTTATTAGTAGATATATTTAAAATATAGTTGCATAATGCTATTTGTATGGAGGGATGTTATGAAGACATTGTTTTTGACAAGTTTATGTTACAAAGGAATATTGGGCGGTTCATTGATTGTGGATGATGAAGGTATTGGTTATCACTCTAATAAATTGACCATACCTGAGAAATATCGAAGATTAAGAATGCCATTTAATGATATCTACAAGATTACGTTGAGTAGAATGTTTCTTTTGCCGGCGATTGGGGTAGATTTATATAATGGGGAAACGTATAAATTCATTGTGTTCAATCGTAAGCGTTTGGTAAAGGTGTTAACGCAGTTGGGTCAGGAAACAAAAATTGTATAACTTAATATTAGCACAATAACTGAGGGAATGAAGTATTAGAGAAATATGAGGAGAAGCAAAAGATGAAGAAAATTATGAGAAAATCAGCAAACGGTGTATCTATTATTGGTGGTGCAGATGGACCAACCAGCATTTTTATCGCTGGAAAGTCCAAGAGATTCAACTTAAAGCATGAAATAAAAAAATATTTATATAAGCAGAGAAGAGCGCAAGTGGAGAAGTCCATTGTAGCTAATCCTCACACATTGCTAGAAGTTGTAAAATTCATGAGAGAAAAATATGGTGCTATTCAGGTATCAGGGCAATCTCAGAGTTACATAGAAGAACGTGATTGTTTGAAGGAATCTTTGATTATACAGCACAAACCAGAATTGTTAGGAGAATTGGCTCAGATAGCAAAGCCTGTTAATCGTGATGAGGATTCGTTGAGGGCGTTTTGGAAGAAATTAGAGGAACGTAGCAGAAGAGCCAAAGAGATATCAGATGAAGAGTTTCCAATGGATTTTCATATATATGAGATAAGTGTACCAGATGTAGGCAAGATGAGAGTGGCGGTTGATACCAAGTGGGATGTATTTGGCTGTTCCTATAGCGGAAGTAAAAAGGGTATGGAGAAGCTGAAAAATATTGCCAAGGAACTTTATACATACTATGGTGTGACACAGCGAGACATACAGGAGCGAACCCAAAGGTATTTTGCGTTGGTGACGGAACTGGCAAGCTAGTAACTGGGAAAAGAAAGGCGTGAAAATAAAATGCCACGAACATTTGAGACGGAATAGGTAAAGGACAGGAGAGGACTACGACGTGGAAAAAGAGAAAAGCTTAGGGCAAAGAATTATAAAAGGCATTTTAATTGGTGGATTATTTATCTTCTTAATGCTAGCAATTCTCATTGGCAGTATGGTCTATGTTATGGAATATAAGCTTACTAAGGTTGGAGTGGAGACATCCTATGATGGTAAATACGAAGTAGTGTTTAGTCAGATAGGAGAACCAGATTGGCCTTTTGGAAGCACCAGTGTGCGTATTGAGGTGCGGAAAAAGGATGGAGAGAAGATAGAGAAAATAGAGAAAATAGAGAAAATAGAAGCGTCTATTCGGGATGATGGTGCCTGTCTGCGTGAGAGCAATTGGAAAGTGAAGTGGTATCCTGCCGGTTTAGACATTATTTTGATGGGAAGCGAACAGAAGGATGATGTTTACACGGTATATTATGAAGGAGAAAACTCCTTTTTGGCAAATACAGAAGAGGAGGCTTTAGCTGTCATTCAAAGTAGGTACGGTACGAATGTGGAATTAACAGATGTAGAAGGAGATTCCTTTTCTTTTTCAGTAGATGAATTCGATTTTCAAGTACAGAATGATTTTCGTCTAACGGATAATTATTATGAAAACTATTTGAACTATTTCGGAGAAACTTTGTCTGCAAAGTATGGGCGCTATATGACCTTTGAAAAGAAAGCCGATTCGGAAGAATACATTCCTGTAATCGCTTTTCATGGAAGGGGGTCGGTGGAGATGGAATCCTTTTGCAATAATGCTTGTGATATGCTAGATGAATGCTTGAACAATGAGACAGCAATGGATGCAGGAGTTGTAGTGACGGAATTTGCTTTTTATACAGGTGAAAAGCGAGAGGTGGTGTGGTTGAATTGCTATCCACAAGACTTTGACAGGACAGATATCTACAATATTATATATCAGTATGCAGAGCGTAGCTCTATGGAAGCGTATGAAGAGAGTGTGGCGAAAAAAGATAACGAGACAGCAGAAAAAAATTCAGAAACGCAGAGTATTATTGGAAATAGCTCTAATGGCGATAATGAGATTGGCAGTGCAACAATGGAAGAAGTTCCTACAACGGAAGAACTTTGGGCATACTATCTGAGTATAGAACCTACATCTACCTACACCACTAAGGATGGAACCCAGTACAAAATGCTGGCGGTGGATCGTGCTTTAGGCAGTAGTTATTACATTTTGATAAGTACATCTGCAGACGGCGAGCATACATTAGTGAATCGTGACCCGCATTGTGGAAGTGGCGGTGAATCCAAGTGGCTTACCTTTGTAGAAGACGATGCAGTGGGTTTCGCTTGCTTAGCTTATAGCGGTGGCTCTTATGGAAGCTTATATCGAACAGCGGATGGTGGAAAGACTTTCGCAAAAGTAGAGTTGCCATCATCGAAGATTGCATTACCTGATGGGACTCTATACAATCCTTTTGTGATGCCTGAAAAGGTCTATGAAGAGGCTGGAAAATTATATTTACTTATGGGCCAGGGACCAGACGGAGATTACTATGGAGAAGAAGGTTTCTGTGCTGGCTTGTATGTGTCTGAGGATCATGGTAAGAATTGGAATTATCTAGGCGAAGAGGCAGTGAATAGATAGAGGCTTGAGATTTAGCTGTTTCAGCAGGCAGAGAGAATGCTGGTTTTGAAGAAACTATTCACCAAATTGAAAAGAATGTGTTAAGATGAAAAGGTATGCGAGCTCGTTTAAGAGATGGTATACCCTTTCATTTTGGAAACAGGAGAAAGAATAGATGCAGAATATACAAAAGACACAAATCAAGGATTTCACCCAAGGAAATATAGGAAAACAGTTGGTAATCTTTGCATGGCCACTGTTTTTGTCCAATATGTTACAGGTTGTCTACAATATGGTGGATATGATTATTGTAGGTAACAAGCTAGGAGAAGTGGGCATTTCTGCTGTGGCAGTAGGTGGTGATGTGTCACATCTTTTGACCTTTGTGGCAATGGGCTTCGCTAATGCGGGACAAGTATTAATCGCACAATATATTGGCGCCAAGCAGAAGGATAAGTTGGGAACTTTTATTGGAACCATGAGTTCCTTTTTAGTGGTGTGCTCTCTTGTGCTGAGTGCATTGGGGCTTATTTTTCAGAATCAGATTCTTGAGATTATGAATACGCCAGCCGAGGCTTTTGCAGGAGCCAGAAGCTATTCTGCTATTTGTATGCTTGGTTTAGTATTTACATATGGTTATAACGTGGTTAGTGCTATTTTGCGAGGAATGGGAGATTCAAAGCATCCTTTTGTGTTCATCAGCATTGCGGCAGTGATGAATCTTGTGTTAGATATTGTATTTGTTATTTTCTTAGGATTGGGACCAGAGGGAGCTGCTTTGGCAACAATCATGAGTCAGGCGGTAAGTTTTATCTGTTGTGTAGTATTTTTGGCAAAAAAACGTGAGGAATTTGAACTGACCTGCACCATGGGTGATTTTACTAGATGGGATAAGGAGATGTTGGGTGACCTTATAAAATTAGGTACCCCGATGGCGATTAAGTCAGCGTCCATCCAAGTATCCAAACTTTTCGTGAACTCATGGATTAATTCTTATGGACTTGCAGTATCTGCGTTTGCAGGTATAGCGAATAAGATAGCTAGCATTAGTAATTTAGTATCCAATGCAATGAACACCGCAGGCTCTACTATGGTGGGGCAGAATATTGCTGCCAAGGAATTTGAACGTGTAAAGAAGGTATTGCAGAGTTTGGCAGTGATTACGATAACTGTGTCTACGATAATATCCGCATTTATCTGTTTATTCCCAATGCAGATATTTGGAATTTTCACGCAATCTCCAGACGTATTAGAGATTGCACGCAATTATGTGCCAATCGCTGTGTTACTATTCTATGGTAGCGCAATGCGTGCCATTATGAATGCGTTGATTAATGGTAGTGGCAATTATAAGATTAATTTTGCTACTGCGATTTTAGATGGTATTGTGCTACGAATTGGATTGTCTGTATTGTTCGGTTTGACACTGGGTATGAAGCACTATGGTTTCTGGTTGGGAGATGCGTTGGCTGGATTTACACCATTTTTCATAGGCTTGGTGTTCTATCTGACTGGTGCATGGAAGAAGGCACCTGGCAAGAGGAGTAGGGCTGAGAAGTAATGGCAATGGTAGGCTTAGATAAATAAACAGTGGGAGAATTAGGATTGGAAAATTTACAAAATACAAAGATTATGCTGGCTACAACAGAAGACCTTGATTATATCATGCAGATATATGCCCGCGCGAAAAAATACATGGTAGAGATGGGTAACCCAAATCAATGGAATGGTACTTATCCAGAGCGTGAACTGTTAGAGCAGGATATTGCGAAGCGTCAGTTGTATGTCTATAAAGTAGATGGACAGGTACACGCAGTTTTTGCCTTTATCATAGGGGAAGATGCGACCTATGCATATATAGAGGATGGTCAGTGGTTGAATAATAAGCCCTATGGAACCATTCATAGAATTGCCAGTGACGGGCTTTATAAGGGTGTGTTGGCTAAGTGCGTGGACTATTGCGTGGAACAGATTGCTAACTTGCGCGCGGATACCCATCATGACAACAAGATAATGCAGCATCTGTTGGAGAAGAATGGTTTTAAACGATGTGGGACTATCTATTTGGCGAGTGGTGCACCGAGGCTGGCGTATCATAGAGTTGATTATAAAAGAGGTTGTAGATAAATGGTAACTTTGAATTTGGAGGTGAGTTTTAATGCAGGACATAATTGCAAAACTAACAGCAAA
>CAZHEM010000159.1:0-5931 GCA_964531725.1 uncultured Acetatifactor sp.
ATATTATACGCCATATAATATTATAGAAAAATATACATATGTTTGTATTGTAAAGATTTCATATATGTAAGCATTTCTGCTGGTTTCGAAAACTTACATCCGCGAGTGTGCTGCCTGTTTCCATATTTGACCCTTAAGAAACGTCGGTACTTAGTGAGAGGTGAAATTTATTTCGCCACGAGCTTAGTATCCGCTACGTTTCTTACGGAGCGAGAGCGTGTCAAATATGGAAATAGGTAGAGGCTCGCGGAAGAGATAGTAGATACCCAGCAGAAATGCGAGGATAGCCAAATAAAAGGAAAAGGAGTGATTGAATGGTTTTTAACACAGGAGCAGCCTTATTGGATGCGATAGTGCTAGCAGTTGTGTCCAAGGAACCGGAGGGAACCTATGGATATAAGATAACTCAAGATGTACGACAAGTAATTGAATTATCAGAGTCCACATTGTATCCAGTACTCAGAAGACTACAAAAGGATGAGTGCTTGGAGGTCTACGATATGGAATGTGCTGGCAGGAATCGTCGTTATTATAAGGTAACCAGTCAGGGCTGGGCACAGTTACAGCTGTATGAGAGCGAATGGAAGCAATATTCGGAGAAAATTAATCGCCTATTTGAGGGGCGTATATAAAAGGCATAAGTGGAGGTAGCGATGAATAGAGAGCAATTTATGAGACAGCTAGAATGTCTGTTACAAAATATTTCTCCTGCGGAAAGAGAAGAAGCATTGCAGTACTACAATGATTATTTTGATGATGCAGGTGTAGAAAATGAAAAGGATGTTATTGAGGCATTGGGAAGTCCAGCCAAAGTAGCGGAGAATATAAAAAGAGACTTGTATGGTGGTGGATATGCTGATAATATGTATCAGCGAGAAGTGAATCATAATCGTAATGTATCTACATATACACAGCCAGCTTGGCAGAATCAGCCAACACAAAAGAACGATAAATTACCTACATGGGCAATTGTATTAATCGTAGTAAGTTGTGTGTTGCTTTCGCCAGTGTGGGTACCAGTGGTGGCAGGTGTAGTGTCATTTCTTTTTGGTTTGATTGTAACATGGTTTTCCATGATAGTAGGATTTGGTGTTGCAAGCATTGTATTGTTTATCATTGCGATAGCAATACTATTTGTAGGTATTCCAGCATGCGTGGGTTCCATACCAGGAGGGTTGTTGGTAATCGGAATCGGCTTGTTAATAGCAGGAATTGGTATACTTTTCTTAATGCTTACAGTTGCAATGGCAGGTATTGCTACACCAGCTATTATACGAGGAATTACAGCACTTTGGCATAGAATATTCGATAGAAAGGCTGCATAAGGAGGAGAATATGAAGAAATTTATGAGAAACTGCGCAATTACAGCGCTTTGCCTGATAGCTCTTGGACTCGTTTTGACGATAGCTACGGGCTCATACATCGGCAAAAAAGCAATTAAAGATACGGTAAAAACTGTAATGGATGGGGCATTGGATACCATTCATAGTGCAAATGATGTGGATAATGTGAGAGATGAATTACAAAAGGAAACTGAAGAGATAAAACCCTCACAAGAGGATACGTCTGGAAGAGACCTAACAGGAAATAGTGATGTTACTGCGAATTTGTTTGAAGCAGAAAATGCTTCAGAGGCAGTAGCAGCTTTGCAGTCTTTGGATGATGAGACTAAGGAAGAGTTTTTGTCTACACTTGAGAGTTCGCTAGATGCTAAAACCATGGAAAAAGTAAAACGAGCTATGGAAGGTCTTCTTACGGAAGAAGAATTGACAGAGCTATTAGAAGAACTTAACGGCTCGCTTGATTTGGAGACCAAGTTAGAAATAGCAAGTCAGTTGGCAGGCGTGTTTGGAGAAGAAGAAATGGAAACTGTCACCAATGCATTGGAGAATGTAGTGGATGAAGATGCGGTGGATAATTGGGCAGATGGTTTGTCTGATGGAATAGAGGACTTCTTTAGTGAGAATTTTTGGAAAAGCGTAAATGAAGCTGAGTTTGACATTGAAGATTCTATTGTGTTTAACGATAGTTACGAAGTTTTACATGGCGATGTAGAAAAGTTTCCATTAGGCAGTAGTGTTACTGACGTGAGCTTGAATGTTGGAGGCGCTTCATTTCATGTAAAGGAATCAACTGATGAACAGTATCATGTGGAAGCGGAATCAGTAAGCAAATTTCAGGCATATATTGAGGACGAGTGTTTATATATCAAGACTTTAAAGTCTAGCACCAGTGCAATGGATGTTAGCAAAGTTACATTGTATGTACCAGAGGTATGCCAGCTAGATTCCTTAAGCGTAGATTTGGGCGCAGGAGAGATTGCTCTTGAGAACATCAATGCAGCAAAACAGAATCTTACGGTTGGTGCAGGTCAGATTACACTAAAAAATGTAGAGGCACAGACCCTAACTGTTGAGGTTGGAATGGGTGAGCTAATTGCTACTGGCATGAATGTAGATAATGTGAATGCTGAGGTTGGAATGGGACATATGCTTCTGAAGGGAGCTATTAACCAGGAAGCAAATATTGAGTGTGCAATGGGCAGTGTTGAGGTAGAATGCGAGGGCACGGAAGCTGACTTTAACTACGACATTGATGGTGCAATGGGTGAAGTGAAAGTTGGCAACAGACAGTATGCCGGAGTAGCACAAGAACAAAAAATCAATAACAATGCCTCCAAAAACATGAAATTAGAATGTGCAATGGGTAGCCTTGTTATTGATTTCGAAAATTAAAAGAAGTCTATTAAGTGATAAAGGTATTGTTCGAAGCAGACGCCTTCCAATGGAGGGATGTCTGCTTCTTCGCTTCCTTGGATACATACGCCAATGAAATCTGCGGCTTTTTTTACAGAAGCTTCAAAGTCAATTCCCTGCAGAGTGGCTGCGACAATAATAGATGCAAATAAGTCGCCTGTGCCATGGCGTGAACGCCCAGTTTTAGGCACACAGTAGGTGCTTGCCTTTTCATTTTGCCAGATATAGTTCATTAATAATCCGTCTTTTTCCAGACCAGTAATTACGATTCGAGCATTGGTGAGGACCGATAGCTTATTGCTAAGAATAAGCAGTTCTTCGTCGTTCCAAGATCCATCTTTATAAGTGGTATCAGTCAATAGACAGGCCTCAGTAATATTAGGGGTGATAATGTGTGCTTTCCCAATTAAGCTACGCATATGTGCGATGTGTGCTGGTGTAATTGTGGAATAAGCTTTTCCGTTATCTCCCATTACTGGATCTAATAAGAAAACAGATGGAGAAAAGTGCGCAAGAAAGTCTTCTACAATCTCCATCTGCTCTACACTACCTAAAAAACCACAGTAGAGACCATCAAAAGAAAGTTCAAGAGACTTCCAAGCACCAATATAGTCATGCATCTGAGGTGTAAAATCCTGACGATGACATACGGGGAATGCCAGATGGTTAGACAAAATAGAAGTAGGCACAGGGCATACCTGTACCTTCATTGCACTTATAACGGGCAAAGCTACGCAAGTGGATATGCCACCGTAGCCGGCCATACTATTAATCATTGCGAGGCGGGGAAGCTTTTTCCCCGCCATTGTGGTTTTGTCTTGATTGGAACTCATGTGATTGTCCTTTTATGTTGTTTGATTTGGAAAACGATTATGTTTTCTTTTGCAGGTACATATGACACGCAGTCGGTTCTTACACTAACTCGTCTGCTTTATCGTCTCCTGATACATTAACAAATAATCCCGCTTTTTTCAATGCTGGGCGAAGGGCAAGGTAGAAAATAGATGCTGCAATCACCGCTACAACTGCATTTACGCTAGTAGTTACAGTGCTAATCTTAGCTAATGCAGAGGAAATATCCTGAGGTACTCCTAATAAATACATCTTGTAGAAGTAACCAACCAATGGATCGGCTACAATGTTGAATCCCATACCGCAGACGCATGCCAACACGGTTACACCAGTTACATACTTCTGAGTGTGCTTGTGGCTAAGCTTGAAAATCTTGTGTGCCACAAAGCCAACGATTAAACCAATGCAAAGCTTTAAAAGAAAAGTTTTAGGAGCACTAGTTACATACGAAGTAGTCAAATCACCAATGGTCATACCGATAGCGCCTGCGAGACCGCCCCAGTATCCACCAAGTAATAAGGCTGCGAGTACACAGAATACATTACCAAAGTGGAAAGCTGTTTTTTCTGGACCGACAGGAATATCAATCTTAAAGAAAGCAAAACCGATGTAGCAAAGTGCTGCCAATAAACCAGCCTGAGCCAACTTCTTCACGTCTGATTTTTGAGAAGGTGCTACACCAACGAATGCGTTGAATAAGCCCTTTGCCAATAAAAGAACAGAAAAGAAGATAAGAGTAAGTCCGTAAGAGTATGGACGCTCTAATGCTAGCTTTTCATCAGATAGGTTGGACTTCTGTGCGTTCAATGCCTCTAAGTCTCCGGTACTAGTTCCGGCCTCGATTGCTTTAATCTGTTCCTTTATTTCTGTTAACTGAGCTCCGATTACTTTTGATTCTGTGTAGCTGGTATTATATGAGTATACTGCAAAAATAATGCCTGCTACCAACAATACAGCACTTATAATAAGTAGTAGATAGCTTTTGTTTTTAGTTCCTTTTTCCATAATAGTCTCCTCCGATAGTCGAGTGTGTTGCAAAGCATCTGCAGTATGCCTTGCTATGTTTTCATAGTCTACACATGAAGTGGCTTGTTAAAAAGAGCCAGAATATGATTTTTTTACCATGCCAGTTTAGGATGGCAATAATCAAAGAGGGCTCTAAGGGGACTTACTTTCCTTAAGCGCGTCAAATTCATCCTTGACAAACATTAATAGAATGCACTATATTCTATTTTATAGACATAAAAGCGGAGACGAAGAGGAGTACATATTACCCCTTAAAAGAGAGGGCGACTACTGCTTGCAGTGCTGAAAGGTTGCTTGAAGGAAGGAATGTGGAAGGTAGCTTCTGAGCTGGTAGGCTGAATATATAAGTAAGCTTACACGATTTATCCTCGTTACAGGATAGCACTTTAGGATAAGGGGAATGACTCTTATTAGAAGTTGCATGAGGCAGACTGAAGGTCTGTGAACAAAGGTGGTACCGCGTTAATGACGCCCTTTGCTAACTAAGGTTGGCGAAGGGCTTTTCTTGTGCGTACAATGAGCCGAGCGCACATGCGTGTGCGGTTTGTGGAAGGGCATAAGTCTGAGCATGCTCGCATGCAGAAGACTTAAGAACTTCTACAAAATGTACATGTTAATGTACATTCGGCGAATGTCGCATCAGCGAACAGTTTTGCTGTGAGCATATCAGAAAGGAGCATACAATGAGCAAAGAATTAGCAAAGACCTATGACCCAAGCGGCATAGAAGACAGATTGTATCAGAAATGGTTGGATAAGAAGTATTTTCATGCGGAGGTAGATCACTCTAAGACTCCATTTACTATCGTTATTCCACCTCCAAATATCACAGGGCAGTTACACATGGGACATGCTTTGGACAATACCATGCAGGATATTTTAATCCGTTTCAAGAGAATGCAGGGTTACAATGCATTGTGGCAACCTGGTACAGACCATGCAAGTATCGCAACTGAGGTTAAGATTATCGAGAAGATGAAAGAAGAAGGTATCGATAAATGGGACCTTGGACGTGAGAAATTCTTAGAGAGAGCATGGGATTGGAAAAAAGAGTACGGCGGACGTATCATCAGCCAGTTGAAGAAGCTTGGTTCTTCTTGTGACTGGGATAGAGAGCGTTTTACAATGGACGAAGGCTGTAATAAAGCTGTAACCGAAGTATTCGTTAAGATGCACGAGAAAGGCTATATCTACAAGGGCTCTCGTATCATCAACTGGTGTCCAGTATGTAACACTTCTATCTCTGATGCTGAGGTAGAATATCAGGAGCAGGCAGGACATTTTTGGCATATTAAAT
>CAZHEM010000160.1:0-5748 GCA_964531725.1 uncultured Acetatifactor sp.
TAGATATATAGCTCAATTAGTGATATAATTGTAAAGCGAAATAAACGAAAGGCGAATAATAAAATGGGAAGAATAATTGCAATTGCGAACCAAAAAGGTGGAGTTGGTAAGACTACTACATCTATTAACCTTTCTGCTTCACTTGCGGCAAAAGGAAAGAAAGTACTTGTAATTGATACTGATCCACAGGGTAATACTACAAGTGGTTTTGGTATTGATAAAAATGAATTGGATAATACCATATATGAATTGATATTGGGAGAATGCTCTATTGGAGATTGTATTATCAGAGAGGTAATACCTAATGTATCAGTGCTTCCATCTAATGTTAATCTTGCAGCTGCTGAGATTGAATTAATTGGTGTAGATAAGAAGGAATATATTCTTAAGAATGAAGTGGATTATATAAAGGAAGAGTATGACTTTATCATTATCGATTGTCCTCCTTCTTTAAATATGTTAACTATTAACTCTATGACTACTGCGAATAGTGTTCTTGTTCCTATTCAGTGTGAGTATTATGCGTTGGAAGGTTTGAGTCAGTTAATACATACAGTTAATTTGGTAAAAGAAAGATTGAATCCAGCATTGGTAATGGAAGGAGTTGTATTTACTATGTATGATTCTCGTACCAATTTATCAATGCAGGTAGTAGAAAACGTGAAACAGAATCTTAATCAGCGCGTTTATAATACTTTGATTCCAAGAAATATTAGATTAGCAGAGGCTCCAAGTTATGGAATGCCTATTAATATGTATGATGCAAAATCAGCAGGTGCGGAAGCATATATGCAGTTAGCTGATGAAGTAATTAACTACCAATAATGTTTTTACATTAAGATAAAATATAGTATCCGTAAGTATCAAAATAATAAATATGATAGAGAGGAAAAATATATGGCAGTAGCAAGAGGATTGGGTAAGGGACTAGATTCGTTAATTCCAAATGCAGTAGGCGAAGCTAAAGTGAAAAAGGAAGTGAAAGAAACTACAACTCCTGAGAAAAAAGGTCCAGAGACAATTGTTAAGATTACAATGGTTGAACCAAATAGGGAACAGCCACGTAAATTATTTGACGAAGATGCTTTGCAGGAATTAGCTGATTCAATTAAACAGTTTGGTTTATTACAGCCTATTCTAGTACAAGATAGAAAAGACCATTATGAAATTATTGCTGGTGAGCGTAGATGGAGAGCAGCTAAGCTAGCTGGATTAAAAGAAGTTCCTGTAATTATTCGTAACTATACAGAGCAAGAGATTGTTGAAATCTCTCTTATTGAGAATATTCAGCGTGAAGATTTGAACCCTATTGAAGAGGCTCAGGCATATAAGCGTTTATTAGAAGAGTTTAATTTGAAACAGGATGAAGTTGCAGAGAGAGTATCGAAAAGCCGCGCGGCAGTTACCAACTCTATTCGTCTTCTGAAATTAAGTAACGAAGTACAGCAGATGGTTATTGATGAGATGATTTCTACAGGACATGCTCGTGCTTTACTTGCAATTGAGAATCCAGAAGAACAGTATACTTTAGCTCAGAAGATTTTTGATGAGAAGCTTAGTGTACGTGATGTAGAAAAGTTAGTAAAAAATCTACATAAACCTGCTAAACCTAAGAAATTAGATGATAAAGCTTTGCAGGCAATCTATCTAGATATTGAAGAAAAATTAAAACAGAAATTGAGTACCAAGGTTAGTGTATCTTCTAAGGGAAATGGTGTAGGTAAGATTGAAATAGAATTTTATAGCCATGATGATTTAGATAGATTACTTGAAATGATTGGTAATAAATAATAAAGTTATGTAAACCACACAGGAGGAAAATGAGTGTACACAGAAAGTTCAATATTAAATCAGCTAGGCCTGTCTGGATTTGATTTAGGATATTTATTAATTGTTATGGCAATCGTGATATTTATACTTCTTATTGTATTAATACTGTTGATTGTCCAGATGAACAAGCTTGGCAAGATGAAGAAAAGACTTAGCAAGTTTATGTCTGGTAAAGATGGCAAGAGTTTAGAACAAGATATTATAGCTTTGTTTGAGGATAATAAATTTCTAAAGAATAATACAGAAAAGAATAAAAAAGATATACGTGTCCTTTATAAAAATATGGAATCAACTTTCCAGAAGATGGGACTTGTAAAATATGATGCATTTAGCCAAATGGGGGGACAATTAAGTTTTTGTTTGGCACTTTTGGATGAGAATAATAATGGATTTATATTAAATTCAGTACATAGCACAGAGGGATGCTATTCTTATACAAAAGAAATCAAACGCGGAGAAAGTGCTCTTTCTCTTGGTAAAGAGGAAGCAGAAGCATTGGCTATTGCTATGGGTGAAGAATAATTAAAATAATATAAGCGGTGAAGTTATGTTTAAAAGTCTTGTAGATTTAAAAGAAAATGAGATTCTATCTAAAGCAGTTACATTGTGGGATGGTAGAGTAATACTTCCTGAGGGGGTTGCTCTTCGACCAGAATATATACAAATGCTAAAAGAATTGGGTGTAAGAAAGGTATATGTAAGAGACCCAGAAGTAGAAGAAGATGAAGGAATTGTTATTTTAAAAACAGAAATTGAACGTTCTGCTAAGGAAAAGGTAAAGGATGTTTTAGAACGCCATACTTACCATAATAATAAGGAACTGGAAGAATTAAGTAAGACTGCAGATAATATCATTGAGAATATTTTAGAAGAAGAGCAGATTGTTGAAAAGGTATTTGATATCAAAGAAAGAAGTGCGGATATTTATGAGCATTCTATAAGTATCTGTTCAATGTCTATTTTGACAGCAATCAAGATGGGATTGGATAAGAAAAAAGCACATGATATCGGTGTGGCATGTCTGCTCCATGATATTGGTCTTCGTTATATGACCATTGATGTTATCAACAGGGATGAAAAGGATTTCAATCCACAGGAATTGGCAGAATACAAAAAACATCCAATCTATGGATACACTTCTGTTCAAAATGAAAAATGGATTTCCGAAACCAGTAAAAATATTATTTTGTCTCATCATGAGAGAATTAATGGTAGTGGATTCCCATTAAAGGCAAGAGAACTGCCAATTGAATGTAAAATTGTAAATGTGTGTGATGCCTTTGATGAGATGATTTGCGGAATTGGTCAAAAAAAGGCGAAAGTATACGAAGCAATTGAGTATTTAAAAGCCTTTAAAAATATCAAATTTGATGATAAAATAGTAGACGTCTTTTTGGGATTTATTGCAGTGTATCCAGTTGGAACACGTGTGATTACCAATGAAGGCGAGACTGCTGTAGTTACAGCGCAGAATAAAGATTTTCCTAGCAGACCTGTTATTCGTATTATTAAAGACAAAAATGGTAGAAATGTTAGGGAAGGTAATGTAAGAGATTTGGTAAAAGTCCAAAATATTTATATTGAAAAAGTAGTAGATTAATGTTGTAGAAATACAACAGAACGGAGGACGTCATGATTGACATTAAATTTTTAAGAGAAAATCCTGATATTGTAAAAGAAAACATTAGAAAGAAATTTCAGGATACCAAATTACCTTTAGTTGATGAGGTAATTGCATTGGATTTAGAAAGTAGAAAGACTAAGCAGGAAGCAGATGATCTTCGTGCAACCCGTAATAAGATTTCAAAAGAAATCGGTGGATTAATGGCGCAGGGTAAAAAAGAAGAAGCTGAAGCAAGGAAAGCAGAAGTTGCTGCAGGTGCAAAACGTCTTGCTGAGTTGGAAGCATTAGAAGCTGAATTACAGGAGAAGGTTACCAAGATTATGATGGTAATCCCTAATATTATTGATGAATCAGTACCTATTGGTAAGGATGATAATGAAAATGTTGAGATTCAGAAATATGGTGAGCCAGTAGTACCTGATTTTGAGGTTCCTTACCATGCAGATATTATGGATAGAATTTCTGGACTTGATAAAGAAAGCGCAGGAAGAACTAGTGGTAACGGTTTCTATTACTTAATGGGTGATGCTGCTAGAATTCATTCAGCAATGATTAGTTATGCTAGAGATTTCATGATTGATAAGGGCTTCACATATTGTGTTCCTCCTTTCATGATTCGTAGTAATGTAGTAACTGGTGTAATGAGCTTTGCTGAGATGGAAGCTATGATGTATAAGATTGAAGGCGAAGACTTATACTTAATCGGTACCTCTGAGCATTCAATGATTGGTAAGTTCCAGGGTGAGATTGTAAATGAAGCAAGTCTTCCTATTACAATGACCTCTTACTCTCCTTGCTTTAGAAAAGAAGTAGGTTCTCATGGTATTGAGGAGAGAGGTGTATATCGTGTACACCAGTTTGAAAAACAGGAAATGGTTGTGTTATGTAAACCAGAAGATTCTATGGATTGGTACAACAAGATGTGGCAGTACACTGTAGATTTCTTCAGAAGCTTAGATATTCCAGTACGTACTTTGGAATGCTGTAGTGGTGATTTAGCTGATTTGAAGGTTAAATCATGTGATGTAGAAGCATGGAGCCCAAGACAGAAGAAATATTTCGAGGTAGGTTCTTGCTCAACCTTAGGTGATGCACAGGCTAGACGTCTTGGTATCCGTACAAAAGGCGAAAATGGTACTTACTATGTGCATACATTAAATAATACCGTACTTGCAAGCCCTAGAGGTTTGATTGCGTTCTTGGAAAATAACGTAAATGAAGATGGTACAATTAACATTCCAGAGGCACTTCGTCCTTATATGGGTGGTAAGGAGAAGATTGTTCCTAATAAATAAGCGATGAAATATTAAAAGAAGAGGAGGTGAGATTCTTGCATAAATACATGCGTGCCATTGGTTTTAGCGAATATACAGAACGTAAGAAATTAAAAGAGCTTCTTACAGAAGTAGTCATGAATTCTGATAAAAGAGAATATACTCTGAATCAGGAAGGAATCATGCTGGGTGAATTTGACAAGAATTTCGCCGAATCTTGTGGAATTGCTGTATGTGGCGATTTTGATGAGGAAGATAAGTTTATCTATGATTACTATTATCCATATTTAAACAGTGATGGAGTAACTAGTTGTGAAGATGTGTCAGTAGAACGACATGCAGCAAAGGATTCCTATGCTGGTATGTGTGATGAGATAAGAGTAGGAATCACCCTTATCTTTTACTTGCGTAATATGATTCCTTATGTAAAAGCACAGACAACAGGAAAGCTTCCTATCAAAGGAACTTCTGTAACTTTATCTGCGTTATCGGTGTCTGGTAGCATTATGATGCCTATCAAGAAAGACGAAGCACAGAAGAATAAGGTAAAAAATGAATCTGCAGCTCGTAGTACCCTTCTTGCAGCAGCAAGACAGGGAGACGAGGATGCCATTGAGACATTAACCTTAGAAGATATGGATATGTATACTACCATAGCAAAAAGAATTCAAAAAGAAGATGTCTTTAGTATGGTGGATACTTATTTTATGCCTTATGGAGTAGAATGTGATCAATACTCTGTGTTGGGCGAGATTGTGGATATGAAGATGACTACCAATCAGGTAACAGGAGAGAAGATTTATATTCTCACAATTTGCAGTAATGATTTGACATTTGATGTTGCTATCAATATAATGGATTTGTTTGGCGAACCTCAGGTTGGCAGACGCTTCAAGGGAGTGATATGGTTACAAGGCCATATTAATTTCCCAGAAGAAATATAATAGAGTTCTCATAGTTAAATGGATATAACAAGCGCCTCCTAAGCGCTAGTTGTGGGTTCGATTCCCGCTGGGAACA
>CAZHEM010000161.1:0-5710 GCA_964531725.1 uncultured Acetatifactor sp.
GAAAGTATTAAAAGCATTTGAGCATAACATCACTCCTATCATTTGCTGTGGTGAGACTCTTACTCAGAGAGAACAGGGCGTTACTATCGACTTCATTCGTCAGCAGATTAAGATTGCATTCTTAAATGTAACTGCTGCACAGGCTGCAACTGCAGTTATCGCTTATGAGCCAATCTGGGCTATCGGAACTGGTAAAGTTGCAACTACTGAACAGGCTCAGGAAGTATGTAAAGCAATCCGTGATTGCATCGCTGAAATCTATGATGATGCAACTGCAGCAGCAATCCGTATTCAGTACGGTGGTTCTGTATCCGCTTCAAGCGCACCTGAATTATTTGCACAAGCAGATATCGACGGTGGTCTTGTAGGTGGTGCTTCATTAAAACCTGATTTCGGACAGATCGTTAACTATAATAAATAAGTTGTTTTGCAGTTAGAAACAGCGAGATACATAGACTATGCAGTCAGATTTTCTGGTTGCATAGTCTTTTCTTTTGTAGTAGGGTTAAGGTACGCAATAATGAGCAAACAGACATCAAGGAAAACTTTATTCAAAAGAGGAGTGAGGGGACATGAATAAGAAAAACAAATTAAAGCTATATATGAGCTTATTTGCAACTGGAATGATATTTGCATTGAATGGTTGTGGAAATACAGCAGCAATGAAAATAGAAAATGAGACAAAAACGCAGAATACTACACCAACAGAGAACCTATCGGTAGAGGCGGTTACCAAGGAAACGGTTACAAAGGAAATGGAGCAGACATATAATGGTGAATGTCTAGAAAGCTGTGTTCTTCAAGAGGATGAACAGTACTTCTATTTCTGTGGAAGTTGCCGTGTTAGTAAGGTGGATAAAGCCACAGGTGAAGAAGTGATTTTGTGGGAAAATTCGGAGGAAGTTTCTAGCCAAAAAGAATATGTATATTCTAGAGGTACAGGTATTTTAATAGATGAAGAACTTGTTTTTGTAGAGAACTGGTATGAGGAGAATGATTTGAAACGAGCAGTGTCTCGTGTGAAAACAGATGGAACTGGATATGAGCGCATTATAGAGATGAAGTATGCTGTTGATGATATTATGATGTGGCAGGACGGTGTGCTTTACGCAGATGATATGGATCGAGTGGTTGAGATTAAATTCAGTCCAAGCGGAGACATTATAGAAAAAAATATACAAGATAAGAGTTATGAAGAAAAGCTGTATTATGAGGATAATGGTTCCAGAATGCTATTTGAACAACAGAGCTTGGCGGAGTTTGGAGCTTTTCTAAAACAGACGGATGATGGATATGTAATGTCCATAAATCCTGAAACAGGGGAAAAAGAATATCTAGATAAATTGACATTTTTTGAAGGATACAATAGCAAATATTTTTTGACAAGCACTTATGAAGATGGCATGATGCTTCATTTGGTTGACAGAGAGACGGGAGAAGATAGAGAACTTTTTGAGAGGGAAGATTTTTTCCGCATTTTGGCAATGGATGAGGAATATGTGTATATCGTAAGAATAGTGTACGAAGAAGAGGTTACGCAATATTCCTATGAAAGAATTGCATTGGCAGATGGACAGGTGGAAGAACTGTTTGTGCGTCAGCCAGAAGGATTATGGAGTTATTCCACGGAAGTATTGATGGATACCATTGTTAAGAATGGTTATATCTATTATGTTGATGAGCAGGATTATGCTCTTTGGTGTTGTCGCAGAGCAATTGAAGCACCTCAAAAGGAGGAAATTTTGGGCGATGCGATATACGATTCTGGTATAGCTGATATTGGAGAAATGCAGTCCAAGAATGAAAAAATGTACAGTGAAAAGGAACCAGAAAAGCTATTATATAATGTGAACTTATCATGGCTTGCAGTAGATGATAAATATCCCGGTTCTAATTTGATTAATACCTATGTGTTTGCTCATCAGGAAGCAAATATGTCTTATGCAAGAGAACAGTATGAGTATATGATGGAAGATATGTGGGATTGTGGTACCTCAGAGTTTAGTAGTATTTTTCCTGGATTTACCTATGTGGATTCGCATTATATCAGCTTTTATCAACAGGAATATGAATATCAGGCAGGTGCTGCTCATGGTATGCCTTGGTGGATTGGATTTACTTTTGATTTAGAGAGTGGAGAGCGCATGCTTTTATCGGACTTAGTGTATAATAGTGAGGATGAACTGAAAGCAATCGTGGCAAAGCATTTTGAGGAAATGGCTGCTAGTAGACCAGAAGGCACTTATTGGGAGGATGCGGTTTCGTATGTGCATGATACTGTCAATATGGAGTCAGAGTTCTACTTGACCGAGGAGGGAATCGTATTTTTCTATGGTCCTTATGAATTGGCGTGTTATGCAGAAGGATTTCAGGAAGTGCTGGTTCCATATCAAGAGTTTGATTTGCGGATTATCTTGGATAATATCAAATAGGAACAGAATGAGATACCCTACAAATCTGATAAAAGAGTAGATTAATTGAAAAATAATCATATCGTGCATAATAGAGTACGATATATGAATGATAGGATAATTTTGCAACATTGCATACAAAATATGGTTCTGCTATAATTATCCTTGTATTTTAGAAAGGCGTATTCATGAAAGAGCAATTTATTAGAACTGCTATGTTAATAGGTGAAGAAGGTGTGGAGCGCCTTGCAGAAAAACGTGTGGCTATATTTGGAATCGGCGGTGTGGGCGGTCATGTGGTAGAGGCACTGGCCAGAAGCGGTGTTGGAGCACTTGATTTGATTGACAATGATACCGTAGCAAAGTCTAATCTGAATCGCCAATTGATTGCAACCTATGACACCATTGGGATGCAGAAATGTCAGGCTATGAAAGAGCGAATTGCCAGTATTAATCCAGAGTGTAAGGTAACGGTATACGATACCTTTTACTTGCCAGAGAAAAGGGATGAATTCCCCTTTGATGAGTATGATTACATTGTGGATGCCATTGATACCGTAACTGCTAAGATTGATTTGGCAGCAGTGGCTTGGGAGAGACAGATTCCTATTATTAGTAGTATGGGAACTGGTAACAAATTAGATCCTACCAGATTTGAAGTGACCGATATATTCAAAACAAGTGTGTGTCCATTAGCTAAGGTAATGCGTAAGGAATTAAAAGCAAGAGGCATCGGTGGATTAAAGGTGGTATATTCTAAGGAAGAGCCATTGAAACCGATGACGGTATCCATAACAGAAATGGGTAGACGTGCCACTCCTGCCAGTTGTGCGTTTGTGCCAGCAGTAGCAGGCTTGATTATTGCAGGAGAAGTGATCAAAAGCTTGGTCGGTTTGCAAGAATAAGGGGATTCGTCCAAGAATAATGCAGGGATAGTTCTGCGGAGTGATTAGAATTATGTGCAGTGAAACAATACTGCTTTGCATAAGATAAAACAGACATCTTTGCGTGAGGCAGAGATGAAATAAGTGGAGGGAGAGTATGATTTTTAAATGTAAAAACTGTGGAGGAAATGCAATATACAGTCCTGAGAAATTAGGAATGTTTTGTCCATTCTGTGACAGTGAGAACAGCGAAGAGAGAAAGGACTATACAGAGACAGCATTGGAAGTATGTCCTAACTGTGGTGGTGAAGTAAAGGTGACGGAGCACACCAGTGCTACCCAGTGTCCATATTGTGACAATTATCTGATTTTTAACGAGAGAGTTGAGGGAGATTACACTCCTAAGATGGTTATTCCATTCCAAATGGGTAAAGAAGCTTGCAAAAACCTTATCCGTGAGAAATTTAAAAAGAAAATTTTTGCACCAACAGGATTTTTGTCTGAGGTAAAGCTGAACACTATAGAAGGTATGTATGTACCATTTTGGTTCTTTAATTATGATGTGAATTGCAATTATGTAGGAGAAGGTACTAAGGTCAGAAGATGGAGATCGGGAGATAGAGAATATACAGAGACTTCGTTTTTTGATATTAGACGTAATATGGATGCTGGTTTTGAACGTATTCCAATTGATGCCAGTGTAGGAATGCCAGACACCACTATGGATTTGTTAGAGCCTTATGACTATAGCAAAATGTGTGATTTTAAACCAGAGTATATGTCCGGTTTTAATGGTGAGAAATATAATATGGTGGCAGATTTGGTAGAGAATCGTGCGAAAACAAAAGTGACAAGTGATATAGAGGGCATGCTTAAGAATACATATCATGGTTACAATCATGTTCGTACCAAGGTAATGGATGTGAACTATAAAACAGAAGAGTCTAATTATGGCTTGTTGCCAGTATGGAGGTATACATATAATTATAAAGGACAGGACTATCCATTTTATGTAAATGGCCAGACTGGTAAGATTGTGGGTAAGGCACCTGTATCCACGAAAAAGATATGGGCATATGCAGCTACTTTATGGGGATGCATGATTGCTATGTTGTTAATGATTAGCTACATTGGTGTGTTCTAATATAAGGGAAAATAACAGGAGGGAGTCGCATTAGCGAAAGATAAAGATGGATAAAGAGTTAAAGATTGAAGCGAGAAAAAATTACCTACATTATTTCCGTTTTTGGTTTATTGCGGTAGGTATCATATTGGTAGTGTTTTTAATAAAATTAATTGGAAATGCTATTAGTGCAGGCGTAACTGTAGGAGGGGCGAGAGAGAATAATCTGGCACCGACAGAACGTGTCTATGATTATGCAGATGTACTGACTGCAGAGGAAGAGGATGCGTTAAGAGAGTATATTGCTACCTGTGAAAGAATTGTAAAGTGTGATATTGTATTGGTTACCAGTAATAAAGATATGGAAGCTATTGGAGTGGCACCAGATACTACGCCATCTGCTTTGCAGGTTACTGGTGGTGATCCTTGGGAGACTGCCATGTTGAATACTGCAGATGCTTTCTATGATGATAATAATTTTGGCTATAATGAAGTATGGGGTGATGGTGTACTTTTACTAGATAACTGGTATGAAGACCAAGAAGGAAGTTGGCTATGTACTAGCGGCCGAGTAATAGACAAATTCAGCACCTATGATGTAGATGAAGTGTTGGATGCGGTATACTACAAAGTGGAGGATTCGCCTTATAAAGCTTATAGAGCATATGTAGATACTTTTTGTGAGATTATGACAGAACCAACCTATGCACAAGAACAGGCAGCAAGTACGGTGTTTGTAGGATTTATTATTATCACAGTTGGTTGTTTGATATATGTGGCCGTTAATAGTAACCAAGCAGCTGCAAAAGATACCACTACAGATACTCAGTATGTAGTAAATGGTAGACCTACCATTAATGTATCAGAAGATTTGCTGACAGATAAGAGAGTGACCTCACGTGTGATTCAAACCAGTAGCAGTAGTAGCGGTGGACATAGAAGCAGTGGCGGAGGCGGAAGCCATAGAAGTAGTAGTGGAAGTCGTCACGGTGGAGGCGGAAGACGTCGTTAGAGAGAAGTTCTTTTGTCTACATAACTAAATAGAGGAACATAAATGAACCCGCAGGACAGTGGTGTAAAAGGATACCTTTTTAGGTATAGTAAACACTATCTTGCGGGTTCATTATACAAAAAATATAAAAGAGCAATAAAAAAACACCTACATGACGGTATAGGTGTTTTATATTTATAAGTAATTAAGCCATTTCGTTAACAGCTTTGGTAATGCGAGAAACTTTTCTTGCTGCATTGTTCTTGTGGTAAACACCCTTAGTAGCAGCCATCTCGATAGT
>CAZHEM010000162.1:0-5559 GCA_964531725.1 uncultured Acetatifactor sp.
GGATCAGGATGCTTTAAAGATACTACTGCAGTCATACCGTTACGAACATCAGCACTTTCTCTGCACAGGCAATAATATTCTTCAAGGTCTCTAAATTACGGTCAAAGAAACGAACGATTTCATCACCGCACACCTTGCTAACTACTTTTGCTGCATCTTGATTATCTAATTTGGTCTTGGTCTGACCTTCAAATCGAGGATCAGGATGCTTTAAAGATACTACTGCAGTCATACCGTTACGAACATCAGCACCAGTGAAATTTACATCCTTTTCCTTTAATATATTTAATTCTCTAGCATATGTATTAATTACATTTGTAAAAGCGGTTTTAAAACCAGTTAAATGGGTACCACCTTCTGAGTTGTAAATGTTATTACAGAAACCTAACACATTCTCGTGGAACTCGTTTACATACTGGAAAGCTATTTCTACAGAAATGCCCTCGCTTTCTCCACTGATAAATACCACGTCATGGATGGCTTCGGCTGTTTTATTAATATCCTTCACAAAACCAATGATTCCCTCTGGCTCGTGATAAGTAATAGTCTCAACTTCTTCCTTACGCTTGTCTGTAAAAACAATCGTAAGGTTTGGATTCAGATATGCAGTTTCATGGAGACGACTCTTTACTTCGTCTTCTCTGAAACGTGTCTTATCAAAAATTGTATCATCTGGTAAGAAATTAATGGTGGTACCAGTTTCTTTGGTCTTACCGATAACAGGAAGTAAACCATCAATCAAATCGATAACAGGATTACCTCTCTCATATTTATCTTCATAAATACTTCCACCACTTTTGACTGTTACAGTCAATCTTGTTGACAATGCATTTACTACGGAAGAACCTACACCATGGAGACCACCACTGGTCTTATAAGCGGAATTGTCAAACTTACCACCAGCGTGAAGTGTTGTAAATACTAAACGCTCAGCACTGATTCCTTTTTCATGCATTCCTACTGGAATACCACGTCCATTGTCGGATACCGTTGCAGAACCATCGGCCTCTAAGGTTACATGAATGGTATCGCAATAGCCTGCTAGATGCTCGTCCACCGAGTTGTCTACAATTTCATATATCAAATGGTTCAAACCCTTGGTAGATACACTACCAATATACATTCCAGGTCTTTTTCTAACCGCTTCCAACCCTTCCAAAACGGTGATACTGGAAGCATCATAATTATTTGTCTTTGCCATTCCAAAAACTCCTATCTATTAATTACCAATTATTTGAATTATACCATACATTTAGTTGTTGTAAAAGAAAAAACTACAAGATATCCCGTCTTAGACGCTTTGATTCTTGTAGTTTTGTTAGTCTTATTTATAGATATCCATCTTTTTACAACATGCAATTGCAAGAGAACCTGGACCAATATGACATGCAACACTTAATGATAATGGATCAATGTGAATATCATAATTAGGGAAAATCTCCTGTAACTCTTCTTTGAGTGCATTAGCTGCTTCTGCATTATTGGTATGAGCAATCTGAATCCACATAGTATCTTCTTCTGTCATGCCACCAAAACGATTTTCAATATCGGTCTTAATAGCATTAATCATCATAGTTTTACCCTGTGAAGTGGTACGTGCCTTTGCGAAAGCATCCAACTTTTCGCCTTGAATCTGAAGAACAGGCTTCAACTTTAATAAGGTACCGATTGCTGCAGCCGCCGGGGTGATTCTACCACCTTTTTTTAGATAGTACAAAGTATCTAACATAATATAAATACTGCTATTGAACTTATCTTCAATTAAAGCGTCTTTAATCTCTTTTGCAGTTAATCCTTGCTCTGCCAATAACAAGGCATCTAAAGCGGATTGACGCTGAGTAACGGATATACGTTGATTATCAACAACCTGTACTCTTCCATCGTAATCCTGCGCTAACATATGGGCACTCTGACAAGAGCCTGACAAACCACTACTCATTGGGATATGAACTACTTCATCATAATCTTCTAATAGACGATCCCAAAGATCCGTAACTGCTTGTGGAGAAGGTTGGCTTGTGCTAATATTAGCACCCTCTTCCAATTTCTGATAAAATTCTTCCTGACTTAATGTAATATCTTCAAAATATGTTTCTTCATTAATCATAAATGGCATTGGCAATACATGGACACCAAGTTCCTTTGCCTGTGCCTGCGTAATTCCACTATTACTGTCTGTAACAACTGCTATTTTAGCCATTTTTCTTATCCTTTTCTTATTTTTTTTCACAACAAACTAGGACTATTTTACTGTTATATTGTCCGAAAGTCAACACTGTTAAAAGCACCTTCTTCAAAGTGTTGCTTTAATAGTTGATTTTCTGACTTAGAAAGCGTTGGATCTTCGTCTAATAAAGAATCTACTGCGTAAGAAGCCTGTTGTAATAAGTTTGCATCGGTGTAAATATCTCCTACTTGAAAAGCAAAATCTCCACTTTGGCGAACTCCAAATAAATCTCCTGGTCCACGCATTTTTAAATCTTCGGATGCAATGAAGAAACCATCATTTGATTTATTTAATATCTGGAGACGTTCCATTGTTTCTTTATTATCTTTTGAACTTACAAAGATGCAATAGCTTTGATGTTCTCCTCGTCCTACACGACCTCGTAGCTGATGCAATTGAGCTAAGCCAAAACGTTCTGCATTTTCCACCATCATAACTGTGGCATTTGGTACATTAATTCCTACTTCAATTACAGTAGTAGACACTAATACGTCAATATTGTGATTAGAAAACGCTTCCATAATCTGATTTTTTTCACTTGGACGCATCTTGCCATGAAGGTAAGCAACTTGTATGTTGCTTGGTAGGTTTGCTCGCAATTTTGAGGTGTATTCTATTACATTTTCAACGTCTTCTAGTTCACCTTCCTCAACCATTGGGCAGATGACATAAGCCTGTCTTCCTTGTGCTACTTCTTTTGTAATGAATTCATAAGCTTTGGGGCGATAAGAAGTATTTACTACGCAGTTTTTTATAGGGAGACGATTAGCAGGTAACTCATCAATAATAGAAAGCTGTAAATCTCCGTACAAAATAATTGCCAAAGTACGAGGAATAGGCGTTGCACTCATTACCAGTACATGAGGATTCTGACCTTTTTCGGCTAAATGTTCACGTTGTCGAACACCAAAGCGGTGTTGTTCGTCGGTAACAACTAATGCTAGGCATTTATATTCTACTTTTTCTTGAATGAGCGCATGGGTTCCAATGATTAAATTGGCTTCCCCAGAAGCAATTTGTTCATATGCAGCTCTCTTTTCTTTGGCAGTCATAGAACCAACTAACAAAACCGGACGAAAAGCTAATTGGTATTGTTCTATGTATTCCAATATAGTTTCATAATGTTGGACCGCAAGAACTTCAGTAGGTGCCATAAGCGCCCCTTGATAACCATTTGCAACACACATTAGCAATGCCAACACGGCTACAATCGTCTTACCCGAACCTACATCACCTTGAATTAGACGATTCATACAATAGGGACTGCTTAAATCCTGACGAATCTCCTGCCATACTTTTTTCTGTGCTTTGGTCAAAGAAAATGGCATTTGCTCCAAGAAGCGTACAGTGTCTGCGGTCTCAAACATTTCATATTCATTTGGTAACTCGGTTACTTGTTCTTTGTTTTTACGAAGCATTAAGAGAAAGCCAAAGAACTCTTCAAAGACCATTCGTTTTCTGGCAACTAGCATGTTCTCATAATCAATAGGAAAATGCATTGAGCAAATCGCTTCTTTGTGGTCAATCAAATCATATTTCTGTAAGAAATTCTCTGGAAAAAATTCCTTTTCAAAGCTATAAAAGGTTAGGGCCTGTTTTACAGCTTTTTGAATCATTTGATTGGTAAGTCCTTTTGTAAGAGAATATTTAGGTTGGAGTACTCCTAGTAACTTACGATAGTCTTCATAACCATACATCTTAGGTTGCTCTAACACCTTAAATTGTCCCTTAGATTGAATGGTTCCTCGAAAAACATAATAGGTCCCTGGTTTTAAGACATTCTTTAGATAAGGCATGTTAAAGAATGTTAATTGAAGTTGTCCTGTAGAGTCTTTTACATTCACATTCAAAATAGAAAGATTACGAATCTTTTTTACATTTGGGATATTGGAAACACAGGCATAAATAGCCTCGGTTGTTCCTACTTGTGTATCTTTAATAGGTGTTGGTTCTTTGAAGGAGTCGTAATCCTTTGGATAGTAACGAATCAAATCTCCTACTGTATGAATATCTAATTTTTCAAATAACTTTTTTGATTTATCACCAATACCCTTGATTTGAATTATGGGAGTATTCTGATTCATAAGAGCTCCTTCCTTAATCTTGATGCTTTATATTTGAAAAAAGGAGACAACAGTGTGTCTCCTTTTCATTATTTATTCTACAGAAATTACATAATAGTAAATTGGCTGTCCGCCGTACTGTAATTCAATATCACAGCTTGGATATGCAGCTTCTAAAGCTTGCTGAAGCTTTTCTGCATCTGCTTCTTCCACATCACAACCATAGTATATACTGATTAATTCAGAAGAATCATCCACCATAGCTGCTACCATTTCCTGTGTAATAGCATCGATATCAGTACCAACTGATAAAATACCACTATCACCGATACCCATGTAATCTCCTTTTGAGATCTCTTTATCATCAATCATGGTATCGCGTACTGCGTAAGTTACCTGACCGGTCTTCACATTGGAAATCTCAGCTAACATGGTAGCTTCGTTCTCGTCTACGCTTGCGTCTGGAACAAAGTTAATTACAGCAGTAATTCCCTGAGGAATGGTCTTGGTAGGAATTACCAATAGGGTCTTATCTGTCATCAACTCAGCAGCCTGATTTGCAGCTAAGATAATATTCTTGTTATTTGGAAGAATAAAAATAGTTTCAGCATTTACCTTGTCAACAGCATCTAAAATATCTGCTGTACTAGGGTTCATTGTCTGGCCACCTTCAATAATATAATCTACACCAAGACTTTTGAAAATCTCGTTCACGCCTTCGCCTACAGATACTGCAATGAATCCAACTGGCTTAGGAGGCTCTACTGGTGCTGGAACTGGAGCACTTGCGTTCTCTTTTTCAGACATCTTAAACAGTTTTTCCTGATGCTCAAGGCGCATGTTATCAATCTTCATGTTAGATAATGCACCATATTTTAATGCTCGCTGAATAGCTAGACCTGGGTCATTGGTGTGTACATGAATCTTTACCACATCATCATCTGCAACACATACAATGGAATCACCGATTGATTCAAGATATGCTTTGAAATCCATCTCCATTTTCATGGTAAAGGTCTTATTCAATAAAATGATAAACTCTGTACAATAACCGAACTTAATATCAGCTTCTGCCTGTGCATCCATAGATGCAGACATGCTACTTGCACCGTTAGCAACTGTAGGAGCAGTAAAGTTTAAGTCGATTTCTTTGCCAAGGAATGCATCGTAAGCACCAGATAATACTTCAACAAGTCCTTGTCCACCAGAGTCTACAACTCTGGTGGACAAGGACTTGTTGAAGTATTATCTGGTGCTTACGATGCATTC
>CAZHEM010000163.1:0-5558 GCA_964531725.1 uncultured Acetatifactor sp.
ATTACAATACCAACTTGTACACCATCATCCACAAGTTCTTTTACCTGAAGAGCCACCTTTCTAACAGTTTCTTCATCGAATCCTGTCTTCTTCTCTCCAGCAAGTGCCTCTCCACTTAGTTTCAGTAAAATTCTGCGCATAAATGCAGCCTCCTAATATCGTTCTTATTTTGCCTTTGTTGGCTTATAATCATCAAAGAAGGAAATTGGATTCACTTCTGCATAGCACTGTGAACACATACCTTCGATAACCGCACCATTGTTAATCTGAACTGATTTAGATTTAATATTACCCATTACAATGGCAGATGCATCCAAAATAACTGGTCCCTTAACATCAATATCACCCTTTACAGCTCCAGCAATTACTGCACTACCTGCACTGATGTTACCAATGATAACGCTACTTGCACCAATCTTCACAGCACCTTCACTAACAACTTCACCATTGATTTTTGCGCCTTCACAATAGATTTCTGCCGCTTTGGAATTACCATTAATATGTCCAGTAACATTTAATTTACCCAATGCTACAATATTACCATTGATTGTACCAATTACATCAATAGAACCTTCTGTATCAATATCACCTGTTATTTTCATTCCTGCTGTAATAATAGCAGCTTCATCTGAAACATTTCTATTTGTATAGTTATCCATGCGTCTCTCCACTCCCTTTGTCTCTACTTTTGGTTCTGGTACAATTTTTTCTGCCGCAAGTGCACTCTCTAACATACTTTCCAAATCAAAAGAATCTTCTTCAACTTTTGATTCTTCTTTTTCTTCCAGCTGACTAGTTACTTCTTCCGGAATCTCAATCACTGCTTCCTCTTGTTCCTCTGGGAGTTCGATGGAATCAATGTTCTCAAGCATTGCCTCCAATGCACTAGCCACATCATCCTCCATAACCTCTTCGTTCGCTTCCTGCGATGCTTCTCCTGCTGCAACTGCTTCTTCCAATGCCAATTCTTCCTCTGGCATTAATTCGTTAACAGCCTGTGATAAATCCTCTTTCAAATCTGAGAAAAATCCCATGCTCTATATCCCTCCGTTTATTTATTACTTTCTCTGTCTATGTGTTGAACCGGCTCTGTGTCCTCCGTAATCGGTAAGATTACCGTGTCCTCCATTGCCAAAATGTTCTCTATAATAATTGGTAATGCCTCCACCGTAGTAGATTTATCCTTAGAGTCGTGAAACAACACAATGGCATTCTGCCATGTTTCTACCCCTTGAAGCGTATTCTCAACTAGGACATCCACTTCTTTCATGTCGCCTTTCGCATCGCCTGATGAAGCATTCCAGTCATAGAATACCACTCCCTGTTCATCTAAGTACTCCACCAACTCAATCATTGGCACCTCGCTCACGGTATTGGAGCTTCCTCCGGGAAAACGATAGGTAGTGCTCCTCACTCCCGTCACTTCGTACAAGTAATCTTGTAATCGCTCAAAATCCTCTGTAAAAGCTTCTACGGATTGGTAGATTTCTTCATATTTATGGGTATATGAATGCATTCCTAACGTATGCCCACGATTCACAATCTCTCTCAAAGCTTCCTTGGGTACCTCACCTTCTTTACCCACAACAAAGAAAGTGGCTTTTACCCCATAACGATCCAAGATATCCAGAATATCTTTCGTATAAATGCTTGGTCCATCATCAAAAGTTAAATACACTTTCCGCAGATGTTCTTCGTTATTCATAACACCTGTTATATCATCTAGTCCCGAAGCACTGTCCCCATTGGCACCTTCATTTTCTATGGCTTTTTGGGTTCCAGTCTCACTTTGCAACAAAATCTCTAACTGCTCCTGCTGGTACAAATATGCTTCTTCTAGCTGTTGTACCTGAACATTCAGATTTTCTAGCTGCGTATGTATGCCATGCACATATACCAGTAATACAATGCACAACACAATCGGTATCAAAATGGATATCACAAGCATCATAACGATTATTTTTTTTAACATCTGCACACGTTTTTGCCGTTGTGCTGGTGTTCTATTCATCGTTTCTGACATAATCTTATCACTTTTCCAATAAAAAACTACACTACGATAACAGTATAGCATATTAAGTTTTTTTGGGAAAGACAAAAATAAGCAAAAATGAAAAAGGTTTTTAAAAATATCACTAATTCATTTTATTATTTTTTTGAAAAATTAGGTGTTTTTTGCAATAGGAATAAAGTACTATTTATGGTAAAATATTGGAGTTTTGTTGTGTGTATTTGTGGTTTCCCACAAAAGAAAGAAAGGTATGGTATTATTGATGAAAGAAAAAAAGTATGTTTACTCTAGCAAAGAAAATCAAATGCAACGTGCAAACCACTTTTTAAGAATTAGTTTATTATTGTTTTATTTATTTGTCTTGGCAATTGTATGGATAGCAGTGGCTCGTGGTGCCAGAACCTTGTTCTTCGGCATTTTAATCTCAGTAGTAATTGCCGTTACAACAACTGTTGTAGAAATTTTATCCCACCTGCATCATTCAGACGTTAAGATTCGTTATGCCACCTTGGTCGGACTTATATTGGTGACCCTCATTATGTCCTACAGCTTTGATAATTACTATGTTCGTTTTATGGCTGTTGTTCCTATTGTTGGTTCAGTACTTTTCTTCGACAAAAAGTTTACCATCATCGCTGGCATTTCTCTAAGTGCAACCAATATTTTTATGAACATTAATAAAATCGTATTCATGGGTGCCTATGAAGGAGAAGCTGCTCTCGACCAAATTTGTGCTACTCTTGGAATCTGTATGCTCCTTCTTTTAGAATATTTCACAGTATCTGTAGCAACCAAATTCAATCATGATACTAGACATAGCTTAATGAAAGAACAGGAGAAGCAATCTGTTATTTTAAATAATGTAATGTCTGTTGCCGATAGTGTACGCCAAGGTACCAACGATGTTATGGATATCGTAAATGAATTGAACAGCTCTACTGCTGTAGCCAATGATGCTATGAAGGATATTTCAAGCAGCACCCAGTCTACCGCTGAAAACATTCAAGTTCAGACTACTATGACGCAAAGCATTCAGGATTCTATCAGTTCTACCTTAGATCGTGCTGAAAGTATGGTTATGGTTGCAAAAGAATCTAGTGCATTAACTCAGCAGAGCCTACAGTTAATGTCTGATTTAAAAAATCAATCCGGTGTAATCGCAGATACCAACTCAGAAGTTTCTACTTCTATGAATAAATTGATTACACGCACTAATGATGTAAAAAGTATTGCAGATACCATTTTTGAGATTTCCAGTCAGACCAATTTGTTAGCATTAAACGCTTCTATCGAAAGTGCCCGTGCAGGAGAAGCTGGACGTGGATTCGCAGTGGTTGCTAATGAAATCCGTCAGTTAGCTGAAAAAACTAGACAGGAGACTGAAAATATTGCAACCATTTTAAATGAATTGTCGCAGGATGCAGAAGTTGCTGCCAATGCCGTTGAGCACTCTGTAACTGCAACATCTGTTCAGGATGAATTAATTACCAAAGCATCCGACAGCTTTGGTCAGATGACTACCAATGTCAATCAGTTAATCTCCGATATTGACGATATAGATGGTATGTTAAATACACTATCAGATGCTAACAATAATATTGTGGAGAATATTGTTAATCTCTCTGCTACCACAGAAGAAGTTACCGCTGCATCTTTGCAAGCAACGGAATTGTGTATGAAGAATTTAGATAATGCAGAGCAGACCAAACTTATTCTCAACAATATTCTTGAAGTTGCCAACCAGCTCAATCAATATAAATAATTCTTAATTAAAAAGGTGAATGCACCCCATGGGACATTCACCTCTTTTTGTATACATATGCTTTTTCTTAGTAATTCTCTTTTCTCACTTCAAAATAAGCCTGTGGATGATTACATACAGGACATACCTCTGGTGCAGCAGTACCTACTACCACATGACCACAATTACGGCATTCCCATACCTGTACGCCACTCTTCTCAAATACCTGCTTTGTCTCGATATTATTAAGTAAAGCACGATATCTTTCCTCATGCTGCTTCTCAATTGCTGCTACACCTCTAAACTGTGCTGCAAGCTCCATAAATCCTTCTTCTTCAGCATCCTGTGCCATTCTCTCATACATGTCAGTCCACTCGTGATTTTCGCCTTCTGCTGCATGTAAGAGATTCTCTTCGGTAGTTCCCAACTCACCCAAAGCCTTAAACCAAAGCTTTGCATGTTCTTTCTCATTTTCAGCTGTTTTAAGGAAAAGTTCTGCAATTTGCTCATAACCATTCTTCTTAGCCACTGATGCAAAATAAGTATACTTATTTCTTGCCTGTGACTCACCAGCAAATGCTTCCCATAAGTTCTTCTCTGTTTTTGTTCCTGCATAAGGATTGTGTCCCATACTTTTTCCTCCCAATTTCTATTTATTAATGTCCGCCACAACCATGGCTTCCACAGCCACCTTCATGACTTCCACAGTTACCATGATGCTCATCATGACCTTCTCCATGATGATTGCACTGTACGTTCTCATTATATTCTAATGTTCCATTCAAATATGCTCTAACCGCATCATCAGCCATGCCAGTTACACCACCAAACAACTGTATTCCGGCTGCCGCAAGTGCATTCTGTGCCCCCATACCAATGCCACCGCAAATAAGCACTTTTGCATCTTCATCCTGTAAGAATCCTGCCAATGCACCATGACCACTTCCATTGGTATCAACCACTTGTGCACTTACCACCTGTCCATCCTGTACTTCGTAGATTTTAAAGCTTTCTGTATGTCCAAAATGCTGGAAAATCTGTCCTTCTTCATAAGTAACTGCTATTTTCATTTTCCTAGCTCCTTCCTGCACTTTTTTCTTTAGCATATCATCTTTTTCTCTTTTTTTCAACACGGGAGTCCTTGGCAAAAAAAGAAAAAGAGACTCTAAAAAGAGCCTCTAGTTCACACTAAATGCCTGCATCTTGGGGTATACCGCACTTTCGCCTAATTCCTCTTCAATACGAAGAAGCTGATTGTACTTAGCTACACGCTCCGAACGACTTGGCGCACCAGTCTTAATCTGACAAGTATTCAAAGCTACCGCCAAATCTGCAATAGTAGTATCCTCTGTCTCACCAGAACGATGAGAAGAGATAGCTGTGTAACCTGCTTTATGCGCCATCTTAATCGCTTCCAAGGTCTCTGATACAGAACCAATCTGATTTAGCTTAATCAAGATACTGTTACCAGCTCTGTTAGCAATACCTTTTGCTAATCTCTCCGTATTGGTAACAAAAAGGTCATCACCTACAAGCTGTACTTTGTCACCCAATTCCTTGGTTAACTGTTGCCAACCTTCCCAATCTTCCTCATCTAACGCATCCTCAATGGAGATAATTGGATATTTTTCCACTAACTTTTTCCAGTGTGCAATCAATTCCGCAGAAGTGTATTTTGTACCAGCCTTTGGCAATGCATACTCACCCTTCTTACCACTCTTCCACTCACTAGAAGCTGCGTCCATGGCAATCATAAAATCTTTCCCTGCCTCATAACCAGCCTTCTTAATTGCTTCTAAAATATAC
>CAZHEM010000164.1:0-5454 GCA_964531725.1 uncultured Acetatifactor sp.
TACTACTGTACCGCCAAGCGAAATAACAGCGATATCTGATGTACCACCACCGATATCTACAATCATGTTACCACATGGCTTAGAAATGTCGATACCCGCACCAATTGCTGCTGCGATTGGCTCTTCAATAATAGAAACCTCTCTTGCACCTGCCTGATAGGTAGCATCTTCTACTGCCTTCTTCTCTACCTCTGTTACACCACTAGGTACACACACTGCGATACGAGGCTTACGGAAACTTCTCTTACCTAATGCTTTCTGGATGAAATACTTCATCATCTTCTCTGTAACGGTGTAATTTGAAATAACACCCTGACGAAGAGGTCTTACTGCTACGATATTACCTGGTGTTCTACCAAGCATCAAACGCGCATCCTCTCCAATTGCTTTAATCTTATTAGTATCTCTATCAAAAGCCACTACTGAAGGCTCTTTTAATACTACTCCTTTTCCTCTAACGTAAACCAAGATGCTGGCTGTACCTAAGTCAATTCCGATGTCTGTGCACTGCATTACGTGTACCCCTTTCTAATGATATCTATTTCATATTATCTGTTTTTCATTATTTTTGACCATACTACTGATATTTTAGTCATACATATCGTATTATAACTGAAAATCTTGAATTTTCATAGGGGGAGAAAAAAAATTTATAAAAAATAAAGAAAATGCCCCTTAGAGCATTTTCTTTATATATTGTCCAGTATAAGACTTCTTATTCTTCGCAACTTCTTCTGGTGTACCTTTTGCAATAACAGTACCACCTTTATCGCCGCCCTCTGGACCAATGTCAATGATATAATCTGCAGTCTTGATAACATCCAAATTATGCTCGATTACTACCACCGTATTGCCTCCATCAGCAAGTCTGTGAAGAATTTCTACCAATTTGTGCACATCGGCAAAATGCAGACCTGTGGTAGGCTCATCTAAAATATAAATGGTCTTACCAGTGCTACGTCTACTAAGTTCAGTTGCCAGTTTAATACGTTGTGCTTCTCCACCAGATAAAGTAGTAGATGGCTGTCCTAATTTTAAATAAGAAAGACCTACGTCATTCAATGTCTCTATCTTACGACGAATTGAAGGAACATTCTCGAAAAATCCCAATGCTTCCTCTACTGTCATATCAAGCACATCGAAAATACTCTTTCCTTTGTACTTCACATCCAAAGTCTCACGATTGTAACGCTTACCACCACAAACTTCACATGGCACGAATACATCTGGCAAAAAGTGCATCTCGATCTTCAAGATACCGTCACCACTACAAGCTTCACAGCGTCCACCTTTTACATTAAAGCTAAAGCGTCCCTTTGTATATCCTTTTGCCTTAGCATCTGCTGTGGATGCAAACAAATCACGAATCTGGTCAAACACCCCAGTATAGGTAGCTGGGTTAGAACGAGGAGTTCTACCAATTGGCGACTGGTCAATATCAATCACCTTATCCAACTGTTCTAAGCCTTCGATTCCTTTGTGTTTACCCGGAATACATCTTGCACGATTCAAGTCTCTGGCAAGATGCTTATATAGAATCTCATTTACAAGAGAACTCTTACCTGAACCTGACACACCAGTAACACAAGTCATCACACCCAATGGGAATTCCACGTTAATGTTTTTTAGATTATTTTCCTTAGCCCCCAACACCTTAATATATCCAGATGGTGTTCTGCGACTCTTAGGTACTGGAATCATTTTTTTCTTGCTCAAATATTGTCCTGTAATAGATTCAGGTACCTTCATAATGTCTTCCGCCGTACCGCATGCCACTACTTGTCCACCATGAGAACCTGCTCCAGGACCAATATCCACAATATAATCTGCAGCAAACATGGTATCCTCATCATGTTCTACTACAATTAATGTGTTGCCTAATTCTTTCAGATTCTTCAAAGTAGCAAGCAGTTTATCATTATCTCGCTGATGCAAACCGATACTTGGCTCATCTAAGATGTAGCACACACCAACAAGGCCAGAGCCAATCTGAGTTGCCAAACGAATACGCTGTGCTTCGCCACCAGATAAAGTAGCAGTTCCTCGTGCCAATGATAAATACTCCAAACCAACATCCACCAAGAATCCCACTCTCGCGCGAATCTCCTTAAGTACTTGCCCACCAATAAGCTGTTGTTGATTGGTCAATTGCAGATTATTCAGAAATTCCGCAAGCTGTCCAATAGACATAGAAGTCACTTCGTGAATATTCATATCACACACAGTAACAGCAAGAGCCTCTTTTTTCAGTCGCATTCCATTACATTCCTTACAAGGAGTAATGCGCATAAAGCTCTCATATTCCGCCTTCATGGTCTCAGACGCAGTTTCACGATATCTCCTTTCAACATTACGAATAATACCTTCAAAAGCAATTGGATACACTCCGCGTCCTCTCTGCCCTTGATAATGAACCTCTACTTCCTTACCATTGGTTCCATGGATCAAGATATTCTGAACTTTTGCAGAATACTTCTCAAAAGGAGTATCCAAGTCAAAATCATATTCTTTACATAATGCCTGTAAAATAGCGTTGGAAAAGCTAGTTTTATCCATGCAAGACTGCCATCCTGTAACCGCAATCGCCCCTTGATTAATACTCAAGCTCTTATCTGGAATCATCAAATCAATATCAAATTCCATCTTGTATCCCAGACCAAAACACACAGGACATGCACCAAAAGGGTTATTGAAAGAGAAACTTCTAGGTTCCACTTCACTAACACTAATTCCACAATCTGGACATGAAAAACTCTGACTAAAATTCACTGGTTCCCCACCAATGACATCTACAACTAAAAGTCCATCAGCCAATTCCAATACATTCTCAATGGAATCAGTCAAACGACGCTCAATACCTTCCTTTACCACAAGACGATCTACTACAATGTCAATATTATGCTTAATGTTCTTATCTAATTGGATGTCTTCTGATAATTCATATAAACTGCCATCAATGCGCACACGTACATAACCACTTCGTTTGGCACGTTCTAGCACTTTCGCATGTTCACCTTTACGACCTCTGACAACAGGCGCAAGAAGCTGAATCTTTGACCCCTCCTCCATCTCCATAATCTGGTCTACCATCTGATCAACAGTCTGGCGCGCAATCTCCTTCCCACACTCGGGACAGTGAGGAATACCAATTCTTGCAAAAAGCAAACGGAAATAATCGTAAATCTCTGTTACAGTTCCTACTGTAGAACGAGGGTTTCGATTGGTCGATTTCTGATCAATGGATATAGCAGGAGACAAGCCATCGATACGCTCCACATTCGGCTTCTCCATCTGTCCCAAGAACATTCTTGCATAGGAAGACAAAGACTCCATATAACGTCTCTGTCCTTCTGCATATACGGTATCAAATGCTAAGGAAGACTTTCCCGAACCTGACACACCTGTCAATACTACAAATTCATTTCTTGGAATATCTACATCAATATTCTGCAAATTATGTTCACATGCACCACGAACCTTGATGTACTCTCGTGGTCGCATCTTCTTTACTTCTTCCATGTTATTTCTTACGCTCCTTACATCGCATAACCTAATTAGTTCTACCACTTCGCAAAACACAGTTACACCAACTTACTTATCTTAGCAAAGTTTTCCCTTCAATTCTAGCATTCATCAAATTTGTTTTTATTTATCTAGTCCTCATCCAATTCATTCAACTTCTGTTTCAACTCAATCATCTTATCACGTAACTCTGCTGCCGCCTCAAAGTTCAAATCTGCTGCCGCCTTCTGCATCTTCTTCTGTACATCTGCAATCAACTTCTCTAATTCTTTGCGGTTCATAGATTCTGGATCCTTCTCGAAGCGTACCTCTTCCTGTGCAATCTCTCTTGAGATACTGATTAAATCTCGCACTGCCTTTTTGATAGTCTGAGGGGTAATACCATGCTCCTCATTATACTTCTGCTGAATCTGTCGACGTCGCTCTGTCTCCTCTATTGCAATCTTCATAGAGTCTGTAATGACATCCGCATACATGATTACATGACCTTCTGCATTACGCGCCGCACGTCCAATTGTTTGAATCAACGAAGTGGAACTTCTAAGAAAGCCTTCCTTATCAGCATCCAAGATTGCCACCAGAGAGATCTCTGGGATGTCCAAACCCTCTCGAAGCAGGTTAATACCTACTAACACATCAAACACATCAAGACGCATATCACGAATAATCTGTGCTCGCTCTAGGGTATCAATATCCGAATGCAGGTACTTCACGCGAATACCTACTTCCTTCATATAATCCGTCAAATCCTCTGCCATTCGCTTCGTCAAAGTAGTAATCAGAACCTTGTTTTTTTTCTCGATTTCTTTATTCACTTCACCAATTAGGTCATCAATCTGTCCTTCCACAGGACGCACTACTACCTCTGGGTCAAGCAATCCCGTAGGACGAATAATCTGCTCTGTACGCAAAAGTTCATGTTCTGCCTCATAATCAGACGGTGTCGCAGACACAAACATCATCTGATCAATATGACTCTCGAACTCCTCAAAATTCAATGGTCTATTATCCAATGCCGATGGCAGACGAAAACCATAGTCCACCAATGTAGTCTTACGGGAACGGTCACCTGCATACATACCTCGAATCTGTGGAATTGTAATATGGGATTCATCTATAATCAACAAATAATCGTCGCCGAAGAAATCCATTAAGCAGTGTGGCGGTTGTCCTGCTTCCATACCACTCAGATGTCTGGAGTAGTTCTCTATTCCAGAACAAAATCCCGTCTCACGCAACATCTCCACATCAAAATTCGTTCTCTCTGCGATACGCTGCGCCTCAATTAGCTTATCCTCGCCCTTAAAGAAGCGTACACGCTCTTCCATCTCCGCTTCGATGTTATCACAAGCAACTTTAATCTTCTCCTGTGCCACAACATAATGAGACGCCGGGAAAATCGATATATGATTCAACACAGCATGAATCTTGCCGGTCAGTGGCTCTACTTCTGCAATTCGATCAATCTCATCTCCGAAAAACTCTACACGTATTAGGTAATCGCCACCCTGAGCAGGGTATATCTCGATTACATCTCCCCTAACACGGAATGTACTTCTCTGTATATCCATATCATTACGGGTATACTGAATATCTACCAATTCACGCAACACCTGTTCTCTATCCTTTATCATACCAGGACGCAGAGATACAACCATGCCCTGATAGTCATCTGGACTACCCAAACCATAGATACAGGACACACTGGCTATTACAATAACGTCCTTACGTTCTGTCAAAGAAGCTGTCGCCGACAAACGTAACTTATCAATCTCTTCATTGATAGAAGAATCCTTGGCAATGTAAGTATCCGAAGATGGCACATAAGCCTCTGGCTGATAGTAATCATAATAGGATACAAAATACTCTACTGCATTCTCTGGAAAGAACTCCTTGAATTCTCCATAGAGCTGCCCTGCCAATGTCTTATTA
>CAZHEM010000165.1:0-5394 GCA_964531725.1 uncultured Acetatifactor sp.
CTGATACACCACCACCCATATGTACTACAATAAGACGTAATGATTCGTATGGTTTACCGATTTCTTTGGCATATCTTCTTGCAACTGCCTTCTGATTCAAAGCGTGGAAAACGCTCTTTCTAGGAAGCTCAGGCACACCTGAATATCTTGCGATAGGCATTAACTCATCAACTACTACTGGGTCTACGATGTAAGAAGGAACACCGATAGAGTCAGCGATTTCTCTTGCAAGAATACCACCTAAGTTAGAAGCATGCTGTCCCTGTACACCTACTTTTAAGTCAGCAAGCAACTCGTCGGTTACTGCATAGGTACCACCTGGAATTGGCTTCAACATACCGCCACGACCAACAACAACACCCAAAGAGTTGATGTCGAACTGCTTCTCCTTCAGTAAATTCATAATAATATCTTTACGGAAATCCTTCTGGTCTACAATACTAGCGTACTGGCTAATCTCCTCTGTAGAATGTCTAAGAGTCTCTTCAAACAAGAGAGTCTCGTCCTCGAAGACACCGATTTTGGTAGAGGTAGAACCTGGATTGATAATTAAACTTTTGATAGACATTTTCTTTTTCCTCCCAATATTTATTCTTATTTATATAATTCTGCTATCACCTTGAAGTTGCCGCTTTTCATTCAGCAGCCTCTCCATCTACTTTTTCTTAGTTCTGTGCTTTCTTCATTTCTTCTGCTACAACTGCTGCTAAAGCAAGAGAATTTACTTTTGTCTCGAAAGTATCGGAACGGCTAGTTAATACAACTGGCACCTTGGTACCGGTTAAGATACAACCATTTTTCATCTCAGTAGACTTAACAATCATCTTGTACACTAAGTTACCTGCATGAATGTCTGGGAATAAAAGTACATCTGCATCACCCTGAATCTTACGGTCTGTTGCACCTTTGTGTTTTGCTGCTTCTGGGTCGATAGCAAGATCCAAAGAAAGAGGACCATCTACGATACATCCAGTAATCTCACCTTCCTCACACATACGAGTAAGTTCTGCCGCTTCAACGGTAACTGGCATCTTAGGATTTACAACCTCAACAGCTGCCAATGGAGCTACCTTAGGCATATCCACACCACATGCCTTACATACAGGAATGGTATTCTTAATAATATTTACCTTATCCTCTAAGGTAGGATAGGTCATAAAAGCAACGTCTGTTAAAAATAACAACTTATCAAAACCTTCAATATCAAATACACATACATGAGACAATGCACCACCGGTTCTAAGTCCCACTTCTTTATCTAATACACTGCGCAAGAAGTTCTTAGAGTCGATTAAGCCCTTCATGTACATATCAGCCTTGCCATCGTGTGCAAGCTTAACTGCCTTCAAGGAAGCCTCAATCATATCTGGCTCGTCGATAATCTCGAATCCTGTCAAATCCATGTTGATGTCCGCTGCAATCTCTCTAATCTTGGCTTCATCACCTACTAAGATTGCGTCTGCGATACCGCGCTCTTTAGCTGCCTTTACTGCCTCAAGCACTGCTTCGTCCTGTGCTACTGAGACTGCAACTTTTTTCATACCACACTCTTTTACTTTTGCTACAATGTCATCAAATTTCATAATTTATCCTTTCCGCCCAATGTGTCCCCGTTATGTATTGTGTTTGACGGATGCTTGTTGCCGTTCTTGGCATTACCGTCATTTGCCTCTGCAATGTTATTTTCGCATTTATGCAACATTGTTTATACTGTTGGGCTTACCTTCTCATATCGTTAAAATAATAACACACTTGTAAATAAATTGCAAGGGTTCTAGACTTTGGCTATTTTTAAATAAAATCCGCAATTTCTTGCAAACTAGGCACCACTTTCCATATTAATTTCCGCAATTCCTCATCTGGCTGAGTTTGGTCTGGCACCATGATTACCTTGCATCCTGCTCCGGATGCTGATAACACCCCATTAGGTGAATCCTCCACCGCAACGCACTCCTCTGGTAGAAGCCCCAACTGTTCGCAAGCATATTTGTAGATGTCTGGGGAAGGCTTTCCTTCTTTTACTTGAGTGGCACTGATGATGCGGTCAAAATAGTCTTTTAACCCAACCTGTTCCAGATATTTGCCTGCTCGCTCTAAGTCTGTGGCAGTGGCAATGGCGGTGGTAATGTGTTTCTTTTGAAGATATTCTAATATTTCTTTCGCTCCCTCTTTTAACTGAATGCCATCTTTTTGCAGAGCAACCTCCATTAAATCCTTGCGTCGTTGTCTAACCTGCACATAATCCAGTTCTTCGCCAAACCACTCCTTTAATTGCTTTGGTGCAAAAGGACGTCCCAGACTACGCATAAAAAGAGCCTGCTCATCGGTCATTTGATAACCAAACTCTGCTAAGGCTTTTGGCCAGAATATGCGGTAATATTTTTCAGTATCTATTAAGGTTCCGTCCATGTCGAAGATGACGGCTTTTATCTGTTTCTCTTTTGTTTCCATAAAATATCCTTTCATGTCCTTCACATTAGGACTTACCCTGCATTCTGTATCTAGAACATTTTTTTCTTCCTTTTTTTCTTCTCAAATACACCCTTGCGTTTTCTCACGCCTACTTTTCCATGTATGTTTATTGAAGAAAAAGATCAATTATGATATGCTGAATTTGTTATGAGCAACAACTATTTTTCTGCGTTTACTTCAATAAAATGCGCTATGTAGTTGTCTCAACTATTTTTATTCTATAACAATTAGAAAGGAAAGTACACATGACAAAGAAAGAATTAGCAATTTCGTTACATGATAAAAAATACAACTGCGCACAGTCTGTAGCATGCGCTTTTGCCGAAGAAGTAGGCGTGGATATGGAGGTTCTCTTCAAAGCTTGCGAGGGCTTCGGCCTCGGCATGGGTGGAATGGAAGGAACCTGCGGTGCTATCTCAGGTGCTGTAATGCTGGCTAGCTTCCTTAATAGCGATGGAGCCATTGACAATCCAACTACAAAGGCTTCTACCTACCAGCTTACCAAACAGATTGTTGCTGCTTTTGCAGAGAAAAATCAGGCAACCCGTTGTCGCGACCTTAAGGGAGTGGATACAGGTACTGTTCTTCGCTCTTGTCCTGGTTGCATTGAAGACGCTGTGGAAATAGTGCAGGATATTTTGAAGTTATAATCTGTGATTATATTTGTCATAATTTGGCTTTATTTCGCGGTTTCTGGGACATTTCAAAAAAATTTTTTTGGTGCAATTTTACCGAAAATTTCTTGTTAATTTTTAGATATATCTTAAAATCTGTCCTTGCATCATAAATCGTGACCATGTATAATATCTATGTGTTTTCAAAGGTATGACACATACCAAATCTTACAATAAAGAAGGAAAAATAATGGAAAGAAAAGTCGGTACTATTTCAAGAGGAATTCGTTGTCCAATCATTCGTGAAGGTGACAACTTGGTTGACATCGCTGTAGATAGCGTATTAGAAGCTGCTGAGAGCGAAGGTTTTAGCCTCCGCGACAGAGATGTTATTGCATTAACTGAATCTATCGTTGCAAGAGCACAGGGTAACTATGCTACTGTACAGAACATTGCTGATGATGTTAAGGCAAAATTAGGCGGAGAGACCATTGGTGTTATTTTCCCAATCCTCTCTCGTAACCGTTTTGCAATCAACTTAAAAGGTATTGCAATGGGCGCTAAAAAGATCGTATTAATGCTAAGCTACCCTAGCGATGAAGTTGGTAACGCACTTTTAACATATGATCAGCTTGATGAAGCTGGTATCAACCCATACTCTGATGTATTAACATTAGAAAGATACCGTGAATTATTCGGCGCTAACGTGCATGAATTCACCGGTGTTGATTATGTAGATTACTACGCAAACATCATCAAAGAAGCTGGCGCAGAAGTAGAAGTAATCTTTGCTAACCAGGCTAAGACTATTTTGAACTACACTGACTGCGTAATCAACTGTGACATCCACACTCGTGTAAGAACCAAACGTATCTTACGTGAGAACGGTGCAAAGGTTGTATGCGGTTTAGATGATATCTTAACTGCTCCTGTAAACGGCAGCGGTTTCAATGAGAAATACGGTTTGTTAGGCTCTAACAAGTCTACTGAAGACAAGATTAAATTATTCCCACAGGAATGTAAGGATTTAGTTGTTGCTATTCAGGAGCGCATCTTAGAGAAGACTGGCAAGCACGTAGAAGTTATGGTATACGGCGATGGCGCTTTCAAAGATCCGCAGGGTAAGATCTGGGAGCTTGCTGACCCAGTTGTATCTCCTGCATTTACCGATGGCCTCGTAGGTACTCCTAACGAGTTAAAATTAAAATACCTTGCTGACAACGATTTTGCTAACCTTAGCGGTGCTGAATTGAAGGAAGCAATCTCTAATAGTATTAAATCTAAACAGGACAACCTTGTTGGTAACATGGCTTCTCAGGGTACTACCCCTAGACAGCTTACCGATTTGATTGGTTCACTTTGTGACTTGACTAGTGGTTCAGGTGATAAGGGAACACCTATTATTCTGATTCAGGGTTATTTTGATAACTTTACTACTAACTAGTGGGAATTGAAGAAGATAGAGATGATATAAAGATGAGCGATACACTTCGGTGTATCGCTCTTTTTAATGTCGTTTTCTACAATATATTGTCTTATTGTGATATGATTTCCACCATATTTGGTGGTTTTGCAATATTTCTTGCAAGATTTGTCGAATTTATTACTATGTCGATAAGTGGCATACGGATTAGCGTAATGTGTTAGGATTTTTGCAAGAATGGAGTGCATTTTGGTTATGCATATCTCATTGTACTGCTTTGTCTGTTAGAAATTACTTTGTTTTCTGCTATGATTCTTGTTATTCAAATTAACACATTAATGCTCTATGTTACCACTCTGTATTGTTACACTTCATTGTTGCTCTGGTTTACTTCTCTCTATCATAATTGTCCCTGCTCTTCCAAATATCGCAAGAAACCTTCGCATCCATCTACTACATCTTCATAGGTCACCTCAAAGTCACCTGTGTACCATGGGTCCGCTACATCTCTTCCACTATCCGCAAACTGCAATAGCTTGTACACCTTACCCTCTGGGTCATTGTTCCATGCTCGGTGCATGTTGCGAATGTTGGCAGTGTCCATACCAATGAGGTAGTCGTATTCGGTGTAGTCTCTAGCAGTAATCTGACGCGCTCCACGTCTAGAGAAAGGAATGTTGTACTTGTGTAGAATTCCCTTGGTGCCGTGGTGGATGTCGTTGCCCAGTTCTTCGGTACTAGTTGCGGCGGACGCGATGTCGAAGCGGTCGGATAGGCCTCGTTGGGATACCATATGTTTTAAAACGTATTCTGCCATTGGTGAACGGCAGATGTTGCCGTGGCAGACGAATAACACTTTTATCTTTTCTTTCATAGGTTCTCAAA
>CAZHEM010000166.1:0-5378 GCA_964531725.1 uncultured Acetatifactor sp.
TAATTGGAGCATCTGTTTTTATATATTTCATTTTTATAAAAACACAGAATTTATGGTGGGGAGAAAGCGAATGGAAAATTATACAACAATTCTTTGGGATGTGGATGGAACTTTATTGGATTTTATTTATTCTCAAAGGTATGCATTAACAAAATGCTTGCGCACAGTGGGGATTATGGCTACGGAAGATATGTTGCAACGTTATTCTCAGATTAATGACCAATATTGGAAACGATTAGAGCTTGGAGAGATTACCAAAGCAGAACTTTTAACGGGAAGATTTATCACCTTTTTTGAAGAATATGAGATGGAAGGTATTGATGTGGAAGCCTTTCGCAAGGAATATCAAGAAGCGTTAGGAAGTGTTTATTCGTATATAGATGATTCGTTAACCTTGTGCAAAGCGTTACAAGGGCATATAAAGCAATATGTTATAACCAATGGAGTGACTTCTACTCAGAAGAATAAGTTGAAATTATCGGGCTTTATGGAGGTTATGGATGGACTATTTATTTCGGAGGAAATAGGAACACCGAAACCTCAAAAAGAATTTTTTGACTATGTAATGGAACATGTAGATGAGAAGGATAAGAGTCGAATTCTAATTGTAGGAGATTCTTTATCTAGTGATATTAAGGGTGGTGTACAGTATGGTATTCCGACTTGCTGGTATCGTCCAGAAGGAACGGATAATCCTACGGATATGCAACCAGACTATGAAATAAGCGATTTACAACAGATATATGATATCTTAAAGATTTTTGAAAAAGGAATGTGATACATATGGCAAAGTCAGAAGGTCAAAAATTGAAATTGCTTTATTTGATTGATATGTTGGAAAAACATTCAGATGAAAAACATCCACTTACTACACCAGAAATTATTCGTCGGCTGGAAGAAGTGGGGATACATTCGGAACGAAAAAGTATCTATGATGATATTGCAAGATTATGTGATTATGGCTATGATATTATTTCCATTAAGAGTAGATTGGGTGGCGGTTATTATCTGGCTAGTAGAGAATTTGAACTTCCAGAATTAAAACTTTTGGTAGATGCAGTGCAGTCCTCGCGATTTATCACCACTAAGAAAAGTCGACAGTTGATTCAAAAATTAGAAGCAAAGGCAAGTCAATATGATGCGGGTAAATTACAACGTCAAGTATATGTAGCAGGGCGTGTGAAAACAGAGAATGAAAGCATCTATTACAATATTGATAATATTCATTATGCTATTCAAGAGAATAAGCAGATTCAATTTAACTATTTAGATTGGAACCTGAAAAAGGAATTAGTTAAGCGCCCAAATGGTGAGAAAAGGGTAAGTCCATGGGCGTTGATCTGGAGAGAAGAAAACTATTATTTAGTGGCATTTGATAGCCAAGATGATATTATCAAGCATTACCGAGTTGATAAAATGGGACAAGTAGAGGTGCTTGATGCGAAAAGAGAAGGGATGAAACAGTTTGAAGCGGTGGATATTGCTTCTTATACCAAGCAGACTTTTGGTATGTATGCAGGAGAAGAGGAGCGAGTTACATTACAGTTCCCGAATCGATTAATAGGCGTTGTTTTGGATCGTTTTGGAAAAGACGCAGATGTTCGTCCAATGGAGGATGATACTTTTCGTATACGTGTAAGCGTGGCTTTGAGTGGACAGTTTTTTGGATGGCTTGCGGGTATTGGCAAGGAAGCGAAGATTATTGCTCCAGAGAAAGTAAATGAACAATATAAAGAATGGTTGAAGGCTATTTTGGAACAATAATTACAAGAGATTAGAACAAAGAATAGCATTATAGAAAGAAGGAATGATGATGAAGATTCAGACAGCAGATAGGATGGCGGATTTTGAGGAAGGAATCTTCCAAGTATTAAATGAAAAGAAGAGAAAATTAGAGGAGCAAGGGAAAAAGGTATATAATTTTTCTGTGGGAACACCAGATTTTGAGCCAGCGAAACATATTTTGGATGCAGTATCTGAGGCAGCAAAAAAACCAGAGAATTATAAATACTCATTGATTGATATACCAGAATTGGTGGATGCAGTGATAGGACGTTATAAGACAAGATATGGTGTAGACATTGAAGCAGATGAGCTGATGAGTGTATATGGGTCCCAGGAAGGCATTGCACATATTGGATTGTCACTTGTTAACCAAGGAGATGTGGTGCTAATACCAGACCCTGGATATCCTATTTTTTCTATTGGACCATCTTTAGCAGGTGCTAAATTGGTGACTTATGAGTTGAGAGAAGAGTTGGATTATTTGCCTGATTTAGAGTTAATTGCCACGGAATATGGTCATAAAGCAAAGTTTATGATTGTGTCTTATCCATTGAATCCTATCTGTAAGATAGCTCCAGACTCTTTCTATGAGAAGTTGATTCCATGGGCAAGGGAAAATAATATTTTGATTATACATGATAATGCATATTCAGATATTGTTTATGATGGTAGAATTGGACGTTCCATTCTTTCCTTTGAAGGGGCAAAAGAAGTAGCTGTTGAATTTTACTCCTTATCTAAATCCTATAATTATACAGGCGCACGTATGGGGTTTTTGGTAGGTAATCGAGAAATTGTTCAGAACTTCAAAAAGCTACGTTCTCAAATTGACTATGGAACATTTCTTCCAGTGCAATATGGTGCGGTGGCAGCACTGAACGGACCAGATGATGCCGTTAAGGCTCAATGTATGGAGTATGAGCTTCGTAGAAATGCTCTGTGTGATGGATTTACGGAACTTGGTTGGAAATTTGAACGGAGTCAGGGAACGATGTTTGCGTGGAGTAAAATCCCAGAGTGTTATGGTGATGATGATGTAAGCTTTGTAACAACTTTGCTTGAAAAAACAGGTGTAGTTTGTACTCCTGGTAGTAGTTTTGGTAAACTAGGAAAAGGCCATGTTCGTTTTGCGTTGGTACTTCCAGTAGAAAAAATTAGAGAAGCAATTGCGATTGTAAAGAAAAGTAAAATTTTGGAAAAAAATGATTAATCATAAAAACCTAGTGGTTATGGGGGTTCTACCTAGTCAAGTGGATTTTAGTAAAAAAGGTATCTAAATTTTAGATGCCTTTTTTGTGTATTTTTCATTTGTTCTGTGCGTTGACAAGAACTTAAAACTTTCATATACTGTTAACTAGTAGGCACAATATGTTGCTTTTTGACTAAAAATGACACCATATATGGTGTCGAGTGAGCGGAATATACAGGATATAATATAGGAAGGGAAGTAGAAGTATGAGTAATAAGGCAGAGCAAACAAATGCTACAGCTGAGAATTATGGGGTAGATTATAAGCCAAGAAAAACTGTGTATGTAATCAAAAAGGATGGCAGTAAGGAAATCTTCAATGTACAGAAGGTTATTAATGCTGTTGGTAAGAGTGCATATAGAGCCTTGACTAAATTCACAGATGAAGAGAAGCAATCCATTTGTCAATATGTAGTGGAGAAAGTTGATGAATTGGAAAAAGATGAGGTTCCTATTCCTATTATGCACAATATTGTAGAGAGTGCATTGGAGCAGGTAAAGCCGATTGTAGCGAAGAGCTACCGTGATTATCGTAACTATAAGCAGGACTTTGTGCGTATGCTGGATGATGTATATAAGAAAAGTCAGTCCATTATGTACATTGGCGATAAGGAAAATGCAAACACTGACTCTGCATTGGTTTCTACCAAGAGAAGTTTGATATTTAATCAGTTAAATAAGGAGTTATATCAGAAATTCTTTATGACGACTGAGGAGATTCAGGCATGCAGAGACGGATATATCTATGTACATGATATGTCTGCTAGAAGAGATACGATGAACTGTTGTCTGTTTGACGTGCAGAATGTTTTAACAGGCGGTTTTGAGATGGGTAATATTTGGTACAATGAGCCTAAGACTTTAGATGTTGCATTTGATGTAATAGGTGATATTGTACTTAGTGCGGCTAGTCAGCAGTATGGTGGTTTTACAGTTCCTAGTGTGGATACTATTCTTGAGCCATATGCTGAGAAGTCTTATGCAAAATGTTTAGAAAAATACACTAGATTAGGAATTGATAAAGATACTGCGGAAGCGGAAGCCTATGCTGATGTTGTAAAAGAATTTGAACAGGGCTTCCAAGGCTGGGAGTATAAGTTTAACACCGTAGCAAGTAGCCGTGGTGATTATCCTTTTATTACTGTAACTGCAGGTACTGGAACAGGTCGATTTGCGAAATTAGCAACCATTACTATGTTGAATGTACGTCGTAGAGGACAGGGTAAAAAGGAGTGTAAGAAGCCTGTTTTATTCCCTAAGATTGTATTCTTATATGATGAGAATCTTCATGGTCCAGGAAAGCCATTAGAGGATGTATTTGAAGCGGGCGTAAAATGCTCTGCTAAGACTATGTATCCTGACTGGTTAAGTTTGACTGGCAAGGGCTATGTGGCAAGTATTTATAAACAGTATGGTAAGATTATATCCCCAATGGGATGTAGAGCGTTCCTGTCTCCTTGGTATGAGAGAGGCGGTATGCACCCAGCTGATGAGAATGATGCACCTGTATTTGTAGGTAGATTTAATATTGGTGCAGTTTCATTACATTTACCAATGATTTTGGCAAAGGCTAGAAAAGATAGCAGAGATTTCTATGAAGTATTGGATTATTATTTGAATCTGATTCGTCAGTTACATATCCGTACTTATGCTTATCTTGGCGAGATGCGTGCATCTACCAATCCATTGGCGTACTGTGAAGGTGGTTTCCTTGGCGGTAACTTAAAGCTTACTGACAAGATTAAGCCATTACTTAAGTCTGCTACTGCAAGTTTTGGTATTACTGCATTGAATGAATTGCAGGAGCTTTACAATGGTAAGTCTTTGGTAGAAGATGGCCAGTTTGCGGTAGAAGTACTGGAGCACATTAATAGAAAAGTATCAGAGTTCAAAGAAGAAGATGGGAATCTTTATGCCATTTATGGAACCCCAGCAGAGAACCTTTGCGGTCTTCAGGTAAAACAGTTCCGTAAGAAATATGGCATTATTGAAGGTGTATCAGATAGAGAGTATGTAAGTAATAGTTTCCACTGTCATGTGTCAGAAGACATTACACCAATTCAGAAACAGGATTTGGAGAATCGTTTCTGGGATTTGAGCAATGGTGGTAAGATTCAGTATGTGAAGTATCCAATTGATTACAATTTGGAAGCCATTAAGACCTTAATTCGTCGTGCAATGGAACTTGGATTCTATGAAGGCGTAAATTTGTCTCTTGCATACTGTGATGACTGCGGGCATCAGGAATTAGAGATGGATGTTTGTCCAAAATGTGGTAGCAAAAACTTGACAAAGATTGATCGTATGAACGGTTATTTATCTTATTCACGTGTGCATGGTGATAC
>CAZHEM010000167.1:0-5224 GCA_964531725.1 uncultured Acetatifactor sp.
GCAAAGTAGTATCTACGTTTTTATCATAGATATCTTCTCCATCCAATAAAATCTGACCATCTATTTTCACATTTTCTACTAAATCATTCATTCGGTTGATGCATTTCAAAAAAGTGGATTTTCCACAACCACTAGGGCCAATAAATGCAGTAATTGCATGGTCTCTAATCTTCATATTTACATCTTTTAAAGCATGATTATCTCCATAATGAAGATTTAAGTTATTCACAATAATTTTACTTTTTTCCATAATTTCCTCATTTCGATATGGTGCGTACTGCTTTCCTTTTATGCATGCGCACGTTTAATCAAATATTATATAGCACGCAGTTTTCTAGCAGCAAATTTGGTTAATAAATTAATGATAAATACAATCACAATCAAAATACATCCAATACCAAATGCCACATCATATTTTCCATTCTGCATCTGTAAGTACAATTCAATGGTAAGGGTTCCCCCAGACTCAAATACCTTTTCACCCAATTTTTCAAAGTTACCTACCAAATCACTTCCCAAACGAGGTAAGAGTCTTGCACTTCCTGCGGTAAAAAGTAATGCCGCAGATTCCCCTACAATTCGCCCAATTGCCAAAATAATACCTGTCACAATTCCTGCCATAGAAGAAGGCAACAGAATGGTACGAATCATATACCACTTGGTAGCACCCATTCCTAACGCACCACTTCGGTAAGTGTCTGGAACGGTGCGAAGTGCTTCCTGAGTGTTACGAGTAATCAATGGTAACACCATCAATGTCAATGTAAAAGAACCTGTTAAAATAGAATATCCTAAGCCTAGTGTCTCCCCAAAGAAAATCATACCGAAAAGACCAAAAATAACCGAAGGAATTCCCGATAAAGTCTCTGTGGTGAACTCAATTAAAGATACTAATTTGCCCGGTTTGGCATATTCATTCAGATAGATTGCCGCTCCCACACCAATAGGTGTTGCAATCAACAACGTAATCACAATGATATATAAAGTATTCACAATATTACCTGCGATTCCTACTGTTCCCTTTAAAGCACTAGTTACAGTGGTTAGGAACGTCCAATTCACTTGACCAATTCCTTTCGCAAATACATATCCAATGATTCCTAACAGAATAATCACCGAGATTGCTGCTGCCCCATAGATTGCCACATAAAAAAGCGTATCTAAAGGTCTTTTCTTTTTTATCATAATAGAAGGTTTACTCATCCTTTGTAGCTCCCTTCAAAAACTTATTTAATGCAATATTTATTAACATGATAAATACAAATAATACCAACCCAATGGTAAACAATACTTGTCTATGTGTTCCTTGCGAATATCCCATTTCGCTGACAATTGCTGTTGTCAGGAAACGAACGGAATTAAATGGTAATGGCGCATTCACACTGCTTCCTGATACCAAAGTAATTGCCATTGCTTCTCCAATTGCTCTTCCCACTCCCAGTACTACTGCCGTCATAATGCCTGATTTTGCTGCTGGAATAATGGTCTTAAAAATAGTCTGAATATGAGAAGCTCCCAGAGCCAATGATGCTGCTTTGATATGCGCAGGGACAGCTTTAATAGAAGTCTCGCTAATATTGATTACCGTAGGCAATATCATAATAGCCAATACAATTACAGCGGAAAGTAAATTCGCACCACCGGTAAACTGATGCGTGTCAGAACCTTTAAAAATCGCCAATTCCAACTTATACATAAGCGGATTTAACAAATAAATACCTAGCAAGCCATACACTACAGAGGGTATTCCCGCCAAAAGTTCTACTGCCGGTTTTACAATTCTAGCCACTTTTTTGGGCGCTACCTCCGCCAAAAATACCGCAGTCAAAATTCCCACTGGTACCCCCAACAAGATAGCCAAAAATGTACCAACTATAGAAGTTAAAATAACATACAAAATACCAAAACTAGGCTCTGCTGCCGTAGGTGCCCATGTAGAACGAAATAAAATCTCCACCAATCCCACTTCAAAGATTGCCGGGGTACCACTTATAATCATGTAAAGCGAAATGGAAGCCACCGCAAGAATTGCGAAGAGGGCACAAATTGTAAAAATAATTTGTGCCACAGTTTCCACCAATGCTTTATTTTTTCGATTTCCATTTATAGAAACATTTTTCTGTTTAAAAGCATTTCCACTAATGGATGATTTCTGTTTACTCTTCATTTAAGTTTTCCTTTATTTAACAGTGATTAAACCTACATTAGATGCAATTTCTTGTCCCTGCTCACCAAGCACAAACTCAAACCATGCCTGTACTAATTCGCTCTGCTCGGAAATCTCACCTTTGGTTGCCATAACAAATGGTCTGCTTAAGAAGTAGTTTCCAGCCTTGATATTCTCAGCGGTTGCTTCTACGCCTTCTAAGCTCACTGCGATTACGCTATCATCTACTACATCCAAAGATACATAACCAATTGCACCAGGAGTAGATGCTACTTTCGCCATTACTGCACCAGTACTATCTAACTCATTAGCATATGCGCAAGCATCTTCTACTTTAAGAATCTCTTCAAAAGCTCCTCTTGTACCAGAACCAGCCTCTCGACCGATTACAACGATTGGTGCATCTGCACCACCAACTTCACTCCAATTGGTAACTGTGCCTGTGTAGATGTCTGTTAGCTGCTGCTTGGTCAAATTGGTTACTGTGTTAGTTGAGTCAACACATACTGCAATTCCATCAATTGCTACAATATTTTCAACCGCACCGTTTGCTTTTTCTTCATCCTTTAAGTTTCTTGATGAGTTACCGATATCTGTTGTTCCATTGTTCACTGCTTCAATTCCTGCACCAGAGCCAACAAACTCAGCAGTTACATTCACATCTGGATACATCTCCATAAAAGCTTCTGCTAACGCATTAGAAAGTTTCTCCATAGAAGTACTTCCTACCATCTGGATAGAACCAGATAAATCCGTTGTTTCTGCACTTGCTACTTCAGAACTTACTACTGTAGCGTTGCTCTGTGTCTCATTACTTGATGTCTGAGTATTTGCCTCATCACCATTACCGCAAGCGGTAAGTCCACCCATTGCTAAAATTACTGCACTCATAAGTGCTACTGTTGTTTTTACATTCTTTTTCATAATTTTCTCCTCTAATTCCTTTATTCTTTATTCTCTTTTCTTTTTACAAGAGTAATCTTAGCACTAAGGTAGACTCGAAAAATATCACAATGGGGTAATTTGTTTGTAAGTTTTATGTAAAAAGTGAAGAGGGAAATGTAAGGTTCCAGATTTGGTAGAAAATGCTGTGGGCTTCTTGTGGGGAGACGGTTAAAATATAGCATGAGAGTGCCCTATGAAATATGTTTTGGCTGATTCGGAACGTGAAATGGGTAATTTCTAAGGACGCACTTTTGCTATTTATGATAATTCGTGTTTTTCTGAGGTTGGACAATTGGGGTAGCGTGTACGGCATGGGAGTACATTTTTTAATTCGTAAGGAAAATAGGCAAAAATTTCTGCTTGAATTATGTGAGGATGAGGTTCGTGTCTTTCAACGTGTTTGACAAAAAGAGCATGATGTACGCGAACAAGAAACATATCAGCAATATGTAAGTAATTCATATGCTAAAATATGTTTCTTGAATCGCGAACTTCTTGCCCTTTTTGCTCAAACCTTTGCGAGACACGAACAATCAGACGTCCTCACATAATTCAAGCAGAAATGCCTATTTTTCGTCCCGAATTTAAAAAATATGCTCCCATGCCGTACACGCTACCCCAATTGTTCAAGCCGCAGAAAGACACGAACTGAATAGCAAAATGTGCGTCCAAGAAATTCTCCCATTTCACTTTACGAATCCCCAAAACATATTTTATAGGGCACCCTTTCACTATTTATCGTAGACTCCCCACAAGAAGCCCACAATATTCTCTCAATTTGGGACCTTACATATTAATGGTCTCGAGAATTCCCTCTGCAATAGCTCTGGCAATATCGTAGAAGCGTTCATCGTAAATTTCGTTATCTGCATCTGTATTGATGAAACCAACTTCCACCAATACTGCTGGCATAGAAGTTCTACGAAGTACCGCAAGGTTACGTCTTTCATTAACACCTTGATTGACAAAGCCAACCTGTTCCAATTGCTCATTGATATTGTTGGCAAGGGTGGCCGCTCGTGAATAACGATTGTACACTAAAGATTCAATACCTGTATATTGGTTAGGAACTGGACTGGAATTCCTATGAATAGATACAAAATAATCTGCTCCTATTCGATTGCCTTCCAACGCCTTTTCGGTAGGTGTTTCATATACATCTGAGGTTCTAGTATAATACACATCCACTCCTCTATTTTCTAATATCGATCCAATCGCCATAGTAAGTCTAAGTACATCATCCGATTCTCGTCTACCATTATATACTGCCCCTGGATTCAAACCGCCATGGCCAGCATCCAATACAACAAGTGACATAAAAATACCTCACGCATATCTTTGTATATGATATGCGTGAGGTTCTCTCTGGGTGCTTGCACACAGGCAGGCACATTCGAGCGAAGCAGCATACGGCGAATGCCGCGACAACGAGCAAGCTTGCTTGCGAGTGTCGGCATGGCGATACACCTGCTAACTGAAATTCTTACATGCTTTCAGACTCTTCAGAAGCCTGAAAGTTTCTGTTTCCCACAAACGGTATTTGCAACATCATAACTGCTCGATTTCATTTGCAACCATAGATACCAATTTTTCATTAGTATCTATTTTTATCGTATTGAGTGTTTTATACATCAGGATTCTTGCTACGCTTCTCTCAATCACATCCTCAGAGCGAATACCTTTTTCCACATCTTTAGTCAATCGCTTTCGCAAATTGGCTTCATCAGCAATAAGTGAAACACATTTCACCTCACAGTTTTGTGTGTCCAATTTTTCCAGGATAGAATCTATGATGGACTGTTGATGCATTACCCAGCAGAAAATCACGTTTTCATAAGCAGAGCAATGTAAAAAGTTATTTAGTAAGTAACAAATATTATCTGTTACCATTGCTTTGGTTTCATTGGTTACGTGGAAAGGATTTGCATCCCAACACCAATCCCCATCAAGAAATACGCTATTGGGTAAATCAGATTTTAGTTGCTGGCTAACAGCAGTTTTGCCGACTCCCATTGTTCCGCCGATTATATATAATTTTTTCATATCCACTCACCTACAACTTCAAAGTTGCTCTATCAATGCTTTTTTAGTTTCCATCATATCTCGTTCAAT
>CAZHEM010000168.1:0-5215 GCA_964531725.1 uncultured Acetatifactor sp.
CTGTCCATAGAATAAGGTCTGCCACTGACGTACCATTCCAAGTACATGGTTATTAATTACAACCTGAATAATTGGAATATTATAACGACTAGCAGTTGCCAATTCGTTCATGTTCATTCTAAAGCATCCATCACCTGCAATGTTAATACATACCTTATCAGGTTGACCTACCTGCGCACCGATACATGCACCCAATCCATAACCCATAGTACCAAGTCCACCCGATGAAAGGAAGGTACGTGGCTGGGTATACTTATAATACTGAGCTGCCCACATCTGATGCTGACCTACATCAGTAGAAATAATAGCCTCTCCATTGGTTACACGATCAATCTCTTCTATAACAAAAGGACAAGATAATACACTATCATCATATTTTAAAGGATACTTAGCCTTCAAATCTTGAATGGTCTGCATCCACTCAGAATTGTCCTGCTTGGTAAGTTTACTATTTAATTCTGAAAGTACCGCTTTTAAATCACCAACCAATGCTACATCGACACGGATATTCTTGTTAATCTCTGCAGCATCCACATCAATATGTATTACTTTTGCATTCTCAGCAAATTTCTTAGGATTGCCAACTACACGGTCAGAAAATCTTGCGCCCAATGCAATCAATAAGTCACAATCACTAACACCAAGATTTGATGTTTTGGTTCCATGCATACCAATCATGCCAGTATAGCGTGGGCTCTTGCCATCAAAAGCACCTTTACCCATTAAAGTATCACACACTGGCGCATCGATTAACTCTGCAAATTCAGCAACTTCCTTGCTTGCCTCTGAGATAATCGCACCACCACCAAGATAGATATAAGGTTTTTTAGCTGCCTGAATACAAGCAATCACTTCATCCATATCTTCTTTGGTATAACGACTTGCTACTGCTTTCTTTTCAATTGTCATTGGAGTAAATTCACAGGTTGCAGCAGTAACATCCTTGGTAATATCCACTAATACAGGGCCAGGTCTACCAGTAGAAGCAATCTCAAATGCTTTACGAATAGTATCCGCTAGTTCTTCCACATTCTTAACAATGTAGCCATGTTTGGTAATTGGCATGGTAACACCTGCAATGTCTACTTCCTGAAAACTATCCTTACCAAGTAAAGGTAAGGTAACATTAGCAGTAATCGCTACCATAGGAACAGAATCCATATAGGCTGTTGCAATACCAGTTACTAAGTTGGTAGCACCAGGGCCACTGGTAGCCATACATACACCAACCTTGCCAGTAGCTCTAGCATATCCATCCGCTGCATGAGCAGCCCCCTGTTCATGAGAAGTTAACACATGCTTAATCTCATCACTATGTTTATATAATGCGTCATAGATGTTCAAAATAGCTCCGCCCGGATAACCAAATACGGTATCAACACCCTGCTCTTTTAAACATTCTACAACGATTTCTGAACCGTTTAATAACATTTCTTCATCCTCCAGTTAATACTTCATTCTCCCATAGCAAGAAATACTTCTATAGTTCATCGCTAGAATTATTTCTTAGGAACTTCCAATACAGCACCTTTATTACCACTGGTAACTAACTCACGATATCTTGCAAGATAACCAGTAAGTACCTTAGGCTCTCTAGGCTGCCAGTTCTCTCTTCTCTTAGCAAGTTCTTCATCACTTACAAGCATATCCAATTTGTTCTCAGGAATGTTGATACGAATAATATCGCCTTCTTCCACCAACGCAATTGGACCACCTACTGCTGCTTCTGGAGATACATGGCCGATAGAAGCACCACGAGATGCACCTGAGAAACGACCATCTGTAATAAGAGCTACACTAGAACCAAGTCCCATACCTGCAATTGCAGAAGTAGGATTGAGCATCTCTCTCATACCAGGACCACCCTTAGGTCCTTCATAGCGAATAACAACTACATCTCCTGCAACAATCTTGCCTGATTTAATTGCGTCAATTGCATCTTCTTCACAATCAAATACTCGGGCAGGACCTTCATGCACTAACATCTCAGGTACTACTGCAGAACGTTTTACTACACCACTATCTGGAGCAAGGTTACCCTTTAAGATAGCGATTCCGCCTGTCTCTGAGTATGGATTCTCCAAAGGTCTGATAACTTCTGGATTTCTATTTACACAATCCTTAATGTTTTCGCCGATGGTAGTACCATTAACTGTCATACAATCTAAGTTCAACAAGTTCTTCTTGGTTAACTCATTCATTACTGCATATACACCGCCAGCTTCGTTTAAGTCTTCCATATAGGTAGGACCAGCTGGTGCTAAGTGACAAAGATTAGGAGTCACAGCTGATAAATCATTGGCAATATCAAGGTTCAAATCAACGCCTGCTTCTTTAGCAATCGCTGGTAAATGAAGCATAGAGTTGGTTGAGCATCCAAGTGCCATATCAACAGTAAGTGCGTTCATAAATGCTTTCTCTGTCATAATATCTCTTGGCTTAATGTCTTTTTCTACTAATTCCATAATCTTCATACCTGCATGTTTTGCAAGACGAATACGTTCAGAATATACTGCTGGGATGGTACCATTGCCCTTTAAGCCCATACCGATTGCTTCTGTTAAGCAGTTCATTGAGTTTGCAGTATACATACCGGAACAAGAACCACAGGTAGGACATGCCTTTTCTTCAAATTCACATAATTTCTCCATAGTCATAGTTCCAGCAGCTACACTACCTACTGCCTCAAACATAGAAGAAAGACTAGTCTTATGTCCATCAATACGTCCAGCAAGCATAGGACCACCAGATACGAAAATGGTAGGAATGTTAAGTCTTGCAGCAGCCATTAAAAGACCTGGAACATTCTTATCACAGTTAGGTACACATACCAAACCATCGAAGCCATGTGCCATAGCCATACATTCTGTACTATCTGCAATCAAATCTCTGGTAACTAAGGAATATTTCATTCCCACATGTCCCATTGCAATACCGTCACATACAGCAATTGCTGGGAATACTACTGGTGTACCACCAGCCATAGCAACGCCCATTTTAACAGCGTCAACAATCTTATCAAGGTTCATATGACCTGGAACGATTTCATTATAAGAACTTACAATACCAATCATTGGGCGACGACGTTCTTCCTCTGTATATCCCAATGCATTAAACAAACTTCTATGTGGTGCTTGCGCAGTACCGCATTTTACCGAATCACTTCTCATATCTACTTCCTCTTTCCTTATTTTCTTCTATAAATTAAATCTATTATGTACAATCCAATATGTAGATTGGTATTATTTACTATTTGATACGCTCTACCAACAAGTCACCCATCTGGCTACATCCAACCTGAGTACATCCTTCCGACATAATATCAATGGTTCTATAACCATCCTGAAGAACCTTCTTCACAGCATCTTCAATTGCCTGTGCTTCTTTATCCAAATCAAAGCTGTAACGAAGCATCATTGCTGCACTAAGAATGGTTGCGATAGGGTTTGCAATGTTCTTGCCTGCAATATCAGGTGCAGAACCATGGCTAGGCTCATATAAACCAAACTTGCTATCATTCAAGCTTGCACTTGCAAGCATTCCGATAGAACCAGTTACCATACTTGCTTCATCGGATAAAATATCACCAAACATATTCTCAGTAAGGATCACATCGAACTGTGCTGGATTCTTTACAAGCTGCATCGAACAGTTATCAACTAACATATGCTCTAAAGTAACTTCTGGATAATCCTTAGCAACATCTTCTACTACGCTTCTCCAAAGTCTAGAAGAGTCAAGTACATTTGCTTTATCTACGCTAGTTACCTTTTTATTTCTCTTCATTGCAATATCAAAACCTCTAATTGCAATTCTTCTGATTTCATTCTCATCATAGGTTAAAGTATCAATTGCTTTGCGTACACCATTCTCTTCAATGGTTCTGCGCTCACCAAAATAAAGTCCACCAGTAAGCTCACGCATAATCATCATATCAAAACCAGCCTTGCTAATCTCTTCCTTCAAAGGACATGCACCAGCTAACTCTTCATATAATACTGCTGGACGAAGGTTTGCAAATAAATTCAAGGCTTTTCTAATTGCTAACAAACCAGCCTCTGGGCGAAGATTTGGTGGTAACTTATACCATGGAGATGTAGTGGTATCTCCACCGATTGAGCCCATAAGTACTGCATCTGCGCTCTTAGCGGTTTCGATTGCCTCATCAGTCAAAGGCACTCCATGCACATCAATTGATGCACCACCCATTAATATATCTGTAAAATTCATTGTATGTCCATAAACAGCTGCAACTTTCTCCAATACTTTCTTTGCCTCTGCTACAATCTCAGGTCCAATACCATCGCCTGGGATACAGGTAATCTTTAATTCCATAATTTCCTCCCTAAATCTGTTTCAAACTTTGACGTGGTACAGTATGAAAGACCACTTACTTCATAATAACTGATATATTACGAAATTTCAACCTCTGTTTTGGTTTTTATCAAACAATTATTCAGGAACAAAAAAGCGACATTAAAAGTTGATATCACATCAAACTTAAAACATCGCTTTTTACATTCATAATTAATTATATCTTAGTTCTCGCCTGGTTTCTCAACACGGCTGATTGCTGACTTCTCCATAGGAATACGACAGTTCTTGTTATTACCGAACTCAACGATAACAGTATCACCTGAGATATCAATTACGATTCCATAGAATCCAGAAGTGGTAAGTACGCAATCACCTGCTTCCAAAGAAGAAATCATAGCAGCAACTCTCTTCTGCTCTTTCTTCTGAGGTCTGATAAAGAAAAACCACATTACGAAAAATAATAAACCATAAACAACAAACATACCAAGCAATCCAACGGTTTCGCCGGCTGCCGCTGCATCTGCAGTTAATAAAATACCCATTAGGTCCTCCATTCTGACGCTTAACGCCCGTAAAAATTCTCTGTACAGTATGATACACAAAAATAGTTTTTCGGGCAAGCCTTTTCCAATAATTTTATATTCTATTTATATTTTAGTCCAAAGGTGTTGCCATATTCTCTAGCTTCTGCTTCTTATATGCGGCAAATCTGCCTTCATCCAAAGCATCTCTTATCTCTTCCATCATTGTATTATAGAAATAGAGATTGTGAAGAACGCAAAGACGCATTCCAAGCATTTCTTTTGCTTTTAACAAGTGGCGAATATATGCTCTTGAATATCTCTGACAGGCAGGACATCCACAACCTTCTTCAATTGGTCTATCATCCAACTCATAT
>CAZHEM010000169.1:0-5197 GCA_964531725.1 uncultured Acetatifactor sp.
GTCTCCATATGTTCTAATTCTTCTTCATTCATCTTAGGGGTTCGTAAAGTATAATATAAATATTCCTCCCCTGTGGCAGACAAAGTATTATTCATACGCTTGAAGACATCATCCATTCCCAAATCATTCCATGTAATATCATCAATTTGCCCTTCTTTGGGATGTCTTCTAGTATAGCTATTTATATGTGCCATTCTTTCTGGTGAATATTCTCTTGGTTCCCAAACACCATATTCTTCATATAGTTTATGGGTAAACATTTTTTCTTGTTTCCATACCTTTGAATACTCCGTAGCAAACATTACTATCATAAACGTCGCCATCGCAATTATAAAAACCAAATACTCCATAATCCTCTCCCTTTTGCCTACTTTTTCTGTCAAAAAAGGGCCAAGGTTTACACCTAAGCCCTTGATTAGATTTCTTAATTCTATAAGAAAATATACTTCATGATAAACAGTACTGTTAAAACATACATTAAAGGACTAACTTTTCCTTTTGTCTTACCAGTTAAAAGATGAAGCAATGTCCATGAGATAACACCAAGTGCAATACCCTCTGAAATACTATACATCATTGGCATAGCAAGAATACAAAGGAATGCAGGAATTGCTTCTAATGCATTCTCCCAATCAATCTTAGCCGCAGATGCCATCATGTAGAAACCTACGATAATTAATGCAGGTGCTGTTGCAAAAGAAGGAATTGTGAGGAATAATGGTGAGAAGATAATTGCCAACAAGAATAAAAGTCCTGTTACCACTGCTGTCAAACCAGTTCTACCACCTTCGGTTACGCCAGAAGCGCTTTCCACGAAGGTTGTTGTTGTTGAAGTACCTAATACCGCACCAAATGTAGTTGCGATTGCATCAGCTAAGAGTGCACCTTTAATCTTAGGAAGCTTACCATTTTCATCTAACATATTAGCCTTAGAAGAAACACCGATTAAAGTTCCTAAAGTATCAAAGATATCAACAAATAAGAATGCAAACACAACAACAACAAATTCTGCAATATTGCTAAGGGCACTGAAATCAGCCTTAAATACCTGACCGAATGTATTACCAAGTGGTGATAAATCAAAAGAAATAAATGCGGTAGGAATTACAGAATACATTCCTAATTCTGGATTTGGCTGATACAAACCAATCAACTCACAGATAATACCAAGTACCCATGTTGAAATAATACCAAGAAGGATACCACCTTTAATCTTTTTAACTAAGAATACACCTGTAATAATTACACCAATTAATGCAAGTAATGCACCCATACCAACAGAATTAAAATCTGCCTTGAAATCCTGATAAGATACCAATGTAGAATCATTATTTACAACAATTTTAGCATTCTGCAAACCGATAAATGCAATAAACAAACCAATACCAGCACTAACTGCTGATTTTAAAGTTAATGGAATTGCATTAAAAATTGCTTCACGTACATTTGTAACAGAAAGAATAATGAAAATTAATCCTTCTACAAATACTGCAAGCAACGCAATCTGCCAAGAATACTTATAAACACCAACTACCGTAAATGCAAAATATGCATTCAATCCCATACCAGGTGCCAACGCAAATGGATAGTTTGCCATAAGCGCCATTAATACAGTACCGATGAAGGATGCCAATGCGGTAGCAATTAAAATTGCCGCTGGATCCATTCCAGATGCTGATAAAATGTTAGGATTAACAGCAAGGATATATGCCATAGTCATGAATGTGGTAATACCAGCCATCACTTCGGTCTTAACATCCGTTCTGTTCTCCTTAAGTTTAAATAATTTCTCTAACATATTTTTTCCTCCTATTTATTTAGAGAATAATTTTATGTCTTCTAGCTTACTCGCTAGATAGCATACAAAATTAAAATTAGTCTTCTTACTCACTCAGCTTTATAATCACCATGTCCTCACAAAACTTTACACAATCCTGCGCTGGCCATACCGGCATGTCTTCACTTATCTGAATGGCTTCCTCAATCCGTTCCATCCCCACTTGCCTATAATCAGCTCCAAGAATATGCATAAAACCTAGAATTCTTCTAGTACTCCACCATCCCTGTGGCTCCACTTGTGTATCGTAATCAAAGAAAGATTTACCTATTATCTCACCTTGCAGGCAAGCATTATTACCTTCAAAGGACTTGTTTCCAACAAAATATACAGGTAACTTCTCTTTTATGTCATTGGATAGCTGAGCCCCTTCAATACGCATAATCAAATCTCTTGCCAACGCTTCATCATAAGAATAACGACAATCATCTGTATAATACAAGCGCATGGTAACTTGTGTCTGTGTCCAGACATTCATGCCAACTACACAAACCAACAATACCGACGCTACTATCTTCCATTTCTTTTTTAATAAAATTTTTGCATCGTTATCTTGGTCATCTAGCAACATCCATGCACCCAAATATGCAAAACTCCCAGTTACAATTGGTAATACTAATTGAGCACGTACAATAGGTTCTGCTCCACAAATAATTGTTAATAAGAACGGTGTCAAACATAATGCCAAGTATAAAAAAATCACACAAGGCATCGTGCTTGTCCTTCGATGTTTCATTCCCAGTATTACAATAACAAACACTATTATAGATAGCATTCCAAATGTACCACTATAGTGTATTGCATGATATCCTGTGAACACCTTTATCACATGCTTTCCTATTCCTAATAATATATTAGATAGGCTCTCACTGCCCCAGCTAACCAAACTACTCAGGTAATCGGAAGTTTGAAAGAACATTCTTGTAATGAACATATTAAGAACAAAGGCTCCAAGGAACACTCCCATATAAGGAATAGTTCTCTCTATCAGTCGCTTAAAAGACATTTTTTCTGTATGGGAACCCAATCCCTGTAACAGCAAAATCATTACAGTTCCCATAATAAACATAGGAACAAACACTTGATACAAAGAGAATGCTAACATAGCAGTTACTATGCCAACCAACAACCAAATGTGCTTTGATTTTTCACACCACTGTAGTACTGCAAACAAGGATAATGCAATCAAGAACATTCCTATACAGATTTCTACACTTTGTAGCGAAAAATATAGCTGTTCTACTAAGATAGGATGAGAAATCCAAAGTGCTCCAGCTACCATCCATATCCATACTGGGCTTGTCTTCTGTAATGTATAATCAAACAATGCCATCCACGAAGCCACTGCTATGGCAAGTCCAATTAATGTTAGCAATCCCGCAAAGTATGGATTATAATTTAACAAATCTAGAATAACTTTTATAAACACTAGTCCCTGTCTTCCAGTATCAAGCCAGCCACCATAAAATTTATCCTGTAAATGAATAATGTCTTCTGTATCGATTCCAATAGAACCATTGAATAATTTAGCACCATGAACAAAGAATACAAGTATTGCAATTCCCCATATATGTGCACTATATTTTTCTATATATTTCTTCACTTTTCTATTCCTTTAATGAGTGAATTTCGCAAAACAACAGACAAATTCATTATACAGAACATTATATTAAAAAGCAATTCATTTGTTTTATGCAATAGAATGTGTTACTATAAAAAATATCAAGTTTTTAGTTGGAGTAATTATGAAAAAAACTACGCATTTGTCCATAAAAATAATCTATTTTACGATTTATATTGTTATTGGATTATCTATGGTTTACAAGCAACCATTTGGCAATCCTCCAGATGAGTATAATCGTTACTTAATTCCACAATATATTGCAGAACATGGCACCTTACCTAATGGTTATGATGAATCCATCCGCATACCCGGATATGGTTTCTCCTATGGTTTCCAGCCAATTCTTCCATATATGCTGCAAGGTTATACCATGCGCTTTGTGGATTTATTTACAGATTCTGAGACGACGCTTTTGTATACTGCAAGACTTGTAGACTTCTGCCTAGGTTTACTTATGGCAGCGGTTGTATTACGTTTGTCTAGAATTTTATTTTCAGACAATCGTCTACAATATTTATTTAGCTTTTTGGTTACGTTTTTACCTCAGAGTATTTTTGTCCATACCTATGTAAATACCGACTCCTGTTGTATGTTATCCATCACAATTATGCTATATGGATTAATCAAAGGATTAAAGGATCATTTTTCCTATCGCTCTTGTATCTATTTATCAATAGGAATTATCCTTTGCGCCCTATCCTACTATAATGCTTATGGATTTATACTCAGTTGTATTTTGCTATTTATTGCTCACTATGTTTCATTTATTGCCAATAAGCCTCATCTAGATGTAATTCCTTTTCTCAAAAAAGGATGTTTTATCAGTGTAATTGTACTAGCAGGCATTAGCTGGTGGTTTATTAGAAGCTACTTCCTCTATGACGGTGATATCCTAGGATTAACCTCTAGAGATATTTGTGGTTCTATGTATGCGTTACCAGAATATCATCCAGACACCAGACAGACCTTCCAGAATCAAGGCTATTCGGTTTGGGATATGCTCACAAAGACCTCTTTTGTAAACCTATCCATACTAAGTTTTATTGGCATATATGGTCCAATGACCATTGTTACTTCCATATGGATATACCGTTTTTACAAATACTTTTTCCTAATCGTATTACTTGCTTGTATCTTTTTACAAGGCAAACAATACTATGCAAAAGAAAAGCCACAACGCAAATGGATGGAATTCTTTTTCCATGGCAATATGATATTCTGTATGTTAATGCCAGCAGTCCTCAGCTTTTACTATTCCTATACCACAGATTACCAGCCACAGGGACGTTATATCTTACCAATGCTGATTCCATTCTGCTATTACTGCATACGTGGTTTGGAAAAAGGCTTATTGTTGTTTTTCCATATTGTGAATAAAAAGAAAACCATTTCAGTAAAATCACAAAGTAAGTTCACAACTTTTGTTTGTGTATTACTATGTTGTGCAATCATCATTTCATTATTTGTAACCGTATTCGGATATGCTTTTCCATATTATGAAGCCAATCCGATTGCACCATAAAAGGAAGAACAGCTAAGCTGCTCTTCCTTTTTTGATAAAAAAGAGCTTATAAATCATGTTCACACACAACATCTCTTATAAGCTCTTTTCTCTTTCTATTTTATATAATTATACACACCATTCCACCATTGCTGTCATTCACGATTTTCTGCATCGTATCCTGCAGCTTCATCTGGCTATCATCACCAATAGATACCACCTTACTGGTAATTCC
>CAZHEM010000170.1:0-5128 GCA_964531725.1 uncultured Acetatifactor sp.
GCAGACACCGAAGGAACTTTATAAGAAATAAGAAATGCGAATAATGCCCTGACATCTTTTGCTAAAGGAAAGTTGTCAGGGCATACACGTTACAGTTCAGCCACATCTCGATTTCGCCACTTCGTGGCTTTTCCGCTGCTTCGCAGCTACAAATCTCGATTATGGCAGAGCGCCATATATAAAAAAGTACGCAACAAGCGCTTGGTGAGCAAGCTCCCCCGCGCCTATTGCGTATTTTTTATGCATGGCTGAACTGTAACTAAAAGTAGTTATGTGTTTCAAAATACAATTCGTTTACATGATCAGAATGCAATAATTTATGTGATTTATGGCCCAGTGGCTTACCAAGGAATTCTTCGTACGCCTTCTGTACTTCTGGGTTCTCATGTGAGAAACGAATCTTGCGTTTGTAGTCAAGGTCGTAGAGAACTTCTCCACGCTCACCTGCCAACTCGCAGCCTTCATGGATTGGCTGACCGCCACCACCTACACATCCACCAGGACATGCCATTACTTCTACGAAGTCATATTGAACTTCTCCGTTAATAATATCCTGCATCAACTTCTCGGCATTTCCAAGACCACTAACCGTACAGGTACGAAGTGTCTTGCCTGCAAGCTCAAAAGTAGCTTCTTTTCTGCCCTGCTCGCCACGTACTACGCGGAAAGCATCTGCTTTCGGATTCTCACCTTCAAGCACTGCATAAGCAGTACGAAGAGCTGCTTCCATAACACCACCAGTTACACCGAATATTACCGCTGCACCAGTACCCTCTCCTAAAGGTGAATCAAATTTCTCTTCCTTTAAGAAGCGTGGGTTAATATGTTCTGCACGAAGCATACGTCCCAACTCTCTAGTAGTAAGTACAATGTCTACATCCTGTCCTGCTCCTGCACTCTTCATATAAGAAAGTGCAGCCTCTCTCTTCTTAGAGACACAAGGCATAATAGAGATACAACAAATATTGTTAGGGTCGATACCCTTTTTTTCTGCAAAATAAGTCTTGGTCATGGCACCAAACATCTGCTGTGGTGATTTCGCAGTAGACAGATTACGCAAATACTTAGGATAGCGTTTTGATACAAAGCTTACCCAACCAGGACAACAAGAAGTAAACATTGGCCAAGCATATTTCTCTGAATGGCTGATACGCTCCAACAATTCGCTTCCCTCTTCCATAATGGTAAGGTCTGCTGCAAAGTTGGTATCAAACACATAGTCAAATCCCATTCTCTTAAGTGCTGCAACCATTAATCCTTCTGTTGCTTCTTCATGGCTAAGTCCTAATTCCTCAGCCCATGCAGTACGAACTGCTGGTGCCACCTGAACTACTGTAATCTTCTCAGGGTCTGCCAATACATCAAACACCTTAGGAATATCATTACGCTCACGAAGCGCACCTGTTGGGCAGTGAGTAATACACTGACCACAGAGGGTACAATCAGAGCAATCAATGGTCTTATTACCAGCTACGTCTACAGTGGTACGAGAACCAGTATTCTGTACATCCCATACGTTCATACCCTGTACTTTATCACAAATCTGTACGCAACGCATACATTTGATACATTTCTTAGAATCACGAATCAATGGGAAGTTGTGATCCCATGGCACATCTGGAAGTTCTTCCTTGAACGGAATCTCAATAATTCCCAAATCGTTAGAAATCTTCTGTAAAGGACAGTTTCCACTTCTCACACAAGTTGCACAATGGCAATCATGCTGGGACAAAATCAATTCCACATTGGTACGTCTCACTTTTCTTACCTTAGGAGAATTGGTGTAGATAACCATACCTTCTTCTACTGGGCTGTTACATGCGGTAATCAATTTGTCCTTGCCCTGCATCTCAACAACACAGACCTTACAAGCACTGATTTCATTGATTCCCTCTAAGTAACACAAATGTGGAACCTCAATTCCAACACTGGATGCCGCTTTCATTACGGTAGTTCCCTCTGGAACGGATACCGCAATGCCATCTATTGTTAGGTTAATCATTTCGTTTGTTTCCTTTCTCTACTTTACATTTGGTAATCTTTGCAGTTCCTGCAAATCCCCATTCGCTACGACTTCGTCTCAGCTCATGGAGCTGCGTTCGCCCTATACATGCTTCGTTGTACAAGTACACTCAGCATGTGCATGGCTCACTATTACCAGATGGCCGCTCTACCACCCTTAAAGCTTCCGTAGCCATATTTATCACAGCGTAAGCATCTTCCTGCTTCCTGACAAGCTTCCTGCTTGGTCATTCCACATTCAAATGCATCAAAATTCTTCTTACGATTGCTTGCTTCTTCTTCGCTAAGCTGAATTCTTCCACATGGTTCTTTATCTTCATAGCTTACAGGTGGAATCTCCACATCACAAGGAATGACATGATGGTATCCAAGATACTCATCAATATTCGCAGCCGCTACTTTACCAGCTGCAATAGCACGAATTACAGTAGCAGGACCGGTTACACAGTCACCACCAGCGAATACACCCTGCGCATCCTTTACTTCACTATCGCTCATAGCACTGATAGTTCCACGTTTGATTGCTACACCAGCTTCCTCAAAGTCACGAGTCTCAATACCCTGCCCAATTGCAACAACTACGATGTCGCAAGGAATTCTCATTAGAGGAACTTCTGCCTGAATAGGACGGGCTCTTCCCCATGCATCGATAGGTCCAATAATCTGTGGTTCTACCCAAAGTGCAACTACATTACCATTTTCGTCAGCTTCAATTTTATGAGGTGCTTTCAAGCTGTAAAGCTCTGCGCCCTCTGCAATTGCGCCTTCTACTTCTTCTGGCAACGCAGTCATATCTTCCTGACGTCTACGGTAAGCAATACCTACCTTTTTCGCACCAAGACGGATTGCAGAACGAGTACAGTCCATAGCAACGTTACCGCCACCAACTACTACCACTGTCTTGTCCTTGAAATCTGGCATATTCTCTTCGCCGATGTTACGAAGCATCTCTACTGCAGAGATTACGCCCTTAGAATCTTCGCCTTCAATACCAATCTTCTTGTCAGTATGTGCACCGATTGCAATATATACTGCGTCATACTCCTGACGTAATTTATCGAAAGGAATCTCACCTTCTCCATTACCAATTCTGGTATTACGATGTACTTCTACACCTGTTGAAAGAATGGTGTCAATATCTTCCTGAAGTCGTTCTCTTGGGAAACGATAATTTGGAATACCATAACGAAGCATTCCGCCTAATTTACTCTTCTCTTCAAATACTACCGCATGGTGTCCCATTAGCTCTAAATAATAAGCTGCAGAAAGTCCACCAGGACCACCACCGATAATAGCTACTTTCTTACCAGTGCTTTCAGCCTTCTCTGGAATAGGCACTGTATTGGCACGAGCATTATCCACTGCCATACGCTTCAAGCCTCTAATGTTAATAGGGCTATCAATCATACTACGACGACATCTTGCCTCGCATGGATGTTCACAGATAAGAGCACATGCAGTTGGGAAAGGATTATCCTTTCTAATAAGCTGCACCGCTTCTGCGTAACGTCCTTCCCTTACCAAAGCGATGTATCCTGGAATATCTACACCCGCTGGGCAAAGTGCCACGCAAGGAACTGGCTGTGTAATATGATAAGAGCATTTACCATGCTCAATATGATGTATGTAATCTTCTCTACAACCTTCCAATCCAGCTAACACCATATGTGCTGCTTCATATCCAATGGCACAATCTGCGGAATCTGCGATATTAGAAGCAGTCTCCTTAATCAAGTCTAAAGTCTTTAAGCTTGCTCTTCCTTCCAATACATCTTCTAATAAATTCTGCAATTGTCCTAATCCAACACGACAAGGTACACATTTTCCACAGGTCTGTGCATGACATAATTTCAAGAAAGATAACTGCAAGTCAACCGGACAAAGTCCTGGTGGGCTGGCAATAATATGTCTCTCTAAGTCCTTGTAAAGACGTTCTACTGTCAACTGTGCCTTATTAGGTGTTGCTATCTTTAGTCGGCTCATACTTTTTCTCTCCCATCTTAATTCATGACCACAATGTAAGCCCTTTCATTCTTTTTACAGAAGTTATTTCTGATTTTGAATAACACTAAACTTCATTGCATCATTTTTATGTTGGTATGATTTTACTCTAAATGAAAAAAAGTATCAATACTTTCCGCATAAGTTAAATATTTATCTATCTTTTATGCCGAATTGTTTGCAACTGACGAACAATATAGCCTTTCATGTCTTTGTGTAAGCACTTACATTTTCTTTTTTCACTTCTACATCGATATTTTTACAATCTCTGAATAATTTTCTACTAATTTTGTGAGATTCCAATTCTTCTTTCTGGAACGTACCAATGCATCTACATGCACCAATCCATCCTCACGCTTAATCTGTAACTTTAATATTTTAGTTCCCCTCTTATATTCCAATTCACTCTTGATTTGCTCCATAATTTGCTCATCTCGCTCAGAATGAGCAAATACAACCTGTACCTGATGCACTTCTTTTATAATATAAGAAACCTTCCCACCACGTCCTAAGAACATTTCTACCGCCAAAATCATGAATGTAGTGGTAATGCCAATTACATACATCCCTGCACCAACTGCCATGCCCACGCCTAGCGTAGCCCACATTCCTGCAGAAGTTGTTACTCCGCTCACATCTCTTTTTCTGGCAAAGATAATTCCAGAGCCTAAAAATCCAATTGCGGTAACGGTACCTGCCGCAATTCTAGATGGGTCCAAGCTTACATATTCCCCTAGCACATCATTGAAACCATATTTGGATAAAACAATCATTAAAGCGGATGAAATCGCCACAATTACATGGGTACGAAGTCCCGCTGTTTTCTTACGGCTCTCACGTTCATAGCCGATTAATCCTCCGCAAAAGGCTGCTAGTATGATTCTGGTTATTAATTCTAATTGGTGTATGATATTAGGATTGTTTATCATTTGATTTATTATTTTAGACATATACTCTCATCCTTTCTTCCCATGTCGTTCATTTTTTTCATCTGGACTTTCTACATCATTTAAGCGATTTCTCCACAAAATATTCTTAATTATTTCTCTATTATATTATACAAAAAATATTCTTTTTGGGCAATGTATGCCACCTACACTGTCCT
>CAZHEM010000171.1:0-5108 GCA_964531725.1 uncultured Acetatifactor sp.
GTAGCAAGAGCAGGTGCAGGTGTTAACAATATTCCTTTGGATAAATGTGCAGAGAAGGGTATTGTTGTATTTAATACTCCAGGTGCAAATGCAAATGGTGTAAAAGAACTTGTTATCGCAGGTATGTTGCTTGCTGCACGTGACGTTGTAGGCGGTATTGAATGGGTAAAATCTGCAAAAGATGATGAGAATATTGCAAAGACCGCTGAGAAAGAGAAAAAGAACTTTGCTGGTACTGAGTTGTTCGGTAAGAAACTTGGTGTAATTGGTCTTGGTGCTATCGGTGTTAAGGTTGCAAATACTGCAAGACATTTTGGTATGGAAGTATATGGATATGACCCATATGTATCAGTTAATGCAGCATGGAGCTTAAGCCGTGATGTTAAGCATGTGTTGAATGTAGAAGATATTTATGCTAACTGTGATTACATTACTGTTCATGTGCCATTGTTAGATTCTACTAAAGGTATGATTGATAAAAATGCTATCGCTAAGATGAAAGATGGCGTTGTAATCTTGAACTTCGCAAGAGACCTTCTTGCTAACGAAGCAGATGTATTAGAGGCATTAAAGTCTGGTAAAGTACATCGTTATGTAACTGATTTCCCTAACCCAACTACTGCAGGTGTAGATGGATGTATCGTAATTCCTCATTTGGGTGCTAGTACAGAAGAATCAGAAGATAACTGTGCTAAGATGGCTGTATTAGAGATGATGGATTACTTAGAGAATGGTAACATCAAGAATAGTGTTAACTACCCAGCATGTGATATGGGTGTATGCACCAAGGTTGGCCGTGTGGCAGTGTTCCATAAGAATATTGCTAATATGATTACCAAATTCACTGCGGTATTCGGTGAAAAAGGAATCAATATCTCTGACATGACCAATAAATCTAAAGGCGAATATGCTTATACTATGATGGATGTTGAAGACCATGTAACCGAAGATATTGTAAAAGCATTAGAAGCAATTGACGGTGTATTCCGTGCAAGAATTGTAAAATAAAGCAAAAAGAAACGCCATATAGCAGTTAAAGGCTATATGGCGTTCACTATTTAAATATAACAAGTTGTAGATAAAAGTATAACATTTAGAAAACTAACGGAATAAAAATGGAGTGCCATCTCCGTTGTTGATATCCTGAAGAGACTCACGTAACTTTTGGTCAGATTGGCAAGTTGCTTCACTCTGCAAGTCCATATATAGGATAAAAACATCAGTTAAACTCATGTTAAGCTCACCAGCAATTTCTTCCATAATAGGGCGAAGCTTTTCTAACTGAACGGATACTTGAACTTTCTGAGGATCAATATCCCCCATAACCTTGTCAGAATATGCATGGATTCGATTTAATATTTCTCTATGTTGTTCTGTCATAATAATCATTCCTTTCCCGAAAATACTAAACGGATACTTTACATATTTTAGCACTGACGACTTGTTATGTATAGTTTAATTTGATAAAATAATTATAAAAAATACGCGAAAGAGGAAAAGATCATGGCAAATATTAGACCATTTAAAGCATACAGACCAAAGGAGGGCTTGGAAGATAAAATAGCTGCGCTTCCATATGATGTATATAATCGTGAAGAAGCAGTTGCTGTTGTAAAGAAAAATCCAATGTCATTTTTGGCGATTGATAGAGCAGAAACACAATTTGATGCATCGGTTGATACATATGCTCCAGAAGTGTATGCAAAAGCAAAAGAGATGCTTTGGGGACAAGTTGCAGAAGGCAAATTTGTGCAGGAAGATACTCCTTGCTATTATTTGTACGAACAGACTATGAATGGAAGAAGTCAGACTGGTATTGTAGCATGTGCATCTATTGACGATTACACCAATAATATTATTAAAAAACATGAAAATACCCGTGCAGATAAAGAACAGGATAGAATTAATCATGTAGATATCTGTAGTATGCAGACTGGTCCAATTTTCTTGGCATATAGAAGCAATGAAGTGTTGCAGTCTATTGTGAAGACTGTTAAGGGTACTGCACCAGTGTATGATTTTGTATCAGAGGATAGCATTGGACATAAGGTATGGGTGATTAGTGAAGAAGCACAGGTGAATACCATTCAGACTTCTTTTGCACAGATTCCTGCTGTGTATATTGCAGATGGACATCATCGTTGCGCATCTGCTGTGAAGGTTGGACTTAAGAGAAGAAATGAGAACCCTAACTATACAGGTAATGAGGAATACAATTTCTTCCTTTCTGTGCTTTTCCCTGATGAAGAATTGTTCATTATGGATTATAATAGAGTTGTAAAGGATTTAAATGGTTACACCACAGAAGAATTCATGGCAAAGGTAGAAGAAGGCTTTGTTATAGAAGAAAAGGGAACAGTTGCATATCGTCCAGAGAAAAAAGGATGCTTTGGAATGTTCCTTGAAGATAAATGGTATAAATTAACAGCAAAGGAAAGCATTCAAAGTGCCGATGAAGTAGATGGATTGGATGTATCCGTATTACAGAATGCATTACTTCATCCAATCTTAGGCATTGCAGATCCTAAGACTGATAAGAGAATTGATTTCGTTGGTGGTATCAGAGGATTGGAGGAGTTAGAACGTAGAGTGCATGGGGATATGAAGGTTGCATTTTCTATGTATCCAACTTCTATTGGAGAGTTGTTTGCGGTGGCAGATGCTAATCGTTTAATGCCTCCAAAGTCAACATGGTTTGAACCAAAGCTTCGTAGTGGTTTGTTTTTGCATGATATTAGATAAATAGTAATGCAGGAAAGGGGTAGCAGTATGAATGATAAACTATACAAATTGATGAATTGGCCTAAGATTGAAGAGATTATTTATTCAGAATGTGATAATCCACATGAATTATTAGGACCAACAAGAATGGGAAAACAGATTTTGATGCAGGCGTATTTCCCAAATGCTAAGGAAGTATTTGTAACATGGAATAAAGAGAAGGTGTCCATGGAACTAGCAGATGAAGAGGGTTATTTTGCAGCATTACTTCCCGATACTGTACTTCCAGACTATGAATATGTGGTTGTGTATGAAGATGGCACAGAGGTTCATGTACAGGATCCATATCGCTTTGAACCACGTATTACGAAGGAAGACACCGAGAAGTTTCGTAATGGTATTCATTACACTATTTATGAAAAGCTGGGAGCACATCCTATGCGATTAAATAGTGTAGATGGCACTTATTTTGCAGTGTGGGCTCCTAGTGCATTGCGTGTTAGTGTAGTGGGTGATTTCAATAATTGGGACGGCAGAATTCATCAGATGAGAAGACTGTGGGATTCTGGTATTTTTGAAATCTTTGTTCCTGGAGCTAAGGTTGGAGATAATTATAAGTTTGAATTAAAGCTAAAGAGTGGTCTTACCTATTTGAAGGCAGATCCATATGGTAATGCGGCGCAGAAACGTCCAGAGACAGCGTCTGTAATTGCCGATTTATCTCACTTTGAATGGGATGATAAAAAGTTCATTGCTAATCGTAAGAAATTTCAGACTGGCAATGCACCAGTTAGTGTATATGAACTTTATCTTGGTTCCTTTGTAGATCCAGAAGAAGGTGAAGATTATGCTAACTATCGTGATATTGCTAAAAAAGTAATTGATTATGTGAGAGAGATGGGATATACCCATGTGGAGCTAATGCCTGTTATGGAACATCCTTTTGATGGTTCTTGGGGATATCAGGTAATTGGTTACTACGCGCCTACTGCTCGTTATGGTACACCTGAGGACTTTATGTATTTTGTAAATGAGCTTCATAAAGCTGAAATTGGTGTTATTTTGGATTGGGTACCAGCGCATTTTCCAAGAGATACATATGGATTGTCTAATTTTGATGGAACCTGTCTCTATGAACATTTAGACCCACGTCAGGGTTCGCACCCTCACTGGGGAACCTTAATATACAATTATGGTCGTCCAGAAGTATCTAACTATTTGATTGCCAACGCATTGTTCTGGGTAGAAAAGTTCCATGTGGATGCCATTCGTATGGATGCAGTGGCAAGTATGCTTTATCTAGATTATGGCAAGAATGATGGTGAATGGGTTGCTAATATGTATGGTGGCAACGAGAATTTGGAAGCCATTGAATTTATGAAACATTTGAATTCTATTATGAAGAAGAGGAATCCGGGTGTCCTTTCAATTGCAGAAGAAAGCACTGCTTATCCTTTGATTACAGGTAATCTTGAGGATGGCGGTCTTGGATTTGACTTAAAGTGGAATATGGGATTCATGAATGATTATATCGATTATATCAAGTATGACCCATATTTCAGAAGCTATCATCATGGTGAACTTACCTTTAGTATGATTTATGCCTATAGTGAGAAGTTCATGCTTGTATTTTCTCATGACGAAGTAGTGCATGGTAAGGCAACTATGATTGGTAAGATGCCAGGCGACCGTGAACAGAAATTTGCTAATATGCGTCTTACTTTAGGATATACCATGACACATCCTGGTAAGAAATTGTTATTCATGGGGCAAGACATTGCCGAGTTTGATGAGTGGAATGAGAACAGAAGAGTTCAGTGGGATTTATTAGATGTTCCAGAGCATAAAGGTGTTGCCACTCTTATGAAGGATTTGAATCAGATGTATCGTAAGATGAATGCTCTTTATGAATTAGATGATTCCCCAGAAGGTTTTGAATGGATTAACAATATTTCTGGAAATGACTGCTATATCACATACCTTAGAAAGGGCAAAAAGCCAGAAGATACTCTTTTGGTAGTTGCCAATTTTGCAGGTACAGAGACCAAGATTACAACCGGTGTTCCCTATGATGGAAAGTACAAAGAAATCTTGAATACAGATGCTAAAAAATACGGTGGAAGTGGTATTGTAAATAGTAGAGTAATTCGTGCAGACGAAAAAGAATGGGATGACAGAGAATTCTCTGTTGGAGTTAAGATGGCTCCTCTTTCTATTAGTATTTTGCAATATGTACCTTATACCAAAGAAGAATTAAAGAAGGTACAGGAAGCACGTGCTAAAAAGAATGCACCTAAGAAACCTACTGCGAAAAAGACTGTTGCGAAAAAGACTACTACCCCAAAAACTGCTTCTCAAGAGCCTTCTACTAAGAAAATTGCAGGAAC
>CAZHEM010000172.1:0-4985 GCA_964531725.1 uncultured Acetatifactor sp.
GTATGGTACAGATGGAGCAAAATTAATTTATATTATTAGTGATAAGCCAGATGCGATTACTAAGAGAATTTTAGAAGATTTGGATATAGGTGTCACTTATGTTCAAGGAAGTGGTGCCTATAGCGGTAAGGATAAAAAAGTGATTATGTGCGTGATTAAGAAACCAATGGCTCATAAAGCAGAAGAGATTGTAAAAGAAGAAGATCCTCTAGCATTTATGATTGTAACTAGCGCAACAGAAATCTATGGAGAGGGTTACAAGAGCTATTTTAGCGAGAAATTATAAAGTTTTTAGGGTGTAAAGAAAAAATACTTGACAGTATCTTGTATATATAGTATGATACCCAAGGTGATTGAAACATGGAAAAGATTTTTGAACAAGGTCTGTTGTATGATTTCTACGGTGAATTACTCACCCCACATCAGCGTGCGGTATACGAGGATGCGGTATATAATGACATGTCCTTAAGCGAGATTGCCGAAGAACAGGGCATTAGCAGACAGGGCGTACATGACTTGATTAAGCGTTGTGACAAGATTTTGCTAGACTATGAGAGTAAGCTTCATTTGGTGGAACGATTTGCGGGAGCCAAGGAGAAGATTAGTAAGATTGTTGAGTTGACTTTATCTCAGGAAGAGGAAACTACTCGAATGGAACAGATACGTCAGTTGTCACAGGACTTGATGCAGGAATTATAAGGAGTAATCAATGGCATTTGAAAGTTTAACGGACAAATTACAAAATGTATTTAAAAATTTAAGAAGCAAGGGCCGTTTAACAGAAGAGGATGTCAAAGCTGCGTTAAAGGAAGTTAAGATGGCGCTTTTGGAAGCGGACGTTAACTTCAAGGTGGTTAAGCAGTTTGTAAAGGCAGTTGAAGAGCGCGCTATTGGACAGGATGTTATGAATGGTTTGAATCCTGGACAGATGGTTATCAAAATCGTTAACGAAGAGATGGTAGCCCTCATGGGTAGCGAGACTACTGAGATTGCTATGCAGCCAGGTAAGGCGATTACTGTTATCATGATGGCTGGTCTTCAGGGTGCAGGTAAGACTACTGCAACCGCTAAGATTGCTGGCAAGCTTAAGCTAAAGGGTAAGAAATCCTTACTTGTTGCCTGCGATATTTACAGACCTGCTGCGATTGAGCAGTTACAGATAAATGGTAAGAAACAGGAAGTGGATGTATTCTCACTGGGTACAGACCATAAGCCTGTAGAAATCGCAAAGCAAGCGATCGCTCATGCTGAGAAGAATGGACACAATGTTGTTATTCTGGATACGGCTGGTCGTCTTCATGTAGATGAGGATATGATGAATGAGCTTCGTGAGATTAAAGAGAATGTATCTGTGCATCAGACACTTTTAGTAGTAGATGCTATGACTGGTCAGGATGCAGTCAATGTTGCTAAGGAGTTCGATGAACAAGTTGGCATCGATGGAGTGGTTCTTTCCAAGATGGATGGCGACACCAGAGGTGGTGCGGCACTTTCCATTAAAGCAGTTACAGGTAAGCCAATTCTCTTTGTTGGTATGGGTGAGAAGCTTTCTGATATGGAGCAATTATATCCAGACCGTATGGCAAGCAGAATCCTTGGAATGGGCGATGTGCTTTCCTTGATTGATAAGGCACAGGCGAGCATCGACATTGACGAGGATAAGGGTCGCGATATGGCGAACCGTATGAAGAAAGGTAAGTTCGATTTTGAAGATTACCTTGAAAGTATGAAACAGATGCGTAATATGGGTGGTTTATCCAGCATCTTAGGTATGCTTCCGGGAATGGGAGTTAAGGCAGCTGATTTGGAGTCGATGATAGATGAGAAGCAGTTGAAGCATATGGAAGCAATTGTTCTCTCCATGACGAAGGAAGAACGTAGGAATCCAAAGCTTTTGAATCCTAAGAGAAAGCACAGAATTGCCAAGGGCGCAGGTGTGGATATTGCAGTAGTTAACAGATTCATCAAACAGTTCGAGCAGAGCCAGAAGATGATGAAACAGTTCGGCGGCGGTAAGAGAGGCCGTGGAATGTTTGGTGGCTTCCCAGGAATGGGTGGCGGAAGATTTCCTTTTTAAGGGAATAGTAGCGTAGATACGGACATTACATACAAAAGTAAAGTTCTTATCATATAAATAACAATAATTTATTAAGCGTAAAGCGGAGGTAAAAGAAATGGCAGTTAAAATCAGATTAAGAAGAATGGGTCAGAAGAAAGCACCTTTTTATAGAATCATCGTAGCTGATTCTCGTTCTCCAAGAGATGGTAGATTCATCGATGAGATTGGTACTTATGATCCAAACACCAATCCAAGCACTTTCAAGATTGATGAAGAAGCAGCAAAGAAATGGTTAGCAAATGGTGCACAGCCTACAGAGGTTGTTGGCAAGCTTTTCAAAGTTGCAGGTATTGTAAAATAATAATCTAATCTTTGGAGGTGGATTATGAAGGAATTAGTAGAAGTAGTTGCAAAAGCGCTTGTAGATAATCCGGATGAAGTAGTTGTAACTGAGAAGACTGAAGGTAAAAATACAGTCATTGAACTTCATGTAGCTGCATCTGATATGGGTAAAGTTATCGGTAAGCAGGGAAGAATTGCTAAGGCAATCCGTTCCGTTGTGAAAGCAGCATCATCCAAAGACAACAGAAGAGTTGACGTGGAAATTGTCTAGGCTTTTAGGAGAAACATGTTATACATGTTTCTCCATTTTTAACTTTGTATTATCTGATAAAAGATGATTTTTGCACTTTGATGCAGATTAATGAGAGGTATAAATGGAAGAGATTTTACAGGTTGGCGTAATATCATCAACCCATGGTGTACGTGGAGAGGTAAAAGTATATCCTACAACAGATGATGTTAGACGTTTCAAAAAGTTAAAAGAAGTAATCTTAGATACAGGAAAAGAACAGATTACTCTTGAAATTGAATCGGTTAAGTTCTTTAAACAGATGGTAATCCTTAAGTTTAAAGGAATTGACAATATAAATGATGTAGAAAAGTATCGTCAGAAGAGTTTGTATGTTACTAGAGCGAATGCTGTTCGTTTGAGTCGTGATGAATATTTTATTGCTGATTTAATGGGCTTAAAAGTTATCAACGAGGAAGAACAAGAGATTGGTATCCTACGTGAGGTAATGGAAACTGGTGCGAATGACGTTTATGTAATTGATATGACAGATGGCAGAGAATTATTATTACCTGCTATAAAGCAGTGTGTACTACAGGTAGATGTAGAAGCTGGTTTTGTAAAAGTACATGTAATGGATGGACTTTTGGATTAAGATAAATGCCTATAATAGAATGATTGTAGGTCATGGAAAGACATGTGGTTGTTAAGATGAAATTTCACGTATTAACCTTATTTCCTGACATGATTATGCAAGGTTTAAATACTAGTATAATTGGAAGGGCAATGGAAAAGAATCTGCTTACAATTGATGCAGTGAATATTCGTGATTACACTTTGGATAAACATGGAAAAGTGGACGATTATCCATATGGTGGCGGTGCTGGAATGTTGATGCAAGCACAGCCTGTTTATGATGCCCATCAAGCGGTTTCTGGTGGTAAGAAGGTAAGAACTATTTATGTGACTCCCCAAGGAGTACCTTTTTCACAGAAGCTAGCTAGTGAGTTGGCGAAAGAAGATGAATTGATTTTTCTGTGCGGACATTATGAAGGGATTGATGAGAGAGTACTAGAAGAAGTGGTAACAGATTATGTGTCCATTGGTGATTATGTGTTAACTGGTGGAGAACTGCCTGCTATGGTTATGATTGACGCTATTTCTCGTTTGGTTCCAGGTGTATTGAATAACGATGTGTCTGCAGAGACAGAAAGTTTTCATAATGATTTATTGGAATATCCTCAGTATTCTAGACCAGAAGTGTGGAAAGATAAGAAAGTTCCAGCAGTTTTAATGTCAGGTAATCATAAAAATATTGTGAAATGGCGTTTGGAGCAGTCGGAGGAACGTACCAAACGTATTCGTCCTGATTTATACAAGAAATATCTGAAAAAGCAGAAATTAATAGAGAAGCTATCCAAGAAAAAACGTAAGAATATTCATATTATGGAAGCTCTTGGCCGTGGTATGGCAGATATTCTTTATGAAACAGGTGACAGCTTTGTAGTTTTTTATCATGAATGCAAATGTGTTATGCTACAAGTTGCAAAGATGGAACACCTAGATAAAGTATTGGAAGTGATACCTCAAGATGCATCCTCTATCATTATTACACAACAGGAGATGATTGATCCGTTGTGTAAGGCGAGAGAATGTCAGGTCCTCCTAGAAGCAAAACAGGCATGTTATACGAAAAAGGAAGTATTACCAGTAAGACATAAGGATATTCGATGCTTAGAGCTGGATAGTCTTTCTTATTTGAATGACAACTATGAGCATGATTGTGAAGAATATCTACGTGGACGAATCTTGGCGAAAGCTATGTATGGAGCCTTTGTAGATGAACAATTGGTTGGCTTTATTGGTACACATGATGATGGCAGTATGGGAATGCTATATGTAGATGAGACTCATAGAGGTAGAGGAATAGGCGTAGCATTGGAAAGCTACTTAATTAATCGTCAAATTGAGCAGGGATTTACGCCATATTGTCAAGTGATTATAGGCAATGGGGTGTCTCGTAGTTTACAGGAAAAGTTGGGATTATATTTATCTGAAGAATCTGTGTGGTGGCTAGGTTAGTGTGCAAGAAGTAATTCGGGTAAAATGTTGAAATATAAATAAAAAGTACTTGCATTACTTAGTGTAATGTGTTAAAATCTGAATGTTGTGAAAACGAGATGGTCCTCTGTTACATAGGTATTAAGAACATCCAATTTTATTAAGGAGGCTCACTATGAGTAATATTATTAGAGAAATCGAAGCAGAACAGTTAAAATCAGACGTTGTAGAATTTAACGTTGGTGATACCGTAAAAGTTTATGGTAAAATCAAAGAAGGTAACCGTGAAAGAAT
>CAZHEM010000173.1:0-4978 GCA_964531725.1 uncultured Acetatifactor sp.
GATACCGGTGTTCTATAAAAATGGGTCTACTTCCTATATTTTATAACTTGGTAATAACAAAAATATCATAGATTGCTTTAATAGCGGCTTCAAAATCATCATTTGCTACACCAATAATGATATTTAACTCAGAAGAACCCTGATCAATCATTTTAACATTGATATTGCTGTGTGCAAGCGCAGAGAAAATTCTTCCTGCGGTACCTCTCATAGACTTCATACCACGACCTACTACTGCGATAAGAGCCAAATCAGCCTCAATATCAATCGCATCTGGATTAGCCAATCTATGAAGACCTGCAACTACACTCTGCTCTTTGTGCATGAACTCATCCTGATGAACGAATACAGTCATGGTATCAATACCTGATGGAACATGTTCAAAAGAAATTCCATTTTCTTCAAATGCCTGTAATACTTTTCTACCGAAACCAATTTCAGCATTCATCATGTCTTTTTCAATATTGATAGAACAGAAGCCCTTCTTACCAGCAATACCAGTAATAACATATTTTGACTTCTGGCAAGTACTTCCTACAATCCAAGTACCATTGTCTTCTGGAGCATTGGTATTACGAATATTGATTGGAATACCTTCCTGACGTACTGGGAAGATAGCGTCTTCATGAAGTACACTAGCACCCATATATGACAACTCACGAAGCTCACGATATGTAATCACATCAATACCTTCTGGGTTATCAATAATTCTTGGATCTGCAATCAAGAAACCTGATACATCAGTCCAGTTCTCATATACATCAACCTTAGCAGCTTTCGCAACAATAGAACCTGTTACGTCAGAACCACCTCTTGAGAAAGTCTTTACAGTACCATCTGGTAATGCACCATAGAATCCAGGTACAACAGCTTTATCACAAGTAGCCAACTTAGCTGACAAAACTTCCTGAGTCTTCACAGCATCGAATTCGCCACTTTCCTTGAAGAAAATAACAGTAGCCGCATCAATAAATTCATAACCAAGGTAATTTGCCATGATGATACCATTTAAGTACTCACCTCTGGAAGCTGCGTAATTGCTACCAGCTTTAGACTTGAAGTTCTTCTCAATAGTCTTGAACTCTTCTGTTAAATCTAATTCAAGCTTTAAACCATCAATAATCTCCTGATATCTCTCCTTAATAGCTTTTAATTCAGCCTTAAAATCTTTACCATTCTCTGCTAAATCATAGCATGCGTAAAGCATATCAGTTACTTTGGTATCCTTACCAAATCTCTTACCTGGTGCAGAAGGAACTACATATTTACGTTCTGCATCCATACGAATAATATTGCCAACTTTCTGGAACTGCTCTGCACTTGCTAATGAGCTTCCACCGAATTTTACTACCTTAGACATTTCTTAAAACCATACCTTTCCATAACCTGCAAATTCTTCTCCTTTTACAGGTAATCTTTTACTTCATTAAGAACTCACTAAGCTCTTTTTATTATATCTGTAGGAATTTGTCAATTAGTTTATGACCTTCTGCCATATAGTTACCGCTTGCACGGCCTTCTTCTTCATTATAATTCCATGTATTATTCTCTAGCTTTGTACTGTCATAAAGCATATATGGAACATTATCCGAAGTATGTGTTCTCACTCTAATTGGAGTTGGATGATCCGGTAAAACAAGAAGTCTGAAATCCTCTCCTGCCGCTTCCATCTTCTCTACTACTGGTCCGATAACCTTAGTATCTAAGAATTCAATAGCCTGAACCTTACGTTCTACACTACCCTGATGGCCCATCTCATCTGGAGCTTCTACATGAATATATGTAAAATCATAGCCATCTTCTGTAACCGCCTTTACAGCAGCCTCTACTTTACCAGCATAATTGGTATGCAAGCCGCCATTGGCGCCTTCTACTAAGGCAACTCCCATGCCTGCACCTACTGCAATACCTTTCAGCAAGTCTACCGCAGACACCATCATACCTTTTTTACCAGTCTTCTCTTCAAAAGAAGAAAGCATTGGTTTAGTTCCTGCACCCCAGAACCAACAGCAGTTAGCAGGGTTTAGTCCCTTAGCTTTTCTTTCTATATTAATAGGATGATTTACTAAGATATCATAGCTCTTGCGCATCATCTCGCGAAGTGCCTCATCCTTAGGTAAATACTCTCCAATCACTCTACCTAATACGTCATGTGGTGGAGTGAGTTCTACAACCTGACCTTTATCCCAGATTAAGCAATGACGGTAGCTAGTACCGAGATAATACTGATAGGTGTCATTAGCCAATTCCTTGGTAACTGCTTCTAACAATACTGCACAATCTTCTGTACTGATTTCAGAAGAACTGTGGTCAATAATCGTCTTTTCTTCAAAAGGAACATCATCCTCTGAAATGGTTACAATATTACAACGGATAGCAATATCCGTATCCTTCATAGGTACACCAATGCTTAACGCTTCCAATGGAGAACGACCTGAATAATATTTCTTAGGGTCATATCCCATTACGGAAAGGTTCGCTGTATCAGAACCTGGACTCATTCCTTCTGGGATGGTATGAACCATGCCAACCTCAGAAAGTTTACTTAGTCTATCCATATTTGGAGTGTTGGCATATTCCAATGGGGTCTTGTTATTTAAAGCCTCAATTGGTTCATCTGCCATACCGTCTCCCAATACTACTATATATTTCATAATCTCCTCTTTTCCGTATGCCACGCACACTAGAAACTAAATCTCTGTCTTAATATCTCTGTCATCCTACTATTGATGTTATGTATCAATTCGCTTGTTCTACGCTTCCACACGAATCTTGCTCAATACTGCATCACCTAATTCAGCACATTTTGTAGCAAAATCCTTCTCTTTCATAGCAGCAGTAAAGTAACCGAAATCATCATTTCTTCCATCTACGGTTACTACGGCACCATTAGGGAAAGCAGCTACTACTGCGTCCTTTGCAGAGCTTAAAGCACGAACAAAGAAGCTTCTCTCAACTTCAGCCACATCGCTAAGTTTCACTTCTTCCTTATCCCAGAAGCACATAACAGTCTTGCCCTGATGTCTTGCACAGTCTACCACGTCTGACACAACTGCACTTGCGGTAGGAAGCTTACCAGCTCCGCGACCATAATACATAGAATCACCAAGCATATTGCCTGTTACGAACACTGCGTTAAATACATCATTTACCATTGCAAGTGGATGCTCTTTGCTAATCATACAAGGTGCAACCATTGCAAGGGCTTCATCATCTGATACAGCCTTGCTCATTGCAAGAAGCTTCACAGTCTTATTCGCAGCCTTTGCATATACGAAATCTGCTGCAGTTACTTTTGTGATACCTTCGGTAAATACTTTCTCAGAATCTACATTCTTACCCATCATCAATGAAGAAAGAATTGCAATCTTACGACATGCATCATGACCTTCTACATCTGCTTCTGGATTTCTCTCAGCATATCCTTTTTCCTGTGCTTCCTTAAGTACGTCTTCAAAGTCAGCACCTTCACGCTCCATCTTGCTTAAGATATAGTTGGTAGTACCATTTAAGATACCAGTAATCGCCTCAATCTTCTCAGCTGTTAAAGAATAGTTCAAAGGACGGATGATTGGAATACCACCACCAACACTTGCTTCAAACAAGTAGTTACAATTGTTCTCTCTAGCAATTGCAAGAAGTTCTGGACCATGCTTAGCAACTAATTCTTTGTTAGAAGTACATACGCTCTTACCTTTTTCCAAAGCCTGCTTGGTGAACTGGTAAGCAGCACCAACACCACCCATTACTTCACAGACAATGCTTACTTCCTCATCCTCTAAGATGATGTTAAAATCATGTACCACTCTGTCTGCATATGGATCACCAGGGAAATCTCTTAAATCCAAAATGTATTTTACATGTAAGTCAGCCGCAGCCTTCTTGTTAACCATTTCCTTATTCTGTTCAATAACTTCTACAACACCGCTTCCTACTGTGCCATATCCTAATACTGCTACGTTAATCATAATCTATCTCCTCCATCTTGCCTTGCGGCTATTCTTTCGCTAATATTTTGACATGATGTACGCCCTTCTGGCTCTCCATCTGTTCAATCATTTTAGATATATCTCCTGTAGTCTGTAACACCTGTATGCTCAGACTAAGAGATGCTATTCCATTAATTGGAATACTCTGATGTATGGTAAGTATGTTGGCATGATATTCTGCTATCAACTTCAATACATCAGATAAAAGTCCAGGTTCATCATCCATTTGAAAAGTCATGGTAAATGTGGTACCCTGAGAATTATCATGAAACTGAAAAATATCATCCTTATACTTGTAAAAAGAACTTCGACTGATACCAACCGCATCCACCGCATCCTGTATCGTCAATGCCTTTTCAGAATCTAATAGCCTTTTGGCTTCTACTACTTTCAAAAGTACTTCTGGTATTGCTTTTTGTTTTACCACGAAGTATTTGGCTGTTTCTCCCATGTTAAACCTCATTTCTCTTGGGAATGTTTTTGTGTCAAAGACACTTGTTTGTCACTGATGGATATTTTAGCACAGTGAAGTATGAAACACAACCCCCTTTTTGGAAAATTTTTTAAATGATGAAAAGTGTCAAAAGAAATCTCATATTTTAAAATCCTTTTATGCAATAACACAATATAACATGCAAAAAAAGCCGCCCCTGAAATAAATCAGGAACGGCTTATGTATCCATATAGTTAATTATACAAGAGGATATTTGTCTGTTAAAGTCTGTACAATTGCACGAGCTTCTGGAACTTTGTCCTCGCCACCCTTAATTACAAGTGCGATAGCTTCTGCAATCTTATCCATATCTTCCACATTCATACCTCTAGAGGTAACTGCAGGAGTACCTAAACGAACACCACTGGTTACAAATGGAGACTGTGGATCATTTGGAATGGTATTCTTGTTACAGGTAATGTGAGCTGCATCTAATAACTTCTCTACAGCTTTACCAGTAAGACCAAAGTTAGTCAAATCAACAAGCATCAAGTGG
>CAZHEM010000174.1:0-4904 GCA_964531725.1 uncultured Acetatifactor sp.
GATAATATAAAGTAATTTATTTTTCAAATACTAGTTATGAACAGGATATGGATAAAGTTATCCACATAATGTTGATAAATATGTTCATAAATTGACTAATAAACATATAATGTGGATATTAATGTGAATAAGTGGACAAATTGTTGAAAATAAAAAATCCCTGTATTTACCATAAAAGCGAAAACATTTACACATGATTTGCACAAGATATACATGTACATACAAAAATTATCCACAAACTATCAACAGGGTGTGGATATTAAAAATTAGATATTATTATGTGAATATCTATGTGGATAACTCAAAAAAAATTTTTTTTACAAATTTGAAATCTTAAAAAACTCAGTATTTTTCAGCATTTTTATTGTTTTTTACTTGACATTGAGGTTCTTTTCTTATACAATCAATATGCTATTTTCCGAAAGGAAGGCGTATTTTTTTGCGCCTATGAACTAAAAAATTTGTTTACCTTTATATAATAAGGTTAAGAGAAGGAGGTGCCTTTCCATGAAGATGACATTTCAGCCTAAGAAACGTTCCCGTTCAAAGGTTCACGGTTTCAGAGCCAGAATGAGTACTCCTGGCGGAAGAAAAGTTTTAGCAGCAAGACGTGCAAAAGGAAGAAAGAAATTATCAGCATAGGTCACAGCAATGTGACCTTTTTTTCTCTTATATGATATAGGAGGATTCCATGCAGTTTTCAGAATCGTTAAAGAAAAATCACCAATTTCAATTTGTATATAAATATGGTAAATCATATGCAAATAAGTATCTTGTCATGTATGTAAAGGAAAATGGCCTCGGCAAGAATCGTCTTGGAATTAGTGTGAGTAAAAAAGTTGGAAACAGTGTTGTAAGACATCGCGTTACAAGACTGGTAAGAGAAAGTTATCGATTACATGAAACGGTATTCAATAGTGGTTTGGATATTGTAATCGTCGCGAGACCAAGTGCAGCTACCGTAGGTTATGAAGAGGTGGAGAGTGCACTGTTACACTTAAGTAAGCTTCATCATATTATAAAAGTTTACTTTTATTTCGATTGAGTAATGTTATGAAAAATCTATTTATTGCCGCAATTAAATTTTATCAAAAGTATATATCTCCATTAAAAAGTACGAAATGTCCTTATATTCCTACTTGTTCACAGTATGGATTAGAAGCAATACAGAAGTATGGTGCTTTTAAGGGGGGACTTTTAGCTATATGGAGAATATTGAGATGTAATCCTTTTTCAAAAGGAGGATATGATCCAGTTCCTTAAGCGGTAATGTTAGGAGGATAAATGAACGGTATTTTTTTAACCCAAGATAGTACTTTCATTATTGGACAAGTTGCGTGGGTATTGGGAAAAATCATGGAAGGAATTTTCACAGTTATTGATTTAATAGGAATTCCTAACATTGGTTTGGCTATCATCTTATTTACTATAGTAGTTAACTTATTGATGATGCCTCTTACTATTAAACAGCAAAAGTTCTCAAAACTTTCTGCAAAAATGAATCCTGAGATTCAGGCAATTCAGGCAAAATACAAAGATAAAAAAGATAATGATTCTATGATGGCACAGAATCAGGAAGTTCAGGCTGTATACGCTAAATATGGTGTATCACCTACTGGTAGCTGTCTTCAGTTATTAATTCAGATGCCTATTCTTTTTGCTTTGTATCGTGTAATTTATGCAATGCCAGCATATGTTACAAAGATTGGTGACACTTTCCGTGTTCTTGCAGACAAGATTATTGCTACTGATAAAGGTGCTTTCCTTCAGAATTCAGGTGTTGAGACTATCAACAATACTGTTGCAATGTATGGTAAGAGCATGACGGAAGGTAGCTTAAGCAATGGTATTATTGATGTATTAAATAAGTTATCTTCAACAGATATGGCACTTGTTGCTGAACATTATGATTTAACTAGTCTTACTTATGAAGGTCAGGCTATTTTGACAAATGCTACATCTACTGGTCTGATTGATAATTACAATAACTTCTTAGGTTTGAATATTGGTGATTCACCTATGAATTTAATTACTAGTGGTTTTCAGGCTGGAGCATGGGGAATCGTTATTGGAGCAGTTGCTATTCCTTTATTAGCTGCATTAACTCAGTGGATTAACGTTAAGTTAATGCCACAGCAGAACAGTGATAAGAAGGGTGATTCTCAGGCTGATTCTATGGCAGCTTCTATGAAGACTATGAACAACATCATGCCTATTATGTCAGCTTGGTTCTGTTTCTCATTACCTTCAGGTATGGGTCTTTACTGGGTAGCAGGTAGTGTTGTTAGAAGTATTCAGCAGGTTCTTGTTAATAAACATCTTGATAAGCTTGACTTTGATGAGATTATTAAGAAGAATCAGGCTAAGAGTGCTAAGAAGCTTGAAAAAATGCAGAAGAATCAGGAATTATTAAATGCTTATGCAAATATGAATACCAGAAATATTCAGAGCAAAGCAAATGTTTCTGTAAATAATAATTCTTCTAGTACAAATACTGCACCTGCAAAAGCTGGTAGTATGATGGAAAAAGCAAATATGGTTCGTAATTACAACGAAAAGAATAACAAATAAATAATTAGTATATTGATTTTCTTTTAATATGGAGGATAAAGGATATGGAATATATTGAAGTATCTGCTAAGACAGTCAATGATGCAATTACAGAGGCTTGTCAGAAATTGGGTGTTACAAGTGATAAATTAGATTATCAGGTTGTTGATGAAGGTTCTAACGGATTCTTAGGAATTGGTGCAAAACCTGCAGTTATTAAGGCAGCTGTGAAATGTTCTCTTGAAGATAATGTAAAGACATTCTTAAATGATGTATTTACAGCTATGAAATTAGAAGTTGTAGTTGATTTGAAATACAACGAAGAAGAGAGAACAATGGATATTGATTTAAGTGGAGATGAAATGGGTGTTCTCATCGGTAAGAGAGGACAGACTCTTGATTCTTTACAGTACTTAGTATCACTTGTAGTTAATAAAGATGTAGAAGAATATATTAGAGTAAAGGTTGATACCGAAGATTATCGTAAGAGAAGAAAAGAAACTCTTGAAAATCTTGCAAAAAATATTGCATATAAAGTAAAGAGAACCAAGAGAGCAGTATTCTTGGAGCCAATGAATCCTTACGAAAGACGTATTATTCACTCAGCATTGCAGGGTGACAGATACGTTACTACTCACAGTGAAGGTGACGAACCATTTAGAAGAGTAGTAGTTACATTAAAGAAATAATATTGACTTGTAAGACTGGATATGTGAGAATTCATATATCCAGTTTTTAATGAAGAAAGGATTATTCACATGAAGACAGATACAATTGCTGCAATTGCAACAGCTTTATCAGATTCGGGAATTGGTATTATTAGAATAAGTGGTGATGAGGCACTTGCAGTAGGTGACTCTATTTTTCGTACAAAAAGTGGTAATAGAAAGCTTTTAAATGTGGATAGTCATACCATACATTATGGTTACATTATGGATAATGATGTGATGGTGGATGAAGTAATGGTAGTTGTAATGAAGGCTCCTAATACTTACACTACAGAAGATACTGTAGAGATTAATTGTCATGGCGGCGTTTTGGTAATGCAGAAGATTCTTGAAACTGTATTGAAAAATGGTGCTAGAATGGCTGAACCAGGTGAATTTACAAAACGTGCTTTTTTAAATGGAAGAATTGATTTATCGAAAGCAGAAGCTGTTATTGATGTGATTCATTCTCAGAATGAATTTGCTTTATCTTCTTCTATGAGTCAGTTAAAGGGTAGATTATCAGATGCTGTTAAGAAGTTAAGAGAAGAGATTATATTTGAAATTGCTTTTATTGAATCAGCATTGGATGATCCAGAGCATATTAGTTTAGATGGATATAATGAGAGACTGTCTAATAAAGTAGAAGATATTATTGGTAGAATTGATAAGTTGATAGCAACTGCTGATAATGGTAAGATGATGAAAGAAGGCATTGAGACTGTAATAGTAGGTAAACCTAATGCAGGTAAATCGTCCCTTCTTAATATATTAGTTGGTGAAGAGCGTGCAATTGTAACAGATATTGCAGGAACTACTAGAGATGTATTACAGGAATCTATTAAGTTACATGGAATAGGACTTAATATTATTGATACTGCTGGAATTCGTAATACAGAAGATATTGTTGAAAAAATTGGTGTAGAAAAAGCAAAACAATATGCTGAAAAAGCGGATTTGGTAATTTATGTAGTGGATGCATCTGTAGAATTGGATGACAGTGATAGAGAAATTATTTCTTTGATTGGTGATAAGAACGCTATTATTTTATTAAATAAGACGGATTTGTCAACAGTCGTAGATGAAGATAAATTAATGGGACTAATTAATGAAAATGTTTCAGAACATAAGAAAATTGCTATGATTCGTACTTCTACAAAGGATAGTACTGGTATTGATATTTTTGAAAATACCATAAAAGGTATGTTCTTTGCGGGAGATATAAAAGTAAATGACGAAATCGTTATTACTAATATGAGACATAAAGCTGCTTTACAAGATGCCTTTGATAGTCTTAAAATGGTAAAGCAGAGTTTATTAGATGATATGCCAGAAGATTTTTATTCAATTGATTTGATGAGTGCTTATGCTTCTCTTGGAACCATTATTGGTGAAGAAGTGGGAGAAGATTTGGTAAATGAGATATTCTCTAAATTCTGTATGGGCAAATAATATTATAATAGGAAGTAATAATTCTAATCATAGAGTAGGAATGAAAGTTTGACTCTATGAAAATGGAGGAAAATATGTCTGAGATACGTGAAAAAGTAGATATATGTGTAGTTGGTGCTGGACATGCAGGTTGTGAAGCGGCACTTGCTTGTGCAAGACTTGGATTAGAGACTGTTATTTTTACAGTAAGTGTGG
>CAZHEM010000175.1:0-4845 GCA_964531725.1 uncultured Acetatifactor sp.
ATATGGGACACTTGTCCTATAAATGCTATTTGACCAACAAATTGTTCGATTTGTCCGTTTTTTACATAAATTCAAGTTTTTGACCATTTTATAATGTGGACCCTGCCAATAGAATACACAGTAGAAACGCAGGAAAGGATGGTTTGGATGAAAACGATAAAATATAACATTCGTATGTATACTCCCATAGGGGTAAAAACAGGGATTATGTTTGCTACGATGAACGAAGACAAAATTAGTGGAACAATTGAGTTGTTGAAACATACAGAGCCTTTCAATGGAAGCATTGCGGAAAATGGTGAATGTGAGATTAGTGGACGTATTATTTCACTGATGAGAGCAATAGAATACATTGCTTCTGGACAAATTACACCTACTTCTGTACAGCTTCTAGCGCGAGGTGAGCGAAACACTTTTAAAATCACAGGTGAGGTAATAGAGGCGGAAGGAGAAAAAGTGTATGAATAAGTTTTATGGTGGTGTGGTCAAATATCGCAAATTTATTTTGGTATTATTTGTTATTATCACGGTACTTTGCGCATTGCTGCAGAACTTAGTGGCTGTCAACTATGATATGAATGATTATCTGCCAGAAGATGCAAAATCAACTGTGGCACTAGAAGAGATGCAAGAAGAATATGAAGGTGGAATCCCTAATGTTCGCGTAATGGTGCAAGATGTCACAATACCAGAAGCGTTGGAATATAAAGAAAAGATTGCGGAAGTGACAGGAGTTACTGAAGTTACATGGCTTGATGATAATGTGGACATTACCACGCCTATTACGATGCTTGATGCAGAAATAGTGGAAAACTATTATAAGGATAATGCGGCTTTGTACAATGTCACAGTAGAGGAAGAAAGTCGCATAGACGCAGTTGCTGCTATTAGGGAGATTATAGGCGATGAAAATGCAATGACGGGAAGTGCCGTCTCGACGGCGCTTGCTACTACCAATACGGTATCTGAGATATTAAAAATAACAGTTATTGCAGTGGTGTTTGTGTTGTTAGTGCTGATTCTTACCACAAACTCATGGTTTGAGCCAATTATTGTACTGATAGGACTAGGCGAGGCAATTGTTATCAATAATGGAAGTAATTTGATTTTCGGTGAAATATCATTTGTGACGAATGCGGCCGGAAGTGTTTTGCAGCTGGCGGTATCGCTGGACTATTCGGTATTTTTGATTCATCGATTCGAAGAGTGTCGTAGGGAGATTGAAGACCCAAATAAAGCGATGGTGGACGCCCTTTGCAAGTCTACATCATCCATTTTATCCAGCGGTCTGACGACTGTTATAGGATTCTTGGCGTTGGTATTAATGCAATTCCAGATTGGACCAGATTTAGGTCTGGCTTTGGCAAAAGGAATCGCAATCAGCTTGATAACCGTATTTGTATTTATGCCAGCAATAATTCTGTCCACATACAAGTGGTTGGATAGAACAAAGCACAAAGCTTTTATGCCAAGTCTCGAGGGATTCGGAAAATTTATTTTAAAGATTGCAATCCCAGCGGTGTGCATTTTCATAATGTTGATTGTTCCGTCTTATTTTGCTTCTAATGCAAATGCATATTACTATGGTTCATCTTTTATTTTTGGTGAAGATACCACTTATGGCAGGGATCGTGTAGCAATTGAGAATATTTTTGGAAAAAATGATACCTATGTGTTGCTGGTACCGAAGGGAGACAATGCAACAGAAATGGAATTGTCAGAGGAGTTACATACTTTACCGCAAGTGACAAGCATTCTTTCCTATGTTGATACTGTTGGGGCGGAGATTCCTAACAAATATTTGGATGAGGAGACATTATCCTTACTTCAATCAGACAATTATAGCCGATTTGTTATAACGGTCGATGTGGATTATGAGGGAGAAGAGACATTTTCGCTTGTAGAGCAGATTAGAGATATTGCGGAGAAATACTATCCCAATTCTACACACCTTGCAGGCGAGGGCATTAGTACTTATGACCTTATGGATACCATAAATGCTGATATGGTAATGGTTAACCTATTGGCGATAGGAGCGGTATTTGTCGTATTGCTTTTGACGATGAAATCAATATCGGTGCCCATTATATTAGTGCTAAGCATTGAGGCTGCAGTCTGGTTAAATCTGTCAGTCCCATATTTTGCGGATACAACAATATTCTATATTGCATATTTAATAATTAGTTCCGTTCAACTTGGAGCAACGGTGGACTATGCAATCTTAATGACAGATCGCTACAAGGAAAATAGGGTTATGCTGGAAAAGAAAGAGGCTGTAGTACAGACTATATCAGATGTTACAGTATCCATTTTGACTTCAGGTATTGTACTTACGGTTGTTGGATTTTTGCTCGGGTATATATCAACAAATATGTTGTTGGCGCAGCTTGGTATTTTTATTGGAAGAGGGGCAATTTTTTCGTTAGTAATCGTTTTGCTTGTCTTACCAGGTTTGTTGCTTATGTTTGATAAATTAGTAATCCGTGATAAAAAGTCCCATTAGTTATAGGAGGTAATAAAGTAATGAAACAGTTAAAAAGAATGATGGCAGGATTAATGGCTAGCCTTTTGCTCCTAGCATCAATACCAATATCTGCGTTGGCGGCAGATGCTAATACGCCCAAGGAAGAGGTTGTGTATATTAACCTTAATTCGAATGGCTCGGTTAGGGAAATCTATGTGGTAAATATATTTGAATTAACTGAGGATGGGCAGATTATTGACTATGGAAAATATGAGAGCCTTCGTAATATGACAACTACCGACCCAATAGGTTATTCCAATGACAAGGTCACAATTGATGCGTTGGCAGGAAAGCTTTATTACGAAGGAAAACTTAACACCAATATCATGCCATGGGATATTTCTATTCATTACTACATGGATGGGAAAGAATATTCGGCAGAAGAGATTGCAGGTAAAAGTGGTGCATTAAAAATTACCATGTCTATACGAGAAAATGCTGAGTGCAATAGTGCTTTCTTTGAGGGCTATGCCCTTCAAGCAACTTTCATGCTTGATACGGAGAATTGTAAAAACGTAATTGCAGAGAATGCAACAATCGCTAACGTGGGTAGCGATAAGCAGTTAACCTATACTATTCTGCCCAATAAGGAGACGGATATTGAGATTACAGCAGATGTCACAGATTTTGAGATGGATGCTATTGCTATCAATGGTGTGCAGTTGAACTTAGATGTTGAGATTGATGACACAGAGTTACAAGACAAAATCAGTGATATTACCCAGGCTGTTAATGATTTGGATGAAGGTGCAGGTAGCTTGTATGAAGGAACAAATGAGTTGTATGAAGGAGTGGCTGACCTAACAGAAGGTGCAAACAGCCTGAACGAAGGTGCGTATGAGCTACATAATGCAACGGGAACTCTTAATGAAAAAGTAGGCGAGCTGTACACTGGGGTTGGAACTTTGGCAAGTGGTGGAGACACCTTGCATGCGGGTCTTGTGACATTAACTGGCAAAAATGATGAATTGACAGGCGCGGCATGGTCTGCATATGGAGCCCTTTGCACCGCGGCACAGACACAACTGAATAAACATCTTACAGCGAATGGATTAGATCCAGTTACGTTGGCACCTGAAAATTATACGACTGTGCTAATGGGAATTCTAAGTCAGATGGATGCTGATGTGGTATACCAACAGGCATACAATGTAGCTTCGCAGGAAGTTACTGCACAAGTTGAGGCACAAGCAGAAGAACTGTACAAAGGCTATATTCAGTCCCAAGCAGATGCAATTTATCTCCAATATATGCAAACGCAAGCAGATACAATATACACTCAGGCGGCCACACAAGTAGTCTATGAACAGCTTATAGCTGGGGGATATACAGATGCGCAGGCACAGCAATACCTCCAAGGAGCAGATGGACAGACATTGGTTGCACAAACCGTGGCTGCTATGACAGAGGAGCAGAAAGCGCAAATTATAGCTAATGCTGTGACGCTATTAACGGATGCAGAAAAACAACAGATTCTGCAAGGTGCACTTGCTTCTTTGACAGAAGAGCAAAAAGCGGAAATTCGAAATGCTTATATTCAGCAGATGATGGCAAGTGAGGAAGTAACACAAAAAATTACTGCTGCTGTGGAAAAAGTGAACGCTTCTGCTGCACAGGTAACAGAATTAAAGGGACAGTTGGACAATTATGGGGCGTTCTATCAAGGATTGGTGGCATATACCACAGGTGTTACTGATGCTGCGAAAGGCGCGGATACGTTGCAAGGTGGTCTTGACACATTGCTTGAAAATACGAATACTTTAAAAGCATCTGTAGGACAGCTGAATGATGCAGTTGGAGAATTGCATGCGGGCACAATAGAACTGAAGGATGGAGTCGTGGAGCTTAATAATGGAGCATCTGAACTCAATAATGGGGCAAAAGACCTTAACGATGGAACGGGTGAATTCGTCAATGAGACATCAGGGATGGATACCCAAGTAAGTGATGAGATTGACTCAATGATATCTTCTATGTCTGGAAAAGATATAGAGACTGTGTCGTTTGTCTCTGAGCAGAATAGCAATGTAGAGGCAGTCCAATTTGTAATAAAAACGGATGCAATACAAATTGAAGAAGTGGAAGCAGTTGAAATAGAAGATGTAAAAACATTGAACTGGTGGCAGAAGTTACTTCATCTGTTTGGCTTAGATTAATGAAAGTGGGCAAAACCTTTTGGTTTTGTCCTTTTTTCTATGTTAAGAATCCATACTTAAAAGTTTATATTTTAGAAAATATTTAGAAATACTATATTGACACATAATATTATATGCTGTATAGTATCAACATCACATAATATTATACGCCATATAATATTATAG
>CAZHEM010000176.1:0-4683 GCA_964531725.1 uncultured Acetatifactor sp.
CCCAAAGTGCGTGTATTTTAGAAATTCCACATTTTTGTCTCCGAACTTTTGAAAACGTATTCCCCTGTCGTACACGCCACCCAAATTGTTCAAGCCATAGAAAGACACAAACTAGATAGCAAAGTTGCGCGCATAAGAAATTCACATGTTTTGCTCAACGAGTTCAAAAAGGGTTCCCCTTATCTGTGCAGGCGCATCTGCCCTTACCACATCCTAGCCTCTGCGCTCTCCATGTCTTCATAGCCATATAGCAACACACTATTCTGCATGATTTCATAGGCCAGATTCCCATCTCTTCTAGCACATTCCACTACATAGCGTCCGTATAGCTCTAGCATTTTGTCAGAATAAGTTCCCAATTCCCCTCTTAGATAAGTCTCGTAAGAGGTATTGAACAGATTATCCTCCGTAGTGTGTATACTGCGGGCATTGCCAGCAAGCTTAGGATATTGTTGCTCGAATGCTTCCATCCATCCCACTTGTAAAGCTACAATCTGTTCAATGATTGCTTGTTTCTCTGGGGACAGTTGAGGGAAATAATCCTTAATCTGCTCATATTCCTTGGGTGCTGTACTCTGCATCATTCGACCATATTTTTCTTCAATTAGGTTATGTCCTAAATTATATTCACGGTTAAAATCATACAGATATTGCATTAACATCTCTCTGTTCCAAGTGAGATACTGACTTTTTCTCATAATAGAGAAGGTATACCAATCATTCTGGCAGGATGCTCTTCCGCCCACGTTTCTTACCTTATCAAAAGCTTCAAACTCTATTCTAGCAATCTCTTCTACCAATTCCTCATTACTTTTAATGGCAAAATCAGCTTTCATCAAAAGTTCTTGGGTATGCGCAGCCAAATAGCTTTCCACATCGCTAATATAACCTTTTTCATACATCCTTTGAGCAAAATATCTTGCCACTTCTTCGATAGCACTCAGAGTCTCTTCCTGCAAAGATGCTTTCATAGCTTTATCCAATAGTGTAATTATTGACTTACCATTAGACAACTCCTCTGTACTACGACGTAACCATTTATCATGAGGAGGATATTTTCCTTCTATATAATGACATAATTTCATAGCATACTTGCAAGCATCTGCCATCATCAATTGCGCAGTAAACGTATCTCCGCGCTTCAACATCCTTGCATAATTATATTGACCGCATTGTGCAAAGCTAGCTGCTGCCTGTGCTATTTTTTTGTAGAGAATATTCTCTGGATACCCTTTTTGTAGACGTTCCCTTAGACTAGAGAATTCCCCTAACTGGTCTTGAAACACTTCTCCATTAACAGCTTCTGCAAGAGAAAAATCTTCTATTTCTGTCCAATTAATTTCCTCATAAACCGAAGTGCCCAATAGCCCCTTATAGAAGTCAGAGATGCGCATTACACCACGACGTTTTCTTTCAGAAGGACGAAAACTTGCATCTCTTCCGTGAAAACTGGTTGGTAATTTTTCATACTCTGCCTGCATAGCTTCACCAATTTCGCCATAAGTTTCATCATCTAGCCAAACTACAAAACCAGCACCCCAATCATGGTCCCTAGAATAGGAATCGTCATATCCAAAGCAATCCGAGCCTTTTCCTACCAGTCCCACTGCAATTTTGTCCCTATATTCTGGGAACTTTTCCTGCAGCATGGGCTTTCCATAGTTCTCATAAAACTCCTTGCATAGGCTCATCCCCTTTACATCCCCACTAGCTTTATCAGAATGCATTTGTTTCTCATAGTTCTCTTCACTATGAGCATTGGTGCAAGCTTTCAAGTATTCTTCCAAGCGATAGTAATATTCGTTCTTTCCGAGATTCTCTTCCATAATATCCATGGCTTTTTGAAAATATTCACTAGCCTCTGCATATTGCTTCGTCTGATAATAATAGGTTGCTAATGCCGCCAATCCCGCCGCATAATGAGCATCTTTTACGCCCATTTCTTCAAATTCCTTCACTGCCTTATTGCCATACTCTAACGCAGCTCCTAATTCTTGTAATTGAATGCATGTATTGGCCAGATTAGCATGGGTCACTGCAATCTCAAATGTTTCTCCTTTTTGCTCCACAATCGCTAAAGCATGTAAAAGGCTTTCCTTGGCACAAACATAATCTCCCATTTCTTGGTACAACAGACTTAGATTATTTTCCAAACTAGCTACCAACAGATTCTCTGCTGATAATAGCACCTGATAGATTTCTCTTACCTCCAGATAGCATTGCAGAGATTCCTCCAAACGTCCACCTGCACGATAAGCATTGGCTATATTTAATAACGTTGTGGCATATGGTAATGTTCCTTCTAATCCCATCGCCTTTGCCTGTTTTATAGCTTCACTAGCAATATGAAAAGATTCCGAAACACAGCTAGTCTCTCGATAATATCCCAATAATTCATTTAATAACTGAAGTAAACTATTATCATCTTTTTCCACTTTTGCCTTTTCAATACTATCCACTAAAAGCTGTCTTGCCTGTTCCCCCTGGTTACTTGCAAAAAATCTATCTACCTGCTCCAGAATCTGTTCAATCTCCATCTGCTACCACCCTTTCCTCTAGTCCCATATATTAGAGTAATCATAATTCAGGTACAATTCCTGTATCTGCTCATAATATTCCTGATAGTTACCTTTCGTAAGCTCCCCTTCTCCCTCAGAAATCATCCGAATTATCTCCGAATTAATCTCTGCACTATAATGCTGGGAATCCATGTAGTTATCCAAATTCCCTATAATATCTGTTCTATGGCCAAATCCATAAATATGCACATTATCTGCCTGCAACAAAATACCAACAGCCAATTTTTCTGTCTCAATCTGTGCCTTCAACTGTTTCGTATTGTACAATGCCTCCCAATAGGCAATACTATAGGGTGGCACAAAAAAGTAGAACTCCGTGTCCGGATTACGCAATGCCATAGCCAGAAAATTCTGCTCCACATTATCTCGTATCATTGTAATGTCTTCCTCCGACAATACAATCTCTTCCTCTATCTCTGGCAGTTGTGCCAAGGTAGCCTTGACACTGTCTTTTCCAAAATTCATATACTGCGCCCAACTACCATATTCATCCATAGTTGGTGTTTTTTCACCAGCGCGAGTATAATTCAACACCGCCAAAGTCATTGGTATCACTTCTTTATTCAATAAGTATTCTACATCATTAAAAAAATTATTATCGTATAAATAGGTAGGATACCCTTCGTATTCATCCTGTTCTGCTGAATAAAGCATACGAGAACCATCTAAGCTACATAACACCATTCGCAATTCTGGATTATATCCCAAGGCTCGCTCTATACTCTTAGTTAATTCATGAAAGCTGGCCCCTGAATAGGATGTTTTAATTGCCTGAACTCCCATCGCCTCATTCCATTCACTTACTTTAAAATTCTGAGTCATGCTGGTTCCAGTAATCATAGCATCGTATTCATACCATCTAGCAATTCCATCGTTCTGGTAACGCTCATCCTTTAATGGATATTCCAACGCCTCCAGTGGTTTATGATAATGCAGAAAAGGATCTACTATCATAGTCACCAGCATCAGTAACACTAATATTCCACCCGTTCCTGTCAGCACTAATATATTCCAATTCTTTGCCTTCATACTCTCTCCCTAGAAATTAAAATATAAAAAAGTTGATAATCCTGAAAAAGATATAACAGACCATACCAACAAAAGCATTGTACCCAAAGCCTTTGGCAAGGTTGGTTTGAATTCCTTTTCATGGCAATTGGGCATAAACAATGCAATGAATAACGCCACAAGCAAAACAATCGCCATATAAATCCAAGGATATTGATTCAACAGAGAAGTCAATGCTCCCACATGTTCCACAATATAAGAAAACTCTAGCAATTTAAACTGAGACAGCAATGCGTCACTTACGCCACCATTCCAATTGCCAAGTTGCGAATAAATCTGCAGAACCGTTTCCATGGAATCTGCGCGAAAAATTACCCATGCCAGATTCACAAACAGAAAAGTACCCATCCAACGGATTAACTTTGGAATCTTCTCCAACCATTTCCAGCATATTTTTTCCAACACTCGCACTAAACCATGGATCAGTCCCCATACAATAAATGTCCATGCTGCTCCATGCCAAATACCACTTACTAAATAAACAATCATAAGATTTACTAAGGTTCTTGTATAACCCTTACGATTGCCTCCCAATGGGAAATACACATATTTACGAAGGAATCTAGTCAGAGTCATATGCCAACGTTTCCAAAATTCTGTTACAGAAGTTGCCTTATATGGAGAATTAAAGTTCAATGGCAATTCCATATGGAACATATTAGCTATTCCTATTGCCATATCGCAATATCCGCTAAAATCGAAGTATAGCTGCAAGGTATAGCAAAGCATAACAATCCATGCATCCATCCCAGAAAGAATATCCACATTGCCAAAGCCATAATCTGCGCCTTTACCTAGCACATCTGCTATCATTACTTTCTTAAACAAGCCTACTGCAAAAATCCAAGTGCCTTTTGCAAACAATTCCTGATTGATTCTCTTTCTGACACCATCTCTGAATTGCGGAATCATCTCATTATGAAGCACAATAGGACCTGCAATAAGCTGTGGGAAAAAGCTGACAAATAAAGCATAATCCACAAAAACATAGTCCTTTGTCTCCCCACGATAAGAATCCACCAGATATGATATCTGC
>CAZHEM010000177.1:0-4608 GCA_964531725.1 uncultured Acetatifactor sp.
GGCTTATTGTTATAATTATACAGTAAAATTGAAATTATTTTAGAAGACCATTTTATAAGTATTTTAACAGAGGAACAAGCTATGTTACACATTAAATCTTTGGATGAGGGATTAGAGATATTTAAAGCCCTCGGCTCCAACATTCGAGTTGAAATTATTAAAATCTTATTAGAGAACAAGGGCATGAATATGAATGATCTTGCCTCTCGTTTGAACATTACCAATGGTGCTCTTACTGGACATATTAAGAAGCTAGAGGACTGTGGACTGGTATCTATTACTTCCGAATCATCAGGTCATGGCAATCAGAAGATTTGCTCTGTTCACCTTGATAAAATTTTGATTGATTTAGAATCTCCTGAAGAAGATGCTAACGTATATCAAACAGAATTAAAGATTGGTCATTATTCTAATTATGAAGTATATCCAACCTGCGGACTATCCTCCCCTACTGCCGTAATCGGTGAAGTAGATGATATTCGCTATTTCGCGCATCCAGACAGATACAATGCGGATATTCTTTGGTTCACTAAGGGATTTGTAGAATACATTGTTCCTAACTTTATTCCATTTTCTCAGAAGATTGACAAGATTACCATCTCTGCAGAGCTTGGTTCAGAAGCACCTAGCGTTAACGACGTATGGCCTTCTGATATTTCCTTCTATATTAATGATACCTTTATCGGTTCCTGGACAAGCCCTGGAGACTTCGGAGATGTAAAGGGAATCTTCACACCTGAATGGTGGTATCCTAACTGGAATCAGTATGGAATGTTGAAGCTTTTAGTAATTAATAAGCGTGGAACCTTTATCGATGGTTTGCAGATTTCAGATGTGACCATTAACGATTTAGGGCTTACTGACAAGAGTACTATTCGCTTGAAAATGGCAGTCAATGATGACTCTAATCATGTAGGCGGTCTTACTATCTATGGTAAGAACTTTGGTAACTATAATCAGGACATTAATGTTCGTATCAACTATAGTCCTATTAATCCAGAATAACTCGTAACCTAGAGCTTCATCAAAGGTTATCATATCATACCATATCAATTCAAAACATGCACAAAGGGCAATCACAATAAAGTGACTGCCCTTTGTTTATGTTCTAAAAGGTAAATATTGGCTCACCATTGTCATCCCAGTCGAATTTCATCAACATAGCATGACGATTCGGATTATTCAAAGGATCTCCGACAATCTCAGTCTCTGTTCTAGCATGGAATACTAGAATATCATTTCCTTCTTCATCCGTTGTAAAACTATTATGTCCTGGTCCATAGATGCCTTTGCTTGCATCAGAGGCTAGAACCGGATATCTCTTTTTGCTCCATTGAGCTGGATCTAACATATCTCCATTTTCATCAATCGAAAGCATTCCCATGCAATAATTTATGCCTGTATCGCTAGCCGAAAAAGTAACAAATATTCTACCATTTCGTTTGATTACTGCTGGGCCTTCGTTTACCCAATATCCTTTTCTCTCCCAATCGTAATCAGGAGTAGTCAACAATACCTGAACGGTTTTTAATTTTGTAGGGGTCTCCATTTCCGCTATATAGAGATTGGAAATCTGTCTACCCACACCAACCTTTTCTGCCCAGATATAATAGTATTTTCCCTTGTTTTCAAAGATTGTTCCATCTAAAGAAAATGCTCTGAAAGAAAATTCATCCTCATCTGCGCACTGCATCATGCCTTTTTCTATCCAAGCATCTTTCATTGGATCTTGACCTTGGCATTCCAACACATATGGTCTAATATGCCAGATATCGTCTTTTTCTCCACCAGCAAAATAAATGTACCATTTGCCCTGCAGATAATGCAATTCAGGTGCCCAAATATGATAGCTCATAGGACCACTTTCGTGTTTTTCCCATATCATTACATCCTCTGCACTAGCCAATTCAGCTAATGATTCAGCACATCTAATAGCAATTCCACCATAACCAGGAAGACTTCCCATAAAGAAATATTTCCCATCTGTATGCTTATAGACATAGGGATCCGCTCTTTGAGCAATCCAGATTTCATTGTATTTTAATGCGCTCATAGTCAATACCTCCTGCACACCCTCTAAACTAATCAGATAATTCATCCAGAAAATCATCATATCGCTCATCAATATGATTCATCATTACTTTATAAATGAAAAATGACTTCATATATGCCAATAAGGCAAATCCAATAAATACCGTAATCGCATTCATTCCAAGGGAAACATAATTTGCGTAACAAAATCCTACCGTAAACAAAATCAGCACAATTGTATATGGAAAATATCCTATTGCAAATGCTGCTGCATTTTTAATAGCTGCTTTTATTCCGCCTTCTAATTTTGCCAATACAGGAAAAACATACAAGCAAACAATCCCTATTGCAAATGCCACGATTGCACTTATTACAAACATAATCTTGGCAAACACAGTTCCTAAAGCATACCAGAAAAACAAATCAAATCCTAGTAATACTATTATTACAAGCATGGGCAGCCAAATAATTGTCGCCTGTTTAAAATTGTCACGAAAGCTTTTCAGAAAACGCTTCCAGACATAACCATCCCCTTGTCTGATTGACACAATACAGACATAGTACATAGCTGTAGTAGCTGCCCCGATTGTAACTATGGGAAGACAAAAAATAATGTAAATTACGTTTAGTAAAATCAAATCGGTCATCTTATTAAGAAAAGCGATTACCGGTGAATTAGACATACAATCACTCCATTTAATTACTTAATACCACTAATGGCTACGGACTCAATAATTACTCTCTGGAAACAGAAGAATAATACAATGGTAGGTATCATCGCAATTACCGAAGCCGCCATAATCAATGCATAATCACTTTGAATTGCATAATATGCGTTAAATGATCGAATTACTACCTGTAAAGTCCAATTAGCTTCACTTCTTAAGAAAATAGTTGGTGCCAAATAGTCATTCCAGATACCCATAAACCAAAGGGTTAACTGTGTTCCAACAGCGCCCTTCATCAATGGGAAGAAAATCTGTGCAAAGGTTCTAAAGTATCCACAACCATCCAACTTTGCAGCATCCATCAAATCATTTGGAATACTACTTAAATTCTGTCTTAAGAAGAAAACCATACTTACATTACCAAAACATGCTGGAACAATCAATGGTAATAAGCTATCCGTCCAGCGTAGTCTAGTAAACATTACATACTGTGGAATCATAATAACTGCAAATGGAATCATAATAGTTGCTAACAATCCCATGAACAATGCACCTTTTCCACGGAAACGCATCTTAGCAAAAGCAAATGCTGCCAAAGATGAAGTAAATCCACCAATCAACAATACAGGAATCTCTACCTTAATAGTATTAAGAATACCTGAGATAAAGTTTGCCTTCTGCATTACCTCACCATATTTTCCCATTACCCATGGATTAGGAATAATACTAAGCTGACCTGATAAAATCTGGTTCTTGGTCATAAAAGAGGTCATTACCATATAAATCAATGGAAATACCATTACAACCGCACCTAAAGCCAATAGAATAAATACGATTAAATTGATAGTCTTCTCTTTCTTCGACACAACTGCCGAACTCATAATATCTTTATCTCGTTTTGCCATTGTGTCACCTCCTAATCAATTGTCTTAACCCATTTATCCTGCATCTTAAAGTTAAATAAAGTAATTGCAAAAACAATAATTGCAAGGAAGATTGCAATAGTACTTGCATAACCCAACTGATAACTTTCAAATGCTTTTTCGTACAAATAATAAACGATTGTTGCTGCACTGTAACCAATACCACCGTTGGTAGTCATAACCTGTACCTCTACGAATACCTGGAAACCACCAATCAAAGTGGTAATCAATATGTAAAAAGTAACTGGTGAAAGCAATGGTAATGTAATATTCTTAAACTGCTGCCAGCCATTTGCTCCATCCACCATCGCTGCCTCGTAATAGTTACGAGGTATATTTTGAAGACCTGCCAGATACAAGATAATAGAAGTACCAAGTCCCTTCCATACCATGAAGATAATCATAGACACCTTTATCAGAACTTCATCGCCCAACCAGTTGGGTCCATGCATACCTGTCAAAGCCTTAATAATCACATTTAATAAACCATAGTCATAGTTATATACCCATGCCCATAAAATAGACACTGCTACTAAAGAAGAGATAACCGGTACATAATACATAGTACGCAGTACTCTTACGCCTGGGATTTTACGATTCATTCCCATAGCACAAACTAAACCAAGAATCATACCAACAGGAATACCAATCAAATAAATGATAGTGGTAACCACTGTTTTCCAAAACTTCTCATCACCCATTAACTTTATATAGTTGTCAAAACCACAGAAGCGGTTTATCATTCCCTCAAAACCCTTTGCTCCATTCCAAGTAGTTAAGCTTGTAAGGAATGCAAAGATAATTGGCCATGCCATAAAAAGTAGAAAGCCGATTGCTGGTGCTGCCACAAAAAGCAATGCCCACTTTTCTTCTCTCTTAGCCATAGCTGACAGTTTTACTTTGGTTTTGCCATTCTTACGACCCATAATATCTTCCTTTCTCTATCGCTTCCGCCCTTAATACACATATTTTTACGACATTTCCGG
>CAZHEM010000178.1:0-4577 GCA_964531725.1 uncultured Acetatifactor sp.
GCAGAAAAGAATGATTGAGATTCCTTATACAATGGAAGAACAATTGGCATTTGAGGAGGAATTTAGAAAAGAATTTCAGGAGAAATTGTCACATTTGGTAAAATAATTATATGTTTTGTGAACAAAATGAAAAATATTTTTGGTGATAAAAGAAAAGTAATATATTTATATAAGATGTTTATTTTTTGATATATTGTACAAACTATTCTCAGAGTAAGAAGGTGCATCAGTATTACTAGTATTCGACCCTTAAGAAACGTCGGCACTTAACAAGTAGGAGCGAAGCGACTACGAGTTTAGTGTCCGCTACGTTTCTTACGGAGCGAGAGCGCGTCGAATATAGAAATACCGATGCGCATTCGAGGATAGGAGAGAATACAATGGAATACATCAACGCATTTTGGGTGGGCGGTCTTATCTGCGCACTTGTTCAGATACTTATGGAAAAGACGAAAATGATGCCCGGTAGAATTATGGTTCTGCTAGTGGTAACAGGAACAGTACTCAGCTTTGTGGGATTCTACGAACCATTTATGGAATACGCAGGTGCAGGAGCAAGTGTACCACTGTTAGGATTTGGCAACGTGCTAATGAAAGGTGTAAAAGAAGCGGTGGACGAGCAAGGATTCCTAGGCTTGTTTGCTGGCGGATTCAAAGCGGGCGCAGTGGGAACAGGCGCAGCGTTAATCTTTGGCTATATAGCCAGCATAATCTTCAAACCTAAGATGAAGAGATAAGCACAATATATTAGGAGGACAAACAAAAACCACCCAGCGTATGCTGAGTGGTGAGCGCGTTCTGATAAAATAAAGCGGAATGGATAGAGGCTACAATACTTCAAATCCAGTACCTTTCTGCGACAGATATTGGTTCAGTGCCTTGTCCCAGATGACTTCGGGTTCCTTGTTCATGACAAAAGTATGATAGGAAGTTCCAGTAGTGAGAACTGCCTTAGAACCATCATATTTAACCGTAAGAACAAAAGCCTTAATCGTGGATAAGTCCATTTCGACACTTTGTTTTTGCAATAGATTCTGAATATGCTCAGGCTTTAAATGGAATACAAATTTGAAATATAAGGGGGTATGCTTGCCTTTGATAAGGTTGAAGCATAGCCCTTTTAATTCGCTCCAAGGTTGGAATTCGTAAGGGAGATTTTCTGTGGTCTGCTCCTCGGCAGAATAGAAGTCTCGATTAATGTGACCATCGATAGTGTATGTAATGGCAGTAGAGATTGTTGCCTCCTCTAATAAAAAGACATGAAAGTCTTCGGATACTAATAATTGGTTCATGAATTGCTTCATGGATGTAATCTGTAGGGCTAACATGCATATCCTCCTTGTGGTGTATACTCGCAAACTCGCACTGCGCGTATTGTCTGTTTTGCAGAATGTTTTCTCAACGCGTACAGTATACCATGTGCGCAGAAAAACAAGCGACCGAAGGGCATTTGTTTTTCAAGGCATGGATTGTCGGTATAATCAACACGCAGTGTTGCAAGATGGCACTAGACATCTTGGATTCTGCGATAGATGAATCATTATACCACATTCATAACAAGAAGTGTATAGCGTGCGTGATGAAAAAATATTGTAACACACAGCATTTTACTCTTTACGATGCAAAACTTATGTGTTATCATATGTAGTATCGAAAACTACATGTAAAGATTTTCAAAGCTTTTAAAGACGGCTTTGAAAAAAGTAGTGAAATGGATTGGAGATTTACCATGAGTTATAAGATTGTTGTAGATAGTTGTTGTGAGCTTCCAGAGGAATTACAGAAGGATCCGAGAATTGAATTTGTTCCATTGGGATTAGAGGTTGGTGACTATCGAATTTTGGATGATGAGAATTTTAATCAGGCAGAATTTTTACAGAAAGTTGCAGAATGCCCTACTTGCCCTAAATCATCTTGCCCTTCACCAGAGCGTTTTATGGAAGCATATCATGCAGATGTAGATAGAGTGTATGCAGTAACTCTTTCCTCTCATCTAAGTGGTAGCTATAACAGTGCAGTACTAGGTAAGAACCTTTGTATTGAGACTTATGGAGAGAAACAGATTTATGTTGTAGATTCTGAATCAGCAAGCTGTGGAGAGGCTCAGATTGCTTTGAAGATTATGGAATTAGAAGAGCAAGGCTTAACCTTTGAAGAGGTAGTGGAACAGGTTGAGACTTTCCGTGATAATATGGAGACTTTCTTTGTATTAGATGATTTGGAGACTTTACGTAAGAATGGTAGACTTTCTAGAGTAAAGAGTTTGGTAGTGTCTACCCTTAATATTAAGCCAGTTATGGCTGCGGATAAAGGAACTATTGTGCAGCGAGGTCAAAGCATTGGTATGAAGAAGGCATTGGCAAAATTGGTAGATATGATACTCGAAGAAGTAAAGGATACTACTAACCGCAGTCTAGTCATTACACATTGTAATGCTCTGGAAAGAGCTGAATTGGTGCGTGATATGATATTGAAAAAGGCTTCTTTTGATAAATGCATTATTATGGATACTCGAGGAATTAGTAGCATGTATGCCAACGATGGCGGTGTAATTGTTACTATTTAATGAATAATCATGTGTTGATAGAGTGATAGAAGATTGCGATATTATAAATATGAGATAAAGTATGGGATTAAGAAAGCGTAGGAATCAACCTACGCTTTTTCATTGTATTCTTTATAAATATATTTTGCATAAGAGATACAGTCTCTGTGAACTTTAAAGCTTGTGCCATCATTCATTACTACCTTGCGGAATCCAATCTTAGCAATATAGCGACCATTGATAAGAACCTTGTTAGTAGGAGCAAAAAAACTCGGATGGTTTTCTACTTGTGATAAAAGATTTAACACAGAGGTGCTTACATGAATGGTGCGACCATTGGTTAGAGCAACATCTACATTACGACCATCTTCCGTAGCGTACATAATCTGTTCTTCGGTAACATAGATGGTTTCTTTATCTTCACGCAGTTCAATCATTGGAGTAGCTTGATCCTTAATAGTTTGAGCATATTCAATGGCTTCGTGTAATTCAGCTACCTTAATTGGTTTGTCTAAAAATATTACATTAAGCGGGAAGTCTTGTTCACGATAGTTGATATCGGAGCAACACATAATGATAGGAGATTGTACTCCTGCATTAATCAAAGAATTGGCTACATCTATGCCAGTAGTATCAGGTGTCTTGCACATATCGATGAAAAAGGCGTCATATTGCATAGGATTGGCCAGCAGAGATACTGCGTTGCCATAAGAATCAATATAGAGATTGCCCAAAGTAGCAAGGCGTTTATCAGATTCCCTACCTAATAGACGTTCCAATTGTTTGCGGTCTGCAACATTATCATCACAAATAGCAATATGCATAGTAATGCCACCTTTCTTGAATGTTGAAATAACTAATCATAGCAAACTCGAAAATTCTTCGGATTTTCGAGTTGTGGAGAATCCTCCAATAGAAACAATAATTAATCGTCCTAACCAAGCAAGCTTGGACGGTCGATTGCTTATTGTTTCTGCTGCTATGATTAGTTATATCATATCAGATATTTAATTAAAAGTCCAATAAGTAGGATTTGCACTACGAGAATTGCAGGCATGCCATACTTAAAATACCAATGTTTGGTTTTATGACGAAACCGCTTCATACCCAAGATGCAACCAATGCTTCCACCAATTGCAGCCGTAAAAAAAAGAGAAGCCTCCGAGATGCGCCAAGCACCTCGGATAGCTTTCTTCTTATCTATTCCCATTAATGCATATCCAATTATATTTATGACTGACAAATAAATGATGAAAATCAATTCTATCTCCATAAACACTCCCTCATAAGTTCAGATATGCTGATGAAATTAGATCAACTTCTGACCCTGTTCCTGCATTTTCATTGCACGTACTTTGCATGATAATCCGAACAAGTTGATGAAGCCTTCTGCATCATGATGATCATATAAATCGCCAGTTGTAAATGATGCAATGCTTTCATTGTAAAGAGAATATGGAGAAGTAGTACCAGCTTTGATAATGTTACCTTTGTAAAGCTTGAATTTTACTTCGCCAGTTACATATTCCTGAGTCTTTTCGATAAATGCCTGCTCTGCTTCACGTAATGGAGTGAACCATTTACCTTCATATACTAAGCTAGCAAACTTGCTACCCATTTCTTTCTTAAGCGCATATGTATCACGATCAAGGATTAATTCCTCTAACTGCTGATGTGCTTCCATAAGGATGGTTCCGCCTGGAGTCTCATATACACCACGAGATTTCATACCAACTACACGGTTTTCAACGATGTCGATGATACCGATACCATGCTTGCCACCTAATTCATTCAAGGTGCTGATGATTTCAGATACTTTCATCTTCTTACCATTTACAGAGGTAGGAACACCCTTTTCAAAAGTCATAGTTACATATTCACCCTCTTCTGGAGCCTTCTCAGGAGTAGTTCCAAGAACAAGTAAGTGATCATAGTTAGGCTCGTTAGCAGGATCTTCTAATTCCAAACCTTCATGGCTGATGTGCCAGATGTTACGGTCACGGCTGTATGAAGTATCAGCTGAGAATGGAAG
>CAZHEM010000179.1:0-4521 GCA_964531725.1 uncultured Acetatifactor sp.
GTATTAGAGGTAGGCTCCAATGGATCCTGATATTTCATCTGTGCTACAAGTAACTGTAAAAAAGCTTCCTTATCCATGGAATCATTGCTAGCATTCGCTTTATTCAATGAACTCTGGGAAGTTGTTTCTACTACTTTTCCATCTTCTACTGGTGCTACTAATGCCATATTTTTCTCCTTTCCAAGCAGTTATCTGCTTTATTTTATTATACAGTATAATCTACTGTACTTCCATTGGCAGCCATCATCTCTGCCACAAGCTGTTCCTCTTCCTCTACAAGTTCTGTATCAAGAGGTTCATTTAAATTAATTCTTCGGGTCTTGTTCTTCTTACTAGTATCTTCCTGTTGTCTTCCACGACCCTGTTCGAGATTTCTCTCAAATGCATGTGTCTGTACCGTAACTTCAATTGCCTCAACTTTTACACCCTGTTCAGCGAAAGTCTCTTTCAACTGAATCATCTGACTCTCTAAAACAGCTTTCACTGTTTCATTCTCTGTGATGAAATTCGCTGTAAGCACTCCACCTTTAGATGCTACTTGTACATGAAGCGTACCAAGATTTTCAGGAGTTAATCTCATTTCAATATCTGTGGTCTCTGGACCCACTTGAATCTTCATATAGTCCATAACCTGCTTCATAATCTCCTGTGTATCAACATCCCAGCTTGTATAAGTCTGTGATACTTGCTCCAGACCTTGAACATTCTGTTGCTGATTCATTAGATTCTGTGCAAATGGATTCTCCTGTTGTGTGCTACTTTCCATGGATTGTCCAGCATCTTGATTGCTCTCTGGTGTTGCAACTGTAACTGCTCCTGCGCCACCATAAATGTCTGATTCTGTTGTCTTATGTACATACACGGTATCTGCAGAATCATCTTGTGGTGTTTCTAAGATTTCCACTTCAATAACTGGCATTTCTTCTGTTATAACATCTTGTGCCTGTTGTGCCAACATGTCATCCACAAGCTGGTTGAGCTGTTCTGGTTCCATTTCCAAAGTCTCGCTACATTCCTGCATCAAGCTTTGAAGCTGTTCCATCAATTTCTGATAGTCAGAATACAATTTCTCATTGGTCAACAATGCCAAAGAATCATTGCTTCCGCTCATTGTCAGGAACAATTCGCCCAACTTATCTGGATTAAGAAGTTCCATCTCATTCATACCAAGGGTTTCCATGATACCTTGCACTTCTTCAACAGATACACCAAACACTTCTGCAATCTGCTGCATAAGCTCATAAGTTGCACTACCCAACACTTCTAGCACTTCTTCATCCACTTCTTCTACCGCATCCTGTGCTTCTGTTGTATCTACAACATCATCACTCTTAGATGTATCCTTCACATTGGATGGCGCAGTATCCTTTTCAACCTTAGGTTGCTCATATGTATCTGTTGAATCAGATTCATTTACCTTCGCACTGTCCTCTGTCTTTGGTTGCTGCAATGCATCTTTGTTCGTCTGATTATCTAAAACAGACTGAAAAGATACGCCGCTACCTGTTGATGAATTAGCTGTACTAGAACTAGGAGCAACAACACTCATTACGCTACCTACATCTTTTACAGATGTACTAATCATCTTACTTTTCCTCCTTTCTTCGATTTTCAAAGTACATATCTATGGAAAATTCCATTTGGAACGTCCATACTATTATATCGGCATTTTCTGCCTGTTTCCTAAGATTCTGGGTCCATTATCTTAGTTAGCTTAGCTGCAATCTCAGGATCCATTGCTGCAAGAATATCACCTCTTGCCTCAGAATCCATAAGTCCAAGAATTCTCGCAGCCAAATTCAAATTACTTTCCATCTCTTCAAAGATGGCAGCTGCTGCAGCTGGTTTCATGGAAGAATATGCAGCTGCATATTCTTTCACTTCCTTGGTCTCTTCCTGTTGTATAATTACCTGCTTGTAAATATACTCAGCAGTGGTCTCATCCATACTCTGATAATATTTGATATATTCGTCTACACCAGGTCCCTTTTCAGCGTAAATAACTTCCTCATAGAACTCTGTTCTAATTCGCTGGAACTCTACCTGTTTCTTTTCAAATTCTTGTAAACGTAATACCTCTTCCTTAAGTTTTACCAATTCCTCATCCTTTGACTTGGATGCTAACTGGGCATTCTCTAGTTCCATTTCTAAAACTCTTATCTGTTCTACCGCTTCCTTCAAGCTAGAGTAACCGCCGTAACTTTCTGGGTCTGTAGTCTCTGTCAAAGAATTACCTGGCAATATCATATTTACCACTGGAACATCCTTTAAAAGCGGTTTTAATACAGTGCTACCAAAGCCACCTATATCAAGCTTTACAATAATACAGATTACCGCAAGCCAAAGTACAACAATCAACACAGTGGCGAAGAAAGTCATAACTCCATGGCCTTCCTCATCTCCAATAAGAGCCTCTTCCTGCTGTGCAATTTCCTTTGCACGGCGTTTCGCTTCTTTGCGTTGTTCTTTCTGCTCTTTTTTTAGCTTTTTCTTCTCATCTTGTAATTTTTTCTTTTCTGCCTGCGCCGCAATTTCTTCAGGGCTCATATTTTTTGCCATTATTCACTCACCTGCCGTTTCTGACCGTAGGTGTAACTGGTCAGTTCATCTATTACTTTATTTTCTTCTCTTTTCTCTTCCTGTAAAAAGTTTTCAAAAGCCTTTTCTTTTAGATTTTCGTGGGTTTTACGTTCCTTCATCACATCTGCAAGTTTCTCTCTTGCCTTTTCCACTTTTCTATTAGCTTTTGCTACATTTTCAAGTTGCAGTTCTATCTTTTCTTCCAATTGAAGTATGGTTGTTTTGTTATCTTCAATGTCTCTGACATTTAGTTTCCCAGTAAGCAATTTCTTTGCTTCCTGCTCACATGCACCTTTCCTGCGTCTATACTCTGCCAAAATCAATTCCTCTTGATTCAATGCATTCTTAGCTGCCTGAAACTCTTGCTTCGCCTGTGTCTCCATCTTCAACTTTATGTCAAGAATACTCTGCATGGAATATCGAAATCTAGCCATTGCAACCCTCGCCTTGCTTATTTAGGACTATCTTCAAACAATGCCTGTAAAGCTTCTACGCTTTCTTCAAAGGAGAATTTTTCCTCTGTTGCCTGGCATAAATACTCGTTCACGATATCAATCTTGGATATTGCATAATCAATATTCGGATTGCTACCACTCTTATATGCACCAATATTAATCAAGTCTTCGGCCTCATTGTATGTAGCAAGTACTGTCTTCAACTTACTTGCATATTGCTTATGATCTCTCGTAGCAATCTGGCTCATACATCTAGAAATACTCGCCAAAACATCAATTGCTGGATAATGATTCTTATGTCCAAGCTTTCTGCTTAGCACGATGTGACCATCTAAAATACTTCTTGCAGTATCTGTAATTGGCTCATTAAAATCATCACCATCCACCAATACGGTGTACAATCCTGTAATAGAACCTTTATCTGAGCGTCCTGCTCGCTCTAATAGCTTAGGCATCTCTGAATATACACTAGGTGGATAACCTCTAGTAACAGGTGGTTCTCCACTAGCAAGTCCTATTTCTCTCTGCGCCATGGAAAAACGTGTCAAGGAATCCATCATTAACAACACATCTTTTCCTTGGTCTCTAAAATATTCTGCTATTGCAGTTGCAGTCTTAGCTGCTTTATTACGTTCAAGAGCTGGTCTATCCGAGGTCGCTACTACTACAATAGAACGCCTCATACCTTCCTCGCCCAAGTCACGTTCGATAAATTCCCTTACCTCTCGTCCTCGCTCACCAATAAGAGCAATTACGTTAATATCAGCCTTGGTATTTCTTGCAAACATACCAAGCAAGGTTGATTTACCCACACCAGATCCTGCAAAAATACCAATTCTTTGGCCCTTACCAACTGTCAAGAGACCATCCACTGCTTTTACTCCCAAAGGAAGTACTTCATCAATAATGGCTCTACTCAATGGATCTGGCGGAGCTGCTTCTACTGGATAGCTAGCACCTTCCACTTCTCCGCCATCCAACGGTCTACCTAAAGCATCCACCGTCTTACCAAGCATTTTTTCACTAACCTGTATACGCAGCGGATAACCGGTATTTTCAACAATACATCCAAGACCAATTCCATCTGTGGCACCATAAGGCATTAACAAAGTCTTTTTATCCTTAAATCCCACCACTTCTGCTAAAATAGTTGTTGGATTATCTTCATTCTCAGAAACAATCCTGCAAATATCGCCTAATTTTGCATCTGGTCCTGCCGACTCAATAGTAAGTCCTACTACATTTACTACTTTTCCTAATTTACGAAAATAAAATCTATCTGCTATTTTGTTGTATTTTTCAAAATTAACGTTAATAGTTTTCAAGTGCATCTCCATTATTTCTCATAGGATAAGAGTTTTAATTTCTGTCTTAATTCTGTAAGCTGTGTTCCTAAACCACAATCAAAAATGCCACCTTCGGTTTCAATCATACTACATTTACTACTTTTCCTAATTTACGAAAATAAAATCTATCTGCTATTTTG
>CAZHEM010000180.1:0-4414 GCA_964531725.1 uncultured Acetatifactor sp.
GGTGGGAATCGAGCATGTTGATGATATTATTGCAGATTTAGAACAGGCATTAGCAGGTATCTAAGTGTAAAAATAAGTGCGTAAGCATGGAAATGAGGATAAATATGGCTAAATTAGCAATCGTAGTTCCTTGTTATAACGAGGAAGAGGTTTTAAAAATTGCTTCTAAGGCATTGCGTGAAGTATTAGATGATTTGGTAAAGAAACAAAAGATTGATGCAGATAGTTTCATTTTATTTGTAAATGATGGAAGTAAGGACCGTACATGGGAACTTATTGAGGAAGAGCACAAAGCACATCCCATACAAGTATGTGGTGTAAATCTTGCAGGTAATGTTGGACATCAGTTTGCTTTGACTGCTGGCCTTATTACTGCAAAGGATATGAGTGATGTAACAGTATCCATTGATGCAGATTTACAGGATGATGTGGCAGTTATTGAAGAGATGATTGATAAGTTCCATGCAGGTAATGATATCGTGTATGGTGTGCGTAAGGAACGTAAGACAGATACTTTCTTTAAACGTACGACTGCTCAAGGGTTCTACAAGGTTATGGAACTTATGGGTGTAAAGACTGTTTATAATCACGCAGATTTCCGTTTGATGTCTAAACGTGCTGTAGAGCAGTTCTCCCAGTACAAAGAGACTAATTTATTTCTTCGTGGTATGATGCCACTCATTGGCTATCAGACAGATTGTGTATATTATGATCGTAAGGAACGTGTGGCAGGTGAGTCAAAGTATCCTTTGAAAAAGATGATTGCTCTTGCATTTAATGGTATTTCATCATTTAGTGTGAAGCCAATTACTTTGATTTTGGGTGTAGGTATGTTCATTATCATTATGGCAATACTTGCTGCTATCTATGCACTGTTTTCTTACTTGACAGGACATGTTGTTCCAGGTTGGACTTCCTTGATTTTATCAGTATGGATGTTAGGAGGTTTACAGCTATTGGCTATCGGTCTTGTAGGGCAGTATATTGGTAAGATTTATATTGAAGTAAAACAGAGGCCTCGTTACAATATTGAAAAAGTACTAAAGAGTGAGAAAGAAGATTAAGGACACCTAATATGAGTTGGAAGAAGAATGCATTCAGCTTTTTTATCTGGTTATTGTATATTGTATTGGCGGGAGCGAGTTTGATTTTTGTTAATGCAATGTTAGTTGATTATATGGGATATTTGCCACAGTATGGAATTCTCTGTGCAGGAGTAATTGTATTGGTGGAAGGAATACTGGTTTTGCTTGTTCACAAGTTACAAGGTGCTACTGCTGATAAGGATGAACATCAGCGTGGAAAGACTGCGACCATTATCTGTGAGGTGATTGCGGTGTTGGCATTTCTTGTAGTTGGTATTATGACCAGAGTAGAAGGGCTAAGATGTATTACAGATGTTGATTCTTCTATGCCATATTTTGAACTGGCCAAAATTGCTGCAGGGCATAGTGTTCCTCAAATTGTTCATGGTGCAGAATATCTCTATTTGCAACTATTGCATTTTGTATTCTTTATTATGGGCAATAAGATTTCCATGGCATTTTGGATGCAGGTGATTTTACAATTAATAGCTTGTCTTGTGTTATACAGAGCTGTGCGAAGAATGATTGGAAAAGTACCTTCTATTATCTTTTTTGCGTTAATGATGAGTTCTTCATGGATGGTAAAGGAAGTAGTGTATCTATCTCCAAATATGATGTTGCTTTTGGGATTTGCAGTAGTGCTTTGGGCAATATCGTTTGCTGCAAATGCTACCAAGCTTTGTATGCCTATCTGGTTGTTAATTGGAGCTCTTATATCGAGTATTTGTTATATGGATATTGTTGGTTTGACTTTACTTTTGCCAGCAATTGGAGCGATTTTTGCATCTAGAAAGTTGGAGAACGAAGGACTTAAGAAATGCTTTGGAGCATTAGGAATGTGCATACTTGGATTTATAGTACTATTTTGTAGTATTATTATTTCAGATGCATTATTGTGTGGTAGAGATATTCTAAGCGTGTTCCTTGCTTGGTTTAGAGTATATACACCAGGATATTTTCAACTTTATGATGTATTCTCCAATATGAGCTTTTCGTTGGTGACAGAGACGGTTATTGTTTTAGCATTATTTTTTGTTGGTGTATTTACTTATTGGTGTCGTCCTAAGTTTGAAAAATTTAGTGTATGGGTATGTGAAATCATATTAGTATTGTTAGCACAGTGTTTTCAATTTACTACCACAGAGGTTAATGGAAAGGTATTCTTATATGTATTTGTTACAATTCTTGCATCAATAGGTGTTGCGGAATTATTTGCAGGTAAGAACGCTGAAGTGGCAGTAGAAATGCAAGAAGACGGAACAGATAATACACTTGAAATAATGGAACTGGATGAAGTGGATTTAGGGTCTGTTGAACTTCAGGGCATCGAAGTGGAAATGGATGAATCGGAGTATGAAGAGTCTGAACCAGAGGTTGTTGAAATTGAGTATATTCCTAATCCATTACCTTTACCAAAGAAACATGAGAAAAAAGTATTAGATTATGCCTTACATTCAACTGAGGAAGATGATTTTGACTTCAAGATTGAAGATGATGATGATTTTGACATTTTATAATAGGGTATCCCTTTCGCAAGAATAAATTACATATTATAAGAGATAATAAGAAAGACTTTTAGGAGTCTTTCTTTTATTTTGCGAAAAGGAGAATGTGTGCATGGAAAATAAAGAAAAAATAGAGGATAGAGGGAATAAAGAAGATAAAGAAAATAGAGAGAAAAAAGAGAGTAAGATAACCCAAGAAGAACATACAGATCAAAGGATAGAGAAAACAGGGCAGGTAACTCTAGAGAATAATGACAAACAACATAAGCTTCATTTGATTTCTATTATAGGTGAGATTGAAGGACACGAAAATCTATCCAATAATTCCAAAACAACAAAATATGAGCATGTGTTACCAGAATTAGCACTTCTTGAGGATGATAAATCCATAGATGGAATTTTAGTGATTTTAAACACTATGGGTGGAGATGTGGAAGCAGGTTTGGCGATTGCAGAAATGATTGCATCCATGAGTAAGCCAACGGTATCACTTGTATTAGGTGGCGGACATTCCATTGGTGTTCCAATTGCGGTAAGTACCGATTATTCGTTTATTGTTCCCAGTGGGACAATGGTGGTGCATCCTGTGCGAATGAATGGTATGGTAATTGGAGTGCCACAGACATTCCAGTATCTAAAGCTGATTCAGGATCGTATTACAGAATTTGTTTGTGGTCATTGTAAGGTAAGTCAAGAGCGATTTGAAGAATTAATGATGGAGACAGAAATATTAACGAAAGATGTAGGAAGCATATTGATCGGAACTGATGCGGTAGAAAATGGAATCATTGATGAAGTTGGCGGAATCAAGGATGCAATTACTAAATTACATGAACTAATAGATTGTAATTTGGAAGCGTGATTTTCAACAAAAATCATAATGACAATTTGTCTCAAAAATGATATACTCATTAGAGTGTTAAATTTTTGGTAAAGTAAAGGTGGTATGATGCGATGGCAGCTACATCAGGCAAGAAAACATCATCTTCCAATAAAAGAGGCAGAAAACCTGCCAATAGTAAGGGAACAAGAAATAGTAAAAGCGCACAGCAGATTGCACAGGATGGAGCATTATTCCATGAGATTGGGTTAATTGTTCTATTTGTGGCTATGGCAATTCTATTTTGTTGTAACTTTGGTATAATTGGTCCAGTAGGTAACTATATTAGTGGAATTTTATTTGGCCTATTTGGTTTAACTGCATATGTTGCACCGATTCTGTTATTTTTGGCGATTGCATTTTGGTTTGCCAACGAAGGTAATCCAAATGCAATGCGTAAACTAATATCAGGAGCGGTGCTATTTGTGATGCTTGGAGTTGTATTTGACTTGATAGGGAAGAATGCGACTTCATTAGAGACTTATGACATTGTGCAATTATATAATAATTGTAAAGATGGCAGAATGGGTGGTGGTGTCATTGCAGGTAGCTTGACCTATTTATTGCATCACTATCTGGAGACTCTTGGAACTATTTTAGTAGTGTTTTTGTGTGCTAGTATTAGTTTGATTCTCTTGACGGAAAAGTCTTTAATTAGCGGTGTTCGTAATAGTGGAGAACGTATTGGCGAGATGCGCAGAGAAGGTAGTGAGCGTAGACGTGAGTATGCGCAAATGCGTCGAATGGAGCAAGAAGAAGTTCGTAGTAGAAGAGATGAAGAGCGTAGATTGCGAGAAGAAGAACGTAGACTTCGTGAGGAAGAGCGCGAGAATGAGAAGATTCTTCGTATGGAACGAAAGGTAAGCGGTGTTATGATGGATACTGCTTTGACAAGACCTGAGGACGAGAAACGAAGAGACGATATGCATGAGATTACTTTTTCT
>CAZHEM010000181.1:0-4352 GCA_964531725.1 uncultured Acetatifactor sp.
ACCTGTATTAAGGTCAGCATCAATCGCCATCTGTTTACCAGGCATCGCATCCAAGGTAAAACGTGCAGTTACTTCTGATACACGTTCAGAACCTTTATTGATTACCATAAACTGAATCAAAATTAAGATTAAGAAAATAATTGCACCAATAATTAAGTCGCCACCACCAACAAACTCACCGAAGGTAGCTACTACGTTACCCGCATCACCCTTACTTAGAATTAATCTTGTAGATGACACATTCAATGAAATTCTAAAAATAGTGGTAAACAACAGCATTGTTGGGAAAAAGGACATGTCTAATACATCCTTACTAAACATTGCCCCAAAAAGAATTGTTAATGCCAAACCAATATTAATGGCGAGAAATATGTCTAATAAAAAAGAAGGAATAGGGACGATGAACATGATGACAGCCGCCAAAATGTACATAGCCACTCCTGCGTCCGCTTTTCTTAGTTTCATTTTCTCACTTCCTTCCTGTCAAATCTTTATGTATTTATACCTTTCCTTGCAAATGGTATACAAATGCAAGAACCTCTGCTACCGCTTGGTACAACTCCGGCGGAACAGCCTGTCCTACCTCTACATTGGCGTATAGCATTCGAGCTAAAGGTTTATTTTCAACAATTTCAATTTTATGTTCTTTTGCTACTTCTTTAATTCGAGCAGCTAAGAAATCTTCACCTTTGGCAATTACAATAGGTGCATCTGCAACCTCTGGTTCATACTTAATTGCCACTGCATAATGGGTCGGGTTAGTAATAACCACATCCGCCTGTGGAAGATTCTGCATCATACGTCTCTGAGACGCCTCTCGCATCCTCTGCTTAATCTTGCCTTTAATCTGAGGATCACCTTCTTGTTGCTTATACTCTTCTTTAATCTCCTGCTTGGTCATTCGCATATCCATGCTGAATTTAACCTTTTGATATACATAATCAGCTAATGCTATGACCATATAGATAAGAGCAATTCGCATTCCTAATTCAGTCACAATCTCTGCAACTAACTGTATTGCCTGCATTAAAGGCATATCATATAAAGCAAATAGCAAATCCCCTTTGTCTTTCAAATAGCTATACGCTATATATGAGATAAATCCAATTTTAGCCAAAGACTTAATCAATTCCGCAATCGCATTTATAGAAAAAATCTTCTTAACACCAGATATGGGACTCATTCTGTTAAGCTTCGGTTGCAAAGGCTTGCCAGTCGGTTTCCATCCCACCTGTATTACATCACTGATGAATGCCACTACAAATCCAACAAGCAACAATGGTGCCATTATTTTCAAACACTCTAGCACCATGTAACTAAATAGCACTTTGGAATCATTCTCTGGCATGTAACCATTCCAAAAATTTGCCATCTCAGGTATTTTGCTATATACATCAGAGAACACTGCCAAAAACTGTGTCCCCATATTGCCAACCCAAACACGCAGTACTACGAATAACGCTAATAATCCGAATCCGTTAGCAATCTCCCTACTCTTGGCAACCTGACCTTCTTTACGGGCATCTGATAACTTTTTCTCTGTTGCGGGCTCTGTTTTCTCACCGCCCATACCTTCTTTTGCAAAAAATTGAAGGTTATATTCCAATATCACCTAAGTGCCCTCCACTCTCTGGATTACGCCTACATCATCGCTCCAACCATGGATTCCATCATGTTCTTCATCTCTTGGAATACAAAATCTGCCGCACCTGACAGCATTCCTGCCGTCAAAAATAATACCGACAAACCTACTAATATTTTCAGCTGGATACCTACCGCAAACATATTCATCTGAGGCGATACCTTTGCTAGTACACCAAGAATAGCGTTTAATAATAATATAACACAAAATACCGGCAAAACGATACGAAAACCGATAATAATATAATCACTTAAGAAAGTAATCATCGTTTGCAATAATTCATCTGTATGAAAAATTGCACCGTTCACTGGAATCAACGTAAAAGTATCTGCCAATGCTCCTAATAGATACCGATACATTCCTGTTGCAATTAGGAACATAGAGAAAATATACTGATACAAAACACCTGAAATACTAGTCATTTGCTTTGTAGTTGGATCCATCAAAGTTGCCATAGACAGTCCTGTCTCCATATCCACTATAGCACCTGCAAAATTAACAATTGCCATACAAATGTTGGTTCCAAAACCTAGCAACAAGCCTGTTACAGCTTCTTTCATGACAATAATTGCATATTCCATTACCGTATCATATACTACTGCTTCCGCAGGGGTTAGTATCTGATACAAAAGCATGGACGTAAAAAAGCTGATTCCCACTCTAACTCTTGCAGGTGTATTCTGCATACTAAAAAAGGGAGCAATAAACACGAAACAAGACACTCTCGTGAAAATCAGTAAAAAATATTCCAAATCATATATGGAAAAAGAATAATTAATCATATATTTCGCTCCTAACTACCTGCGAATATATAAGCTAAAACTAGACCATAACTCCGTGGCATATTCTACCAAGCTAGTCATCATCCAGCCACCAAAAAGCATAAGTGCTAGAAACACACTTACAATCTTAGGCACAAAGGTAAGAGTCTGCTCCTGAATAGATGTTACCGTCTGAAAAATACTAATAACCAATCCCACAACCAATGACACCAAAAGCACTGGAAGTGATACCTCTATGATTAAATATAACGCATCTTTCGCGATGTCCATTACTGCATCAACGGTCATTTATCTGTTCCTCTCTACCTATTCCTTTTATCCACTAATCAAATTATAAATTGCATATAGCTACGCTAATAGAACGTCTTAACAAGATTACCAATTACAAGTGCCCAACCATCTGCCAATACAAATAATAAAATCTTAAATGGCATAGATATAGTGGTTGGTGGCAACATCATCATACCCATACTCATCAAAGCAGATGCCACAACCATATCAATTACAATGAATGGAATGTAAATCATAAATCCAATCCAAAACGCCGTTCTAAGCTCACTTAACATAAAACTTGGTACTAATACAGAATTAGGAATAGTCTCCAAAGTCTGATCCCACTCCAACCCTGCAATATCCATAAATAATTCCACATCCTTTACCTGAGTCTGTGGATACATAAACTCACGTAAAGGCTCCATACCCAATTCCAATGCTTCCTCTTGGTCTATTAGTCCCTCTTCAAAGGGAACAACAGCCTGCTCATAAACCTGTGTAATCGTAGGTTCCATAATAAAAAAGGTAAGAATTAATGCCAATCCAATCAGAATTTGGTTGGTTGGTGCCGTCTGTGTATTCAATGCAGAACGGGTAAAATGCAAAACAATGATAATTCGCGTAAAGGACGTCATCATAATAATGAGCGTCGGTGCCAGCGAAATCAATGTTAATGTTAACAATATACGAAGAGAACCATTTACTTGTCCATTCCCCTCGTCATATGTAATCGTTACAGTATTAGCTGTATTCAACTTATTTAATTCTTCAGGCGTCTCTGCCGTTCCTGGTGGTTCAATTACAGTGGATTCTATCGTATCACCTGTCTGTAATTGTTGCTGTGCTGCATAAACGGTTACATCCTTTGTAATACACAATATGCCCACCGTAACCAGCAGGCATATTATCCTTATAATTGATTTTCCAGTTAGCTTAAATTTCTTCATGTACATCTTCCTTTGTTCCGCTTTTTCCTGGAATCATTTATTTTTCATTACCTTATTGAACATTTCTTTAAAATTCAATCCTTCATACTCAGGAGAATTCATCTGCAACTGTTCAGCTGGTATCTCACCCAACATGGTTACAGTATCCTTACAGACTGCAATCGCCATATAGGTGGTTCCTACTCGTATAATCTGCACATATTTATTATTTGCAATACGAGTAGTCTCTAACACTTCAATATTGCAATTAATAGCCTGTTGTTTTTGATAATTAGCAATCCACTTCGTAGTAAACGCTGTGGCAGCCAACACTAACACAAACACCACCAGTACTGCAATAAATTGTGCATAACTATCACTTCTACCTGTAAGCAATATGGCCATTAACCAACAACCTTCTTTACAGCTTCTAATACTCGGTCTGCCTGGAAAGGTTTAACAATAAAGTCTTTTGCACCTGCCTGAATAGACTCAATAACCATTGCCTGCTGACCCATTGCTGAACACATGATTACACATGCATTAGAATCTGCTGCTTTGATTTCTTTTAAAGCCTGAATTCCATCCATCTCTGGCATGGTAATATCCATAAGAACTAAATCTGGAGATAATTCTTTATACTTCTCAACAGCTTTTGCTCCGTTTTCAGCTTCACCTGCTACATTATAACCATTCTTGGTCAAAATGTCCTTAATCATCATTCTCATG
>CAZHEM010000182.1:0-4345 GCA_964531725.1 uncultured Acetatifactor sp.
TAATTTACCTTCTTCAATAGTGAACTCCATATCCTGCATATCGCGATAGTGATCTTCCAATTTGTTAGCAATAGCCATGAACTCTTTGTAGCACTCTGGCATATCCTCTTCCAATTTAGAGATAGGCTGTGGTGTACGAACACCAGCAACTACGTCTTCACCCTGTGCGTTGATTAAGTACTCACCGTAGATACCCTTCTCACCGGTAGATGGGTTTCTGGTAAATGCAACACCAGTACCTGATGTCTCACCCTTATTACCGAATACCATACATTGAACGTTAACAGCGGTACCCCAATCGCCAGGAATATCGTTCATACGTCTGTATACGATAGCACGTGGGTTATCCCAAGAACGGAATACAGCTTTAACTGCTCCCATTAACTGCTCCTTAGGATCCTGAGGGAACTCCTCACCGTTCATAGCCTCTTTATATACAGCTTTGAACTTCTCTGCTAATACTTTAAGATCTTCAGCGGTCAATTCAGTATCGAAATGAACACCTTTCTCTTCTTTCATCTCATCAATAATCTTCTCAAAAAAGGACTTTGGTACTTCCATAACAACGTCAGAATACATCTGAATAAAACGACGGTAAGAATCGTAAGCAAATCTTGGGTTGCCAGTCTTCTTAGCAAAACCTTCTACTGCAACGTCATTTAAACCTAAGTTAAGAATTGTATCCATCATACCAGGCATAGATGCTCTTGCACCTGAACGAACTGATACGAGCAATGGATCTTCGGTATCACCGAATTTCTTACCCATAAGTGCTTCTAAATCAGCAATGTTAGCAAAAATCTGCTCTTTAATCTCATCTGAAATCTGCTTGCCCTGTGCATAATAATCTGTACATGCCTCAGTAGTAACTGTAAATCCCTGAGGAATAGGAAGTCCTAAATTAGTCATCTCTGCAAGGTTGGCACCTTTACCACCTAAGAGATTTCTCATATCTGCGCTTCCTTCTTTGAATTTGTAGACCCATTTTTTCATACGTCTTAGTCTCCCTTTTCAATTTATTTTCGCTCTATACCCATATCCAAAAGTTTGACCCCCCAGCCAAACCTTAAGTACTTGCACATTGTAACAATCTACCAATAGAATATCAAGCCAAATTTGATAAATTTTTGACAACCTCCTAATTTTCATTTATTTTAAACAAAAAGCAACTTGCCCATTTGAGCAAGTTGTCTAGTACTTTAGTACTATGTAAGCGTTTACATTCTACATTTTTACTTTTTCTGGGTTTTTTGCCAATTTTCGGTAACAGGTATAAAACTATCAAAAATGATAATTTTGAAGTGGTTTAGTGCCTCATCAAATTCCTCTTGAGACTTAATGGTCCAACATGCTGACATGTTCCCATACACCGAACAACAGATTTTTCTAGATACACATTTATGGTGCTTATGATGAAAGGCAATAAAATCTGGCTTCGCCAAAAAATTGAACAATAAATGTTTCAATGCGAAATAAAGTGGTCCTCTATATTGTTCTTCACCTTTGGAAAAATCCTGAGATAACTGTCCACGCACTACCTCTTTATGATTCTTGCGATACCAGTACACCCCCAACGGATTAAAGGATTCCATACAATACAATCCCTTATAGTCACGCAACAAGGCATCTACTATCGGACATACTGCAATATCTGTTCCTTCTATTTTGTGCTCTACTATCAAAGGAACTTTACCATCCACTATTTTTAACACATCTTCAAAACGAGGAATTGTCTCATTTGACTTACACAAGTGAAATTGCTGCAATTCTTCATAGGTAAAATCTTTTACCTTTCCTTCTACTCCGCACACTCTTTTTAAAGTAAAATCATGAAACACCACAGGAACCTTGTCCTTTGTAAGTTGTACATCCAGTTCAATTCCATATCCTGCCTCCACAGCTTTGCAGAAAGCTAGCATAGAATTCTCAGGAGCTTCTCCCCCATTATCATGTAGTCCTCTGTGAGCATATAACCACTCTGTAAAAGCAGCAGTCTCTGGTCTATTCCAAACTCTAGGCATAATAGCAACCAAATACAAAGCAAGGATTACTACTACTATTATTCCCAAGCTTATCACAAAAGTGTTCATATTACTTTAATCCTCCACGTCAAAATTCTCTAATACTGTCTTTTTCTTGTCTGGTCTAGTATCCCCATGATGTACTTGAGTCATAGTCAGGAATGCCAACAAGGAAAATACAAGTGCATATGGGAAAAGAGTTCTATAAGACACGTTTTCCAGCAAGATTCCCGACAAAATAGGTGTCAGAATCTGAGCTGACATAGAGCAGGTATAGTAAGTACCTGTAAATTTACCGATATCTGCACCCTTACTCATCTCTACAATCATAGGATAAGAATTCACACCAATTGCAGCCCATGCTGCACCGATTAATGCAAATGCTACATTAATTAGCGGATGATATTCGTCCGCAAAAATTGCTGCACCATAACAGGCAGCCATCAACAAAATACCACTCATAATAGTCTTCTTACGTCCAATTCTGGAAGCAAGCTGACCAATTGGTATATAACTGATAATTGCCGCAACCGTAGCTACCATCAAACAATTGGCAAAGCTACCACCTTCCATTTTCCACACCACTTTGGTATAGCGTGAAAAGGCAGTTGTTACCGCATTGTATGCTGCAAACCATAAGAAGATAGATGCTAACATGAAGAGCATACTGCGTTTCACTTCCTTTGAAAGGACAGTCTTATTTTCCCTGGTAATTTCTACTGTAGCGCATTCACTAGATGTTTCTTGCTGCTTTGCTACACTCTGTGAGCCTTCTACTCCTTCCATCACTTCCATTGCTATCTGTTTTTTTAGCTTATTCTCACGAATGGTAATTACCAAGATACCAACTGCCACCACCATCAGCGCACAAACACTGATAAAAAGTGGCTGATAGTCAGGAGTATCCCCTTTTCCCACTAGCAACTTAATCATAATTAAGGAATACACACCACCTACGGCTCCCATTAAGTTAATCACCGCATTAGCCCGACTACGTAAATGGTTAGGAGTCAAATCCGGCATCAACGCAACTGCAGGGGAACGATACAATCCCATAGATAACAGAGCAAAGAACAATGCACCTACAAACAAAGCCAGATTATATTCCTTATCTGCAATCGGTAATAGGGAAATGAAAAACACTGCCAATAACGTACCCACTACAATAAAAGGTGTTCTTTTACCAAGTTTAGTATCTACCTTGTCCGACAATGTTCCGAATATCGGGAGTAAAAATAATGCCAATACATTATCCAATGCCATAACCGTATTGGTCACCGTATCCCGCATTCCAAACGTATTTTTCAATATAAGTGGCACAATACTGTCATACATCTGCCAAAAAGCACTAATACTAAGAAATGCCAATCCAATAAAAAAGGTTCTCTTATAATTCAATTTCTGATTCATACATTATCCTTTCTACACTTCTTTTGTTGTTACATTTACTTCATTTTATCAAACACTTTTTGCTGTTTCAATCAAACCTAGTAAAATGTTTGTAAACTTTTCAAAATAATTGCAATCTTTTAAAAATGTTTTGAAACATTTTTTGGTATTGCATTTTCTTACATTTACTGTAAAATAAGGAGTGATGGGCATTTTTGCCCTAACTAGTAAAAATTGCTATTATATAGAAAGGTTTTGAACAATGATTAGTGCAAACAATGTAACCTTACGAATCGGTAAGAAAGCGTTATTTGAAGACGTAAATATTAAATTCACAGAAGGTAATTGCTATGGATTAATCGGTGCTAACGGTGCTGGTAAATCTACCTTTTTAAAGATTTTATCTGGTAAATTGGAGACCACCAAGGGTGATATCTCTATTACTCCCGGTCAGCGTCTGTCAGTATTAGAGCAGGACCACTTTAAATATGATGATTGCGTAGTAATGGATACCGTTATCATGGGTAACGAGAGACTCTATCAGATTATGAAGGAAAAAGAAGCTATCTACGCTAAGGAAGATTTCACAGACGAGGATGGTATTCGTGCAAGTGAATTGGAAGCTGAATTCGCAGAGATGGACGGATGGGAAGCAGAATCTAACGCAGCTATGCTTCTAAATGGTCTTGGTATTGATACCGAGTTCCACTACTCTCTTATGAAAGATTTGGAAAGTAATATCAAGGTTAAAGTATTACTTGCAAAAGCTTTGTTTGGTAATCCAGACATCTTGCTTTTGGACGAGCCTACCAACCACTTGGATTTGGATGCTATCGCATGGCTTGAAGAGTTCTTAATTGACTTCGAGAACACTGTAATCGTAGTATCCCATGACCGTTACTTCTTGAATAAAGTATGTACACACACTGCTGATA
>CAZHEM010000183.1:0-4331 GCA_964531725.1 uncultured Acetatifactor sp.
GCATCATATAAAGGTCGCAAATAAGGATCTACTTTACTCTGCAAGTCACCTGGCAAGAAGCCAAGCTTCTCCCCTGCCTCAATGGCCGGTCTTGTCAAAATAATACGACTTACTTCATCATTTTTAAAAGCGGTAATCGCCATTGCCATTGCCAAATATGTCTTACCTGTTCCCGCTGGGCCCAATCCAAACACAATCATGTTATTACGAATGGCATCTACATACTGCTTTTGTCCCAATGTCTTAGGTTTAATAGGCTTACCATTAATGGTATGACAAATGCAGTCGGTATCTATTTCTGTTAAAAGTTCTTCCTGTTCTTCCATTCCCATTGTAATCGCGTAATCTACGCTTTGCTCCTCTATCTCATTACCTCTCGTAGAGAGAATTGTTAGTTGATTTAATACACTAGCAGCCTTTTTTACATTGGCTTCTTCTCCAACAATTACTACATCTCCATTACGGTTAATGACCATAACATCAAAGTCTGTTTCTAACTTCTTAATATATGCATCATGCATACCAAAAATCTTCTGCATATGCTCGACTGGCATATCTACTTTCATTGATATTTCACTCATTCATCTTCTACCCCAGTATCAGAATTTGTAACTTCTGGAAGCACCTCAACCACGGTATCTGCGCACCTTTGCGTTGGTCCCTGCATTAAGTAGTCGCCAGTTAATGTCCATATGTCACTATTAGTTTCTATTTTAACATTTTTTTGAATAATTTGTACCCCTTTTTCATGTAAAGTTGTAAGAATTGCATTTTGTTTTTCCTCTAAAAGTAATTGCATTTCTTCATCACTATATTTATCTTCTATTTTCTGATATTCTCTATGGGTATATGTACCTAAATAAATCGGTACTGATAGCTTTTGAAAAATCAAGGGACGACTTAGTTTTATTACCGTATCATACGTTAGAAACGGTTGTTCCTCTGGTATCTTCCATTCTTTTTCGCCAACCCTCAAAAAATATTTCTTTTTGGTTCTTCCAGTATATTGTTTTTTTAAGTAATCTACTTCTTGTTTTAACTGAATTACCTTTTGATATTCCATTACAATATCTGCATCAGATTGCACATATTGATACTCTCGTACTGTTCCATCTTCATTTAGAATAGGCACTTTCCCTTCTACTAAAATTGCATCTTTCTCGACAGAGTCTCCAATAGAGACTTTGGGAACCCCTTTTCTAACTATCATAGACACAATTGTCCCGTTATATTCTGCAATAAGGTCTTTTCCCACCGTTTCTTCTGCAATTTCCTTTAAGATTGGAGCATCATTTTCTTTGATACTAATAACCAATTTCGTACCATTCAATTTGGCAGATGTCCATGTTATTTGTGTAAAATGCTTACGAATTTCTTTTTCCAAAGTCTCAATATCCAGATTGTTTTTCTGCATTCCAACTACAACCTGTTGTTCTTTCAGAAAAGAATAAAATAGATCATCTGTAATAGCCAAATTGCCTTGTACTTCAATATCCCATACAAAAAAAGACGAAACTACCCAAAATACAATGCTTAGTATTAATCCAATTAAAAAAATTTTGCGTTGCAATAGCTCTGGCAACAAAAAAGGTAGTCCATACCTATGTAATATGGCTACCTTTGTTCCTGTTTTTCGTACAATGCCACGAAGCCTATAAAAACTTTTTAAATGAACACACATATAATAAGCTTCGTGATCTTTGGTTATATCCCATAAAAGAATATCCTTGTTGCTACACAAGTTCATAAAACGCTCAGGAGATGTACCCCATACCTTAATGCGCACATAGCCCCTAAGATACTTCATTAACGCAATCATTCAGTAGTCCTCCTGTCTTACAGATATCTTACACCTTGAATACATCCACTAATACGCATATCTTCATTGGTATAATAATCAATCAACAATCTAGTGCCATCAAAACACACGCGACACCCTTTTGCCTGCAGGATGATACATTCCTCTGTATATTCTAATATTCCTTTATAATTCTCTATCCAAGCCTCTTTATCTCCCGTTAATGTAATTCTAAGAGAGCCTGTACAAATATCTTTTGGTAAATGTAAGGAATCCACCAAAGTATCCTTCGTAATATTATTAGAGTTATTTTTTAGTCTTTTCATATGTTCAGTATATTCTAAGGAAACACAATACATGACTAAAAAATAACTAAATACCGTGTTTACCACAAATATCCTGAATGCAACATTTATCACAATATGGCTTTGTTCTTGCCGTGCAGACCTCACGACCATGAATTACGATGCGATGGCAGAAATCATTTCCTTCCTCCTGAGGAATAATCTTCCACAACTCCTTCTCCACTTTATAAGGCTCTTTGATATCTCGAACCAATCCAATACGATTACAGATTCGAATGCAATGGGTATCTGTTACAATGGCGGGTTTACCAAATACATCACCCATAATCAAATTCGCACTTTTTCTTCCCACACCAGGAAGGCTTAAAAGTGTATCAAAATCCTCTGGAACCTTACCATTATATTTATCACGCAAAATCTTCATACAAGCGCTAATGTCCCTCGCTTTGCTGTTTCCCAAACCACAAGGACGAACAATTTTTTCTATTTCAGCTACATCCGCCTCTGCCAATGCGTTCACATCAGGAAAACGTTCGTATAATTTTTCCACAACAATATTTACTCTGGCATCGGTACACTGTGCCGCCAGTCTCACACTAACAAGCAATTTCCACGCCTGATCATATTCCAAAGAACAATCTGCATCTGGATATTGTTCTTTAAATCGTTCAATTACCTCTAACGCTAATTTTTTTTTTGTCACAGTCTACCTCCTTCCAGCCATTAAAGCATAGCATATATAATCCGTTACAGAACTTCCAAATTATCTCACTTACTTATGATATGGTTCCTTATGAATGATACGAAATGCACGATATATCTGCTCACTTAAAATTACACGCATTAATTGATGTGGAAAAGTCATATCAGAGAAACTAAGGGACTGATTAGAGCGAGCCAGTACAGAAGAATGTAATCCTAAAGAACCACCAATCACAAATATAATACTACTTTTTCCATTAATAGCAGATTGTTCTATCAAATTAGCGAATCCTTCTGAACTGAAGCGTTTCCCAGCGATTTCCAAAGTACACACATATGCATCATCTTTTATCTTGGATAAAATACGAACAGCTTCCTTTTCCTTAATTTGTTCTTCTTCCAATGCGCTTGCTCGATCTGGTGTTTTCTCATCCGACACTTCAACAATTTCAAATTTACAGTACTTAGACAATCTTTTTTCGTATTCAGCTATGGCATCACGATAAAATTTCTCTTTAATTTTACCCACGCATAGAATCGTTATTCTCATGAATTATTCCTCACCAAATACCATCTCATATATTGTCTCATCTATAAATCTGTCAAGAAACGCCTGATCCAAATTCATGAATTTATCATTGATTAACTTCTTAATACAATTAAAGCGTTCAAAATAAATCATTTCTGGACTATCCATTTCCATATTAATCATAGCATCAATTTTTTCCGAAGTCAGATTATCCTTACACCATGCATTTATAGCATCAATTACATTGTCACTCTGTTCCACTTCTTTCGCCATGGACTTAACAGACATAAAGCTCTTAATACCGATTAAGAAAAAGAGCAAAAATAATACAAACATTGCACCACTTGTAATATTAAGAGACAAATACTCTAGCGCAACCGCAATTCCTACCGCCACCATGCCAAGTAATCCCAAGCCAGTAAAACAATAGCCAGTAGAACGATAATCCTTTACTTTATCTTCGCCATTTAAGTACAACTTCTTAGTTGTGTTCCCAACATTTGCCTCTGATGTATCTTCACTCTTTTGTTCATCCTCAGATCGCTTGCCAATTTCAATATCACGAACAGGCTCAGACCATTTATCATCAGCAGCTAATTTTATTCTATTTTGTGGCTGCATTTGTTGACGCATCTGCTGTTTTAATTCCTCTACTCTTTCCTGCTCATGCATCATAAATGCCTGTACATATTTTCCCGCCTTCTGAACAGACTTAGTAGGAACCCAAAGCTCATAGAAACCAATTTCTTTACCAAATTGCACTTCACAGCCTTTAATCCCATTATGCTCCATAAAGCCTTTTAAGTTGGTCATCTGCTCCTCTGTTCCATAAATTACCCTTTGTCTATCAAGTGCTTCTTCTTGTTCAATCAATGCAACACCACAATCTGCACATACCGTAAAGCCTTCTCTATATTCGTTCTTACATTTTGGACAAATCATTTTATCTTCCTCTTTCAATACGCAACAAGTTACCCTCAATGCTGAGGGTAACTTG
>CAZHEM010000184.1:0-4262 GCA_964531725.1 uncultured Acetatifactor sp.
CTGTATTGGTATCCTGATACTCATCTACCATAATATAGCGGAATCTCTCTTGATAAGATGCCAACACTTCTGGACAGCTTTTAAACAATTCCACTGTCTTTACAATAATATCGTCAAAGTCCAATGCATTGTTTTTTTTCAGGCTCTCCTGATACTCACGGTAGACTTTTGCAATAATTTTCTTATTATAATCTCCCATGGTATTTAGTTCATATTCTCTTACATCAATCAGCTCATCTTTTGCCGAAGAAATGGCCCTCATTAGGCTTCTCTCTTTGTGCGTCTTGGTATCAATATCTAGACGTTTACATACATTCTTCATCAACACCTTCTGATCGTCTGTATCATAAATAGTAAAATTAGTATCGTAACCAATCTTATCAATGTAACGTCTCAAAATTCTCACACAGGTAGAATGGAATGTGGTAACCCATATCTGGTCTGAACCAAATCCCACAATATTATCCACTCGTTCTCGCATCTCACCTGCTGCTTTATTCGTAAAGGTAATCGCCATAATATTCCATGGATTTACACCCATTTCATCAATCAAATATGCAATTCTGTGAGTCAAGACTCTGGTCTTACCAGAACCTGCGCCTGCAAGCAAAAGCACAGGGCCGTCTGTAGTAAAGACGCCCTGTTTCTGTTGTTCATTTAATGTATCGTAAATACTCATAATACTCCTCTAATTCTGCTATTTTGTATTCTCATGTTCCTTCAAATACTGACGGAACTGTTGAATTGGCATAGGCTTAGCATAATAATACCCCTGCGCATAGTCACATCCTATTTTCTTAAGCATTTCTGCTTGCTCCTTTGTCTCTACACCTTCTGCCAATACCTTAAAGCCCAATCGCTTTAACATTTTAACTAAATATTTTACTACTGTAAAGCTATTTTCTTGTTCGGTAATTTCCAATATGAATTCACGGTCCAATTTTATAATATCAACATTGACCTTGGTCAACATATTCAAGGAAGAATATCCACTTCCGAAATCATCCATAGACACATTGACATTACGTTCCTTCAAATGCTTCATTACACCATTAATCACACCTAAATCCGATACAAAGACAGATTCCGTAATCTCTACTTCGAGCAACTCTCCTGGCACCTCAAAGGAATCCAAGCGTTTAAATATACTTGGAACAAATGCTGGAAATTCCATATGTCTTCTAGAAAAGTTTACCGAAATAGGTACATATTTTTCGTGGTTACCCATAGAATACTGTAAATATTCCATTACTTGCTCTAATACCACAAAATCAACCTTGGTTATAAAGCCATTCCGTTCTAATACAGGCATAAACTTACTTGGTGATACAACTGTTCCATCTGGGCGAATCCATCGAACAAGTGCTTCTGCTCCAACAATCTCCCCTGTCTGCAAGTCTATTCTCGGTTGAAGATATGCCTTAAATTCATTATTGTTATATGCCGACACCATTCTAGATACTATTGTTTTAGCACTCTCAATCTGATACTTAATATCATCTGAGTATACCACTACTTCAGTAACCACTCTCTGCTCTTTGCAGATTTTACGTGCCTCATTGGCATCATCTATAATAGTTACAATATTGGTATCTGAACTATCAATTACCGCAATTCCTGTTGCAATGGCCAGATTACATTGATCATAGAATTCGTTACACTTATCCATATACGCTTCTGTGAATTGTTGATAACTGTTCTTGGCCTTTTCCATGCTTTCAGCTTTAATTAACCCCACAAAATGATCTGAGGTAATTCTTGAAAATTCCACGATATATGGATACTCTTTTTTTAACTTATGAGCAAATTCCTTTAACACAGCATCTCCTGCAGTGTATCCATATACGTCATTCAAATATTGGAAATTAGATATGTCAGAATTTACGCAATATAGATTTTCACAACCATATTCTTCTATATATTCTTCTGCAATTTGAATAAACTTGGAATATACCGGTAAACCTGTTAATTCATCATAATTTAATTTTTTATCTAATGCCTGTCGCTCTTTCTCTTCCTGTCTAAGATTACGCAAGCGACTAAAGATATAATTGGAAATTCGTACAAGACAATCCTTCTCGCTTTCCCAATTTCTATCTTTACTTCTATCAGAAAAAACGATACTTGCTTTATAGTCTTTCAATTCCACAGATAACACAATAAGAACTGAAACGGCCTGCTCTGTCTCAACCATTTCCGCACGTTTTTTATCATAAGACAATGCTCCAAATTCATCTGCATTAGCTACAAATCTATCCCAATCATAGACACCCTCTTCATACATTCTGCCCGCATATTCCTGTCTTTCCGCACGACTCCATTGGAATAATATTTCTTTTTGGTTATCATCATAATGCTCTACACATACCAAATCATCCAAATCAAAGAAATGACCTATTCTGTCACCAACTATCTTTAATGCCATTGAGATATCTGGCATATTTTCCAATAATTCCATACAAAACATAATGAGCTCTTCTTCATTACGAATCAATGCTTCCTTATGTCCAATTTCATCCTTATTACGGTCACTTGTTAAATATCGCTTTTCAAAAGCAACATCCTCATTCACACCATCAATGGAATCTAATAGCAAATGGGCACCTCTCCCGTTATTTTTAACCTGATACAATGCACTATCAGCCCAACGAAATAGCAAGTCGAAATCATCTGTAGATCCATCCACAAGAATACCGCCCATACTACTAGAAATATGTATATCATGTTGTTCATCATCATAGCGTTCTGACATGGCCCGATTAAGAGAAGCTAATCTTTCATCCATACTTTCCCTTGTAGTATCTTCTTCATAAAGTAGAAATTCATCACCACCAATGCGTCCAATAATGGCATCAGGGAAAATTCTGGTAAGTTCCTCTGCATAACCGCATAACACAACATCCCCAAACAGATGACCATTATTATCATTGATTTCTTTGAATTTATCTACATCACAAATAACAAGGTACGCCAACTTCCCTTGTTCTGCCATTTTCACTTTCTGAGCAATTTCTTTTTTTGACACCATATGATTAAGCAACCCTGTCAAAGAATCCTTACGCATCTTATCTAAAATCTCTTGCTCTTCTCGCTTCAATTCTTCAATACTATGTATCCGTCCATAGACTTTTTCTGGATTGCCTGATGCGTCATATATGGTTTTACCAGTTACTGACACCCACTGAAACTCATTGTTATAATCCCTACGACGCAATTCGATACTTATATACAAATCACCGCTACGCAATAATTCCGCAAATCTTCTTGCATCCTCTGGTTTCTCAATAATTCCTGTTTCCTCTAAGTGCGCAGTATATTCTTGTGTAATGCCTTCCTTACCAAAGATACCTTCACCCATGCTGGTATAAGTCATATAATCTTCGTTTATGTCATACTCGAAAATCATATCACTGGACATCTCAACAATAGCCTGAAGTTTTTCATTAAGTTTCTGTAATTCAGTCTTTGTCATTTGTTTTTCGTTGCCCCACATAGTACCTCGTTCCTTTTACTACAACTACACTACTTTGCTTCTTTAACATAACTAAAATTCCAAGTTAAAATATTAAATTCTCTTACAGGTGTATCACAGTAAGCACACTTTTTAGCTCCCAATCCTGGAAGTGGCGCACCACAGTTTGGACAATTTAGAGCAAGTCCCGAATCTCCCAGATTTTCAACCATATCTCTGTCCTGAATATATACAACTTCCACATTATATTTGTCTTGTTCTAGTATATCATTTCGCCCTTTGATAACCTTCCCATCCTGCTCTACAAAATGATAATACTCAATTGCTGATTGAAACACTACACTACAACGCCCTTTTAGTTTACGATATTGATGAATCTGCGTGTTATGTATCTTTATATTCTGAAAATGCTCTTTCTTCCCTTCTCTCTTAAGCATTTGTATTCTCATAAGCAAATTATCTTTTAACTCATTTGTACCCTCTGTTAAAAGTGCAACATTTTCTCCGTCTATACTTCGCAGGTATGATACTAATACATTTTCTGCTCTGGTCTTCATCTCATCAAAATGAAATTCTGGAAAATCCTTAGTAATCATGGGCAAATATAAATTTGTTGCAGAAGATACCGTTCTTGGAGTATTGGCAACTTCAGCCTCCATCTTGCGAATACCATCTCCAAGGTTCGTCGTTCCAAAAATCATCCTAATCCAATAACGAATTTTTCGCATCAGTCTCTCATAGGCATAATAAAGAATACCTATTATGATAATAATCAGTAATAAAATAATAA
>CAZHEM010000185.1:0-4232 GCA_964531725.1 uncultured Acetatifactor sp.
GGTCTACCTTGATACCAACCTTAGAACCAACCTCCTGCATCTTGGTAGAATGAACAAGCCATTCAAAGCCATTTGCCATAACTTCCATTTCATAATGAACACCCTTAAAGATGAGATGAGTAACAGTACCTTGAATGGTACCTTCTTCTGGAGTAACTAGTTCTACATCTTCGGGTCTAATTACTACGTCAACAGGCTTGTTTTCACCAAAACCTTCGTCAACACAGGCAAACTTAGCACCAAGAATATCAACTAAACGGTCACGAACCATAGTAGCACCAATAATATTACTGTCACCAATAAAGTCCGCAACAAATGCATTTTCAGGTTCATTGTAAATCATCTCAGGAGTGCCAATCTGCTGAATATAACCCTGATTCATAACAACGATAGTATCAGACATAGTCAAGGCTTCTTCCTGATCGTGAGTTACATATATAAAAGTAATTCCTAATTCATTCTTTAAACGAATCAATTCGTATTGCATATCCTGACGAAGCTTCAAATCAAGAGCACCCAAAGGCTCATCTAACAATAGAAGTTTAGGCTCATTAACAATGGCGCGAGCAATTGCAATACGCTGCTGCTGACCACCACTCAAAGAATCGGGAGTACGGTTCTCGTATCCATCCAAATTCACAAGCTTAAGGGCGTATTTAATCTTATCGTCAATGTATGTTTTACTTTTGTTCTTAATCTTTAGTCCAAACGCAATATTTTCCGCAATAGTCATATGTGGAAAAAGGGCATACTTCTGGAATACTGTATTTAGATTACGTTTATTTGGAGGGAGATTCGTAATGTCTTGTCCATCAAAAATAACCTGTCCCTGATCTGGCTTTTCAAATCCGCCTAAAATACGCAGAGTAGTGGTTTTACCACATCCACTAGGGCCTAAAAGGGTCAAGAATTCGTTCTCTCGGATGTATAAATTCAAGTCATCCAAAATTAACTGTCCATCATATGATTTAGATATGTTCTGTAAATCAACTAATTTCTTTTTCATCTAAACACAAGTCCCTTCCTTAGTACAGAATAAATCAAATTTAATAATAACATAATGGTTCGTAAAGTCAACGAATATTTCTTGGAAAAAGTGTTTAAATATAGACTTTTTTGTGCTATATTAAAAATATAAATGCTTGGAGGTATCGGACTTATGGAAAAAGAAAAATATATTGCATATGTGGCAACCTATACTCAGGGCGATAGTCATGGAATTAAGATTTATGATGTAGATATGGAGAAGGGTAGATTTATTGAGAAGGACAAGGTCGAGATTACCAATTCTTCTTATCTTACCACCTCACATAATAAGAAATATCTGTATTCAATTACCGATTTTGGTGTAGAAGCATATACCATTATGCCAGATGGTAATCTGGAGATTATTAATTTTGCGCCAATTAATGGTATGCGTGGATGTTATTTGTCAACAGACTATAACGATGAATATTTATTTGTTGCAGGTTATCATGATGGTAAATTAACTGTTTTACGTCTAAAGGATGATGGTGGAATTGGTGAGATTACCGATGAAATTTATCACAAGGGATTAGGAAGTATTGCAGAACGTAATTTCCGCCCACATATCAACTGTGCACGTATGACACATGATAACAAGTATCTTTTGGTTGGAGACCAGGGAATGGATCATGTGAATGTATATCGTTTTGATACCAAAAAAGGTAAAGTGAAATTGGTAGATGTTATTCGTAGTGAGATGGAATCTGCACCTAGACGTATTAAGATTTCTGAGGATGGTAAATTCATCTATATCTTACATGAATGGAAATGCTACATAGATGTATATAAATATACTGAAAAAGGTGAATTTCCTTGTTTTGATAAAATTCAGACCATTGAGACAATCAAACAAGAGCGTGGTGTGAACAATGCTGCCAGTGCATTGAATTTCTCCGTTGATTATAATTATTTGGTAAGCTCCCATGCAGGAGATAATTCGGTAGTTGTATTTGATGTAAATAAGAAGAATGGTAAATTGACTAAAAAGTTCTGCTTGCCAATTAGTGGAGAATATCCAAAGGACGCTGATTTATTCCCTAATAACAAGTTCTTAGTATCATTGAATCATGAGACAAGCGATATGTCCTTTTTTAAGGTGGATTTAAAAGAAGGAACAATGATTATGAATGGTCCTTCGATTCCAGTAAGTAATCCAAATAGTATTTTCTTCCATAAGTTGGGAGAGTATAATGTTCCAATAGAGGATTAATTTTTATATAATGTTAATTAATTCATTATGTGTTTTATTATGAAATAAACCTCGTATTATGAGTTGAAGCTTTGTAAGAGTTACTTGCAAAGGAACTTCTCGTAATACGAGGTTTTCTAACTTGTCTTTTATTTTTTGTAAAAATCAACTAAAGAATCCATCTTTGCCGACATGTTTAACATCATGGCATCCAAGATAGTAAGAGCAGTCATACATTCCATAACCACTACCGCACGAGGTACAATGATTGGATCATGTCGACCTTTTATAGCAATTTCAATTTCTTCGCCAGATTGATTAATAGTCTGTTGCGTGCGGAAGATAGAAGGGGTTGGTTTTACGTGAGCGCGAACAAGAATGGTATCACCATCACTCATGCCACCTAGAATTCCACCAGCGTGGTTCGTTGCTTTCTTAACTTCACCATTTTCCAAGCGGAAGGCATCGTTGTTTTCGCTACCCATATGCTTGGCAACTTCTATACCATCACCAATTTCCACTGCTTTAACAGCTCCAATAGACATAATTGCTTTAGCAAGGTTGGCATCTAATTTTTCAAATACAGTGTCACCAATGCCAGCAGGAACACCTTTTACCATGCATTCCATGACCCCGCCAACTGAGTCACAATTGGATTTTGCTTCTTCAAGGTATGCAACCGCTTTTTCACTTGCATCTTTATCTGGCATTGCAGTAGGCGTTGTAAGAATTGCTTCTGCATCAAAAGAAGATAAATTTGCGTCAACTGGTCCAATGGAGCGAGTATACGCTTGTACAGTAATTCCCATTGTTTCTAAAATCTTACAAGCAATAGCACCTGCAGCTACGCGTCCAATGGTCTCTCGACCAGAAGAACGTCCACCACCACGATAATCACGGAAACCATATTTGGAATCGAAGGTATAATCAGCATGGGCTGGACGATAGTAGGAAGCAATCTCAGAATAATCTCGAGAAATCTGGGAAGTGTTACGAACGATTAAGGAAATAGGTGTACCGGTAGTTTTTCCTTCAAATACCCCAGATAGGATTTCTACTTCATCGTCTTCCTTTCTTGGTGTTGTGATAGAACTCTGACCAGGTTTTCTTCTATTTAAATATTTCTGAATATCAGCTTCTTCTAAAGGAAGACCAGCAGGACAACCGTCTACAACAACGCCTAAAGCTTTGCCGTGAGATTCTCCCCATGTAGTAATTTTAAAAATTGTTCCAAATGTTGAACCAGCCATGAAATGTTCCTCCGAAATTTCTGTTTTCAATACATTAGTTCAAATTATAGCGAAAAAATATATAAATGGCAAACTTTTTTAGAGAAAAAGAGTGCATAGATGCTAAAAGTGTGATATTATCTAGTAAAGTGATGTTTTATAGGTGATACTACATATGAGAAAATCAATAGACCAAAGAGTGAAATCAAAACTATTGAATATTGGTAGAAAAAACATTTTGTGCAGAGTGCTTGTGTTCCCTGTGCTAGTGTGTTTTTTGCTGTTTTTTCATATAGTTGCATTTTTCCAGAATAATGTGAAAAGATGTGCAGTGATTGCTATGACTGGTTTATATTTTGTATCATACAGTAGTTTTTCTTTCCCTATGTTTATTACAAATACAGACAATGCTACGCAGGAACAGACTACTGCAGCAACGGTAACCCTTGCTACAGAGAATATTGTGGATGTAGAAAATGTAGATATTCTGAATGATGAAGATGTTTTGAGTGAATTTGAAGAATTTGAAGAAACACCACATGGTTTAGAAATGATGGATACCTATGAGGCTTCTGAGATTTTGGAATCTACACAGGATCGTGGTGAACGTGAAAAGAAAGAAAATACAGAAGAAGATTATTCTGATTATAAGTTTTCAGCAGATGATTGGAGACTTGTATTAATAAATAAGCAGAATTCTATTCCTGATGATTATACTTTTACCTTGGGCACTATCAAGGGTAGTATGCAATGTGATGAGCGAATCATAGATGATGTATTAGATATGT
>CAZHEM010000186.1:0-4142 GCA_964531725.1 uncultured Acetatifactor sp.
CAACACCCGATTCACCGGCTGAAAATATCGATTGATGTAAGCCCCCACCAACACCATATACATGCAAAAATACATCCATAGCAGGATGATTATGATAATAGATAAACTTCCATAGATTCTCGATATATCTGAATACGTAATATACATAGAGAAAAACCAAGAAAAAACACTCCATGATACTGCTGTGAAAGTTGCTCCCGGGATCTGCTCCCTAAAATACAATTTCTTATTAGGCACGTATGCATACGCAAATGCAAATAGAATGGTCAATACCACCCACACCAAGATAAAACGTAGATTATTTACCCAAGTAGCAATTACCTGCAACTGCGGTAAATGCAACAATAACATCTGTATGATTTGATTACCGAATACCATAATCACAAGAGATAACAAAATGCCGATTAACATCACAAGCGTATATAAAAAAGCCACAAATCGTACAACAAAATAATTACGCTCTTCCTCTACATCATTTATTGCATTTAATCCTCTTATCAATGCCAAAACACCTTTACTAGCAGACCAAATGGAAGTAATTAACGCTATCGACAAAACACCTGCTGATTTTTCATACATTTCTGCAATAAGTCCTTCTGCAAAAGCATCTACCGCCTCTGGTGTTATAGCAGTAACAATCTGTACTAAAAATTCTTGCGTTAAAGGTGTATATGGTATCACCGCACATATTACAATCAGTATAGGAAATAATGAGAGAAAGATAAAAAATGCTGTACTTGCCGCAAATGCACTTATATTCTCTTTTCTCATCTGGACAGCAAAATTACGTCCAATAGCATAAATTTTTTCTATCATGAAAGAACCTTCTTTTCCTAAAAGTCAAACGTATACTTTTACTGTTCATATACATTCTGAACACTACAACCATCATAGAAGAATAACAAAATATTATCAGCAGTAAAGCCTTCCTTTGCCATCTGTTTTGCAGCATTTTGACTCATACCTACGCCATGGCCAAATCCACCACCTCTTAGAGTATATCCAACCACTTCACTATCATCCATGGTTGGTTCAATGATAAAAAATCCGCTAGGAAGTAATGTTGGCATCTCTACTTCACTACCATCCTGTCTAGTTACTTTCGTCACTCCATCGTTCAATACATAACGAATATTGTATTCCGAGATAATCATATAAATATTATCTCCTGACCAAATAACTAATTCATCAGCCACACCACCAGCACCTCGTTTTGCCACAAAGATGCGCTCAATGCTATCCAGTTTCTTTACTTTTTTACTTACAAATTCACCTTTTACATAGGTAAGCACCATCTGATTATTAGCATCGAATCTATTCTGTATTTTCTCTAACATTTTATCTAGGTCTATTTCATCTACCTGATAAGTCCAACGATACCAACCCTCTTCTGCTTCAAAATCATTCACATTTTTGTTTGTAATAAATTCTGCAAAAGGCTCTTCTTCTGTTAAGGTAGCGCAAAACTCTTCATCTATTGACACTGCGCCCACTTTTCCAGCATCATGTTTACTTATTTGTTGGGCTTTTAAATAAGTCAATGCCTCTGTGTTCCCACTTTTCCATACATTAGCATCGCTTCCCACGCCACAGGATGTAGAATAATAATAAGTAGTCGACAACTGATTATCTGGCGTATATAAAAGCTTTCCATAAGTCTCTTTTACTGCTCTGGTAGTACTACTACTCTCGGCAATATTATTATACACTTGATAAGATGTACTATCATCTACATGAGCACCATACTGAGAATATCCCGCATGCATCATATGACCATAAGCATAAGTTCTAGCACATATCGCTTGTGCTTTCAAAGCTTCTATCGGATAACTAGATGGCATCTCACTTGGCACTACTGAATACAGATATTCCTCTAACGACACATCATTAATAACCACGATTCCATCCTCCGTAGCTATTAACTCAATATGTCCTCTATATGCAGGAGTTCCTTGACTTCGATTCACATTTTTCAAAAGAACTTTTCCAGTTAACACTTTCGGTTGTATTATCATTCTGCCACCTGATAAATAATCACTGTCCAGATTGACAACAAGTTCTTCCCCTGCAAGTCGTTCTTCTATCATCGGATTCTCAGTAGTTCCATATTGAACACTATAATCAGAATCCGCACTCAAAACAATTTCTTCATGCAAAGTACCATTATAATCACTTCCCTTAATCAGCACACGAATGTGATCCATTGCTGCATCTTTTGCCAAAAGAACAGCACATACTTCCCCATTATCCAACACCAAATCTGTGTAATTATATCCAAAAGGGATGTCCGCAACGGTACACATAGCTAGTGCATTATAAATTCGATAGCCTTTGTAGTCTTTGGCAAGCGGTAATTCCCCATACCCTTCTATTTCAATACCTTCCTCATCGGCACTCAATATAACTCCATTTATCTTCTCGGTCTTTAATGTAATTGCTGTAATCACATTATCCGTTATAACCACATCTGCTATTTGATTCTGTAAATCTTCCAGAACAACCTGCTCATCTGCTGCAAACTCATACTTATATTTATTTTCTACACCCTCTGAAAACACAGAAATCTCATTCTCATGCACGTCTACAATCCATACATTAGATATTTTCTCGGTCTTGGGTATATGTATAAAATCCTGTGTTTCCCCATCATCAGAAGATAATTCTATCCACAATCTACCTAGCAACAAAATGCATAACAATATCATTCCCAAGATAACAATCATACTTTTTATCTGCATTCGTTGCCGTTTATCTAGCTTATCTCTCCATTTTTTCACTGTTTGCCCCTTTAACCCTTCCTACTATTTTAAAAGAGCAGTCCTTTAGGACTGCTCCACTCTTTTGTCTAATAATAAGTAACCATATGTTGGCACTTTAGTAATATCCCCAAAATGCCGCCCCTTGTTTTTTGACTCCTAGCAATGCTAGGTGGGTAACCGCAACCAACCTTTTGCCTTCCCTTCCAATCCTCAAATGAGTGAGGGCTTGACAGCCACTTGGCAATATAGGAATCCCGTTTAAAGAAAATGTAGGTTCAAAATTAACAAGAGTTATCGGTCATCTCAGGTTAAGATTATTATAGCCAAATATGCGCCACATTACAACTGTAAATTTTACCAAAATATCGCAAGTCTACTACTATTTTTTACACATCAAACGAAATTTTCTTGAAATCCTCAACAAAAACGGACTGAGAATTTCTTCTCAGTCCGCCAAATTATCGTTATAAATTATAAAGTACTAGCTTCATCAACGATCTTCTTCAATGCTGCAAGTGCTTCATCAGGAAGCTTATCGTAACCTTCTTTCTTGGTTGCGAAATCTTCAACTGCTTTCACACGAGTCTGCATAGAGTTCTTAAGAGCTGCAACATAATCAGCATCCTTTAAGTTAGGAGTGAAGTCGCCAGTCTTACCAGACCACTCATTCATAATCTGGATATCGCTGAAAGGTCCCCAAGTCTCGAACTTAGCTTTTCCTTCTACGATAGTCTCTAAGATACCAAGGGTATCTGCAGGTTTAACCTTAGCACCCATGAAGTCACCAGTGTTAACGATGTAGCAATCTACATTCTTCTCTTCTACTAACTTCTTGAACTTCTCATAGTCGTTAACTAATGGATAAGTTCTGAATGGGTTAGCATATGGTACGATACGGATAGCATTAAGGTCAGTACCAGCTGCTACACGCTCTGCAGAAGAAGTCTTGGTTGCAAGGGTTGCACCCATAACTGAAGCAAGAGCTGAACCGCTTAATTTAACTACTGGAGGAAGAACAGGATCCTTCATAATCCAGAAGATAGCATTTACAGGAGCATCAATCTTATCTACACGGTTTGGAGACCATAATTTAGACTTAATTGCACGTCCGTTACCATTACGGATATCTTCTGTTACTAACTGAATCTTACCTTTGCTGTCAAGTGTTGCTGAACAGTTCTGGGCAGATAATAAATATTCATTATCCGGACATCCTGTAGGATAATCTGCTGTCTTATCGAAATAAGTCGGCTCTAATGCAATAGATGCACAAGTATCTGTATTGATAATGAATGCATCATCATGAAGAACTTTGATTTCATATTTTCCGCCATGTTTTGCATGAGTCAGAGTAGATTTACCTGATCCAGACAGACCATATAC
>CAZHEM010000187.1:0-4108 GCA_964531725.1 uncultured Acetatifactor sp.
ACCGTAGGGAATGAACAACAGTACATTCTCTATTACATAAGCATTATTTCTTGTATTAATCTTAAAACTTGAGAACAATTCCAAATCTATTACACCACTGGTGCCACTCTCTCTTGATAAAAAGGTAATGGTAACCAACATAACCAAATAGCCACCAAGGACAATATATGGTAGTGTCGGTACTAATGGCTGATTCTTTTTCGTTCTCTTTTGATTACAATAATTTAGCACAATAGCAACTGTAAGTGCCCCAATTCCTCCGTAGAGTAGATGAGGGAGCATTGCCATTAAATCTTTTATAACATAACTTAACATGGTTCTTTAATACTTTATCCCTTCATCTGATACTTATCCCAGTTCTTAGATGACTGTTCCCAACGTTCCTTTTCCTCAAACAAGCGGTTATTCATCCAACCAATAGCATCAACCACTCCATCTTCAGAAAAAGAAAAGTTTTCACTGGTTTTGTCTTCTTCCGGTGTGGTAAAGAAATTAAAAGGTTCTGGCCATACCGTAACCTTCAATACCTTTTCTCCTGCTTCATCCTTGGCACCTTCCAAACGATAACGCATTCCCTGATGACAGCCTGTATATTCTGTTTTCTTCAAATATTCCATTGATAATATATCTTCACGTTGAATCATACGATAATCCTCCAAGTAATCACATCTTTAAGTATAGACTATATTGGTCCTCTTTGCAAAGCCTAGATGTGATTGCTAATCTCTTTTTTTAACTGTCGCATGATTTTTTTCTCTAATCTGGATATGTATGATTGGGATATTCCTAGATAAGTGGCTACTTCCTTCTGAGTCATCTCCTGTTCCTCTGGAGTACCTATCCCAAATCGAAGCTGAATAATCGTTTTTTCCCTCTCAGAAAGCTTGCTGATTGCCCCTAAGAGAACCTTACGTTCCACTTCATTTTCAATTCCTCTATAAATAATATCCTCTTCTGTTCCTAAAATATCTGAAAGAAGCAATTCATTTCCATCCCAGTCCACATTTAATGGCTCATCAATAGACACTTCCATTCGCGTCTTATTATTCCTGCGTAAATACATTAAAATCTCATTTTCAATACATCTAGAAGCATAGGTTGCCAGCTTAATATTTTTATCTGGCTTAAAAGTATTAATAGATTTAATCAACCCAATGGTACCGATAGAAATCAAATCCTCCACACCAACTCCAGTGTTATCAAATTTTTTAGCTATGTATACCACCAATCTCAGATTGTGCTCAATGAGAATGGCTTTTGCCTCTTCCTCATACTCTGTTCCCAAGTCTCCAATCACTTGATTCTCTTGCTCTAATTCTAATGGTGCTGGTAAGATTTCTGCACCACCAATATAGTAAATTTCTCCTGTTTTATTGAAAAGAAACTTTTCCTTACGAATTAATTTAATATGCATTTTCCCTGGCATTGCAACCTTTAATATCATGATTCCATCCCCTTTTTCTTCCCTTTTTTCGCACAGTTCCATAGCTCTCTAAAAGCTGCGGATGCAAAATAATCTTCACACGTTCCTCCTCACAATGCTTTTTTTCGCACATTTCATTGTTTTCCTCATTTTCTTGGTCTCTTAAGGCTACATACACATTCGTACATTTTTTCAGCATTCCATTCACTTCAATCTGTAGCTCTGGAATCAAATACCCATGTAGAATTCCTCTCTTTTTCCCCACACTTGTGTAAGGTATCACTCGAAACTTAAGATTTTGTTTCTGATAAAAGTTTTCAAAGATATCCTTATCAATAACAGACACAGGCATTCCACTAATAGGCTCTACCAGACTATTACCAGAATCAATCAGCGCAGAAATTGTGATTTTATCACTTTTGTTGACTAATATAACACGACACAATTCACCCCTTCGCTGCCTATTCCATACAATAGACAGAACCAAGGTCATTCCTGCCCCCATTCCAACAAATCCCCAAGCAGTTGCCAATCCCAGTGCTCTAGCAAATGGCAACTTCAAAACACATAGCATCATTCCTCCCAACAGAAAGGAATATAGCAACATTTTCTGAAAAAGTTGTGCAAGGGTACTCCAATTGGTAAAAGAAAATGCAATGCGAAGCATTATCACTGTCCCCACTCCATAGCCTAATAGCAGCTTGAAAAACACTGCTCCAGTCACAAAGAATGGTATCATATAACACAATGCTCCAACAAATGCTCCCATACTCAAGCGACTTCGTGTGGCAGTACGAAGTGTAGCCTGATTAATGAGAAACAATATGTATAGATTCATACAGAAGTTGATTACAAACAATTTATCAACATAGATTTCATAACTCATTGCATCACCCTTTTCGCAAATATTATACCCAATCCCTCTAGCATATTTTGTCAAAAGACCATTGCGCGTCCCTCTTTTTCTTCGACACCGTTTCCGCCCTTCTCTTCGTCCCTACCGCATCTACTATCTGCTTATCATAGGCGATTGTGCAGACCGATTATTTTTATAATGAATGATAACGTAAGACAAGTGGGCTGTCGCTACCGCAGGGGACGCGTTCTTGAAAGTCGGAGACCGAAATGTGGAATTTCTAAATGTGCCCATTTTACTATCTATGATTATTCGTGTCTTCCTCAGGTATGGACAATGGGCGGTGTGGTGTGTGGCTGGAAACAATACATTTTTTAAATTCGTTGATGAAACTATGTGAATTTCTTATGCGCGCTCTTTGCGTTCACTTCATGTGCTTTCGACGGCTTTTACAAAATTGGTTAGAATGTTCGCGAAAGAGAAACATGTCAAAGTACTTTCTTAAATCATGAAATACTATACATGTTTCTCTAGTTGCGTACACTCTAGCCAATTTTGTAAAACCTGAGAAAGACATGAATAATAAGGATAAGCAAAGGCGCGCATCTAGAAATTCCATTGTTTCATCTCCGAACTTTAAAAAATGTATTTTCCAGTCACACACCACACCGTCCATTGTTCAAGCCATAGGAAGACACGAAATGGGATAATAAAATGGGCACATAAGAAATTCACACATTTCGTTCAACGCACTTTCAAGAATGCGTCCCCTACAGTAGCGACAGCCCACTTGTCGAAGGTTCAGCATAAGTAAAAGTAATCGGTCTACACAATCTTCACCACTCAGCATATGGTGGATGCGGTGACAAAAGGTATGTGAGGAAAGGAAAGGATGGGGAGAAAAAGCAGACTAAAAAAGGACTACCTAACGGTAGTCCCTTGGATATACATTATTTACGCTGTAAGAAATCAGGAATCTTTAATGACTTCTCTTCTACAGAGCTACGAATGTCAGCAGGCTTGTTGATGCCAGTTAATGGCTTCAAGGTTGGTGCCTGTACACCCTGAGTAGCTACTGGTGTTGCGCCAGCGGTAGGCTGTATGTTCAATCCCTTTAAAGAATTAGGAGTGATATGTGCGGTAGGCTGTCTGTACATACTTCCAGCACCCAATCTATTAGGTACTGCGTTGCTTCCATTGTCTTCAAGACCGGTCGCAATAACTGTGATAGTACAGCTATCAGACTTAGTCGCATCATACATTGCACCGAAGATGATATTTACATCATCACCTGCAAGCTCCTGTACATATCCTGCTGCATCAGATGCATCTGCTAATGTAATGTCACCAGATACATTGATGATTACATGAGAAGCACCAGAGATGGTGGTCTCAAGCAATGGACTCTCTACTGCCATCTTAACAGCTTCAAGTGCCTTGTCATCGCCCTTACCTTCACCGATACCGATGTGAGCGATACCCTTGTCCTTCATAACAGTCTGAACATCTGCGAAGTCCAAATTAATAACAGAAGGAACATTAATCAAATCAGTAATACCCTGCACTGCCTGCTGAAGAACCTCATCAGCCTTCTTAAGAGCCTCTGGCATGGTAGTACGTCTGTCTACAATTTCTAATAACTTATCGTTAGGAATTACAATTAAGGTATCTACGTTCTCTTTGATACGCTCAATACCACTGATTGCATTAACCATACGAGCCTTTGCTTCAAAACGGAAAGGTTTTGTAACAACACCAACAGTTAAGATTCCCATATCTTTGGCAATCTTAGCCACTACAGGAGCAGCACCAGTACCGGTACCACCACC
>CAZHEM010000188.1:0-4076 GCA_964531725.1 uncultured Acetatifactor sp.
ATGCTGGATTCTACTCTCAACTTGCGCCACTGGATGTATCTCTTTTTCTTTTAACTCATCTTCCAACAACTGCTTTTCTAACTCACGCTCTCTCATTTCCTCGCATTCTTCTTGTTTCTCTTTTAATCGTTGATGCTTTTTTCTCATTAATTGGCGTATAACATCCTGCGTTGCATCAAATCGTTCCAGAAAGTTATCCCACTCTGCTTCTGTGTAGCTATCAGCTCCAATTGAATACGGAATATTATCCTCTGCATTCTCTTGTCTGGCACTCACGATACTCTCGTGCATCTGTACTTGCACTGCATTCATCCCCGCTAAGAATCCGCCTTTCATCTTTTGTGACTTTCCCAGAAAGGTCTGTGCTTTATTCATTCCAGCATTTCCCACTGCTCCGACTGCCATACTTTTTCTCCCTCAAAATGACTTTTCTCTATAAACAAAATGACGCTACAATCCATTCTTCCATGAATTATAACGCCATCCTTAGCTACTTACATATGTTATCGGCACATAGGTAGCATTTCTTAAGTTTTATCCATAAATACAACCACAATCAGGAATCTCTTCCTCACGATAGTCTATTTTCTTATCGGATGTTTCTTCCTTCTTAGGAACGAAATTGACATCCTTCGCGAGTAAGCACACCACTTCACAGTTAGCTGTCCAAGGGAACTGGTCCACTGCAACAGCCTTCTCTACGATGTAGCCACTCTCTAAGAACACCTCTAAATCACGCACCAAACTAGTTGGCTTACAAGAGATATACACAATACGGTCTACACCATAAGAAATAATCTTGGGTAATGCCTTTGGATGAATACCATCACGAGGTGGATCCAAAATAATCATATCTGGCTTTTCTTCCACTTCATCTAATACCTTTAATACATCGCCTGCAATAAACTCACAATTGGTAAGTCCATTCTCCTTGGCATTCATCTTGGCAGCTTCCACTGCTTCTTCCACAATCTCCACACCGATGACCTTGCCTGATACTGGTGCCATCAACTGGGCAATGGTCCCTGTTCCACTGTAAAGATCGAATACAGTCTTGTCTGCTTCGCCTAAATCACCTACATAGTCTCTAGCAGTCTGATACAAGACCTCTGCCGAGTATGAGTTTGTCTGGAAGAATGAGAAGGTTGATATCTTGAACTTCAATCCTAACAATTCCTCAAAGAAATAATCCTTGCCGTAAAGGATGTCAGTTCTATCACTCTTCACCACATCTGCAAGAGAATCATTGGTGATATGAAGAATACCAGCAAAACTTCCACTTAACTTGCCATTCTTTTCTAAGTCAAGTAATGCTTGTACAAAACCATCTACCAATCCCTTTACAGCGTCTACATCCTGCACGCTAGCATTCACGTCAACAGCTCCACTGCCATCCATTGCCTGCGAATCTTCACTTGCTACACCCTTCCAAGGATTCTGAGAAGTAGTTACCAATGCAACCAGAATCTCACCAGTCTTGGATGCCTTACGAACTAGCAAATGACGTAGATAACCTTCATGCCTTAATCTATGGAAGAAACATACCTGTTTCTCTGTAAAATAGCCTTTCACAGTCTGTAAAATCTGGCGATAATCTTCATCTACAATCTTACAGGTATCTACTGCTACCACATCATAAAAGCTTCCACGCTTATGCATACCTAAGGAAAGAGGTCCATCTTTGTACTCATCTCCAAAAGAGAATTCCATCTTATTCCGGTATTCATATTCTTGTGGACTTCCTTTTATTCCCTCCCACAGATATGCCTTTTTCTGCTTATTCAACACACCATCCAGAAGCTTTTTAACCTGCTGTTCTTTTACTCTAAGTTGTTCTTCATAAGGTAGTGATAAATATGTACATCCACCACACACACCAAAATGGGAACACGTCTGACCAGTCTCAAGAGGTGATTTCTCAACCACCTCTATTAATCGGCCTTCCGCCTTCCCTTTTCTAACTTTATTAACACCAAGCTTAACCTTCTGACCGGGCAGGCTATTCTTCACGATAACGGTCTCGTCACCCACCCTCACAATACCTTTGTTGGGAAAGTCAACCCTCTCTACAATACCCTCATATACCTGTCCTTTTTTCATCTGCTTAGTTCACTCCTTCATCTACGAAGAAATCATCGTCATCATCTTCTTCAAAATCGTCTTCAAAATCATCCTCAAAGTCTACCATGTAGTCTGGAGTAAAATAGCGATATACTGCATAACAGATTGCTGCAACTGCTGCTACTGCACCAACAATCGCAAATACCCATAAGAGAACATTGCATTTCTTTTTCTCTTCTTCTTTTTTGCCTAATAATTCATTTAATTTTGTCATCTCAATCATGCTCTCTAATTTGTTCATATTGCCACCATACCCTTTCTATTTCAATTGGAAAAATCCATTGTTAAAATCCTATCCTTAGGATACCACATTTGTCAGAAAAATACTACACTCTTTTCAATTTTGCAAAAGAAGCATACATAATTTTTTGACCTGCTTTGTCGAAGTTCACTGTCACTTTATAGTCTCTTGGCTCTCTATCTAATTTGAGAACTTCACCTTCTCCATATTTAATGTGACGAACTCTATCCCCTACTGCATAATCAATTGCTGTGTCTTCCTTCATCTGTGCTCCTTTGGAGATACCTGCCAGCTGATTCAGACTGCCAATTCCCTGTGCAATAAAAGGTTTATCTGCTTTCGCAGTTACTTTCGGACGAAGTGTCGCCTTCGGTCTAAAATCAAATACTTCTTCCACGGAACGCTTAATAGTAGGAACTGTATTGTCCATCAGATTAGTTGGAATCTCTCTAACAAAACGACTGACTGGATTATACTGAGTCTCACCACGTATCATTCGCATTTTAGCACAAGTAAGCGTTAGTTCTTCCTTAGCTCTCGTGATTCCCACATAAGCTAATCTACGTTCTTCTTCAATCTCCGCTGGATCATCTGCCACAATGGTCATATAACTTGGGAACAGACCATCTTCCATACCTGCTAGGTACACCACTGGGAATTCCAGCCCCTTAGCACTGTGTAAAGTCATCAATAGCACTCTATTATCTTCATCTTCTACATTATCAATATCTGCCACCAAAGCAATCTCTTCCAAGAACTCTGACAAACTGGGCTCATCATGTGTTTCTTCATAACTCACTGCTTTGGTAATCAATTCATCCAAGTTGGCAATTCTATCTTCCGCAGTTTCATCATCCATATCTTTCAAATATTCACAATAATTTGTTTTTTCTAATATGTCTTGGATTAATTCTGCAATACTATAAAACTCCAATTTAGCACGAAATGCTTGAATCATGGTTACAAAAGGACGAATTTTAGTACTTGCTTTTCCTAAACTCATAATATCATCTGCTTCACACAAAGCATCATAAAAACTGATATCCTTCATCTCGGCATAATCGTCAACCTTATCCATGCTAGTAGCACCAATACCACGCTTAGGTACGTTTATAATTCTTTTTACCGCAAGATCATCTCTACCATTATCAATGGTCTTCAAATAAGCCAGAATGTCTTTAATCTCTTGACGCGCATAGAAGTTGGTACCGCCTACTACATTATATGGTATGCCATCTACCACCATTCGCTCCTCTATTAGTCGTGCCTGTGCATTGGTTCTGTATAATACGGCACAATCACCAAATGACATTCCTTCCTTATTCACTTTGCGACGAATATCGTCACCAATATAATCAGCCTCTTCATAGGCGTTATCAAACTGTCTAAAATGAATACGATTGCCCGCACCCTTATCCGTCCAAAGTGCTTTTTCTTTACGTCCAACGTTATTGCGAATGACTGCATTAGCCGCATCCAAAATACTCTGGGTAGAACGATAATTCTGCTCTAACTTAATAATCTTTGCCTCTGGATATACTTTCTCAAAATCCAAAATATTGCGTACATTCGCACCACGGAATTTATAGATAGACTGATCATCATCACCAACTACACACAAATTGCGATATCTGTCTGCTAAAAGACGAATCAACTCAAACTGTGCTGTATTGGTATCCTGATACTCATCTACCATAATATAGCGGAATCTCTC
>CAZHEM010000189.1:0-3969 GCA_964531725.1 uncultured Acetatifactor sp.
ACTTACCAAAGAATTACTGAGTTCATTTTAAAAGTGAATGTGACTCAGGGGATGACGAATTTTGATTGGAGGAATCAAGTATGGAAAATCATTTTCCTATGGAAGCGAAAAGCTCCCAAGTAATTGTCGTCACTTCAGGTAAAGGCGGTGTGGGTAAGACCACCACATCTGCAAATGTTGGTACTGGTCTAGCTAAGCTTGGTAAAAAAGTGTGTCTAATTGATACGGATATCGGTTTACGCAATTTAGATGTGGTCATGGGATTGGAAAATCGTATTGTGTATAATTTGGTAGATGTTGTTGAGGGTAGCTGTAGAATCAAGCAAGCACTTATTCGTGACAAGAGACATCCGGGGTTATATTTAATTCCATCCGCCCAGACTAGGGACAAGTCAGCGGTTACCCCAGGGCAAATGATAAAAGTAATCGACAGTTTACGTGAGCAGTTTGATTATATTATCCTAGATTGTCCAGCGGGGATTGAGCAAGGATTTCAAAATGCAATTGCTGGTGCAGATAGAGCATTAGTGGTAACCACTCCAGAAGTATCCGCTATTCGTGATGCCGATAGAATTATTGGACTGTTAGAAGCCAATGGAATCAAGCAAATGGATTTGCTGATTAATCGTCTGCGTGTAGATATGGTAAAAAGAGGAGATATGATGTCTGCTTCAGATGTGGTTGATATTTTAGCGATTCCATTGTTGGGAATTATCCCTGATGATGAAAATGTAGTAGTAGCAACTAACCAAGGAGAGCCCTTGGTAGGAAGTGATAGTCCAGCGGGAATTGCATATGAAAATGTTGTGAATAGAATCTTGGGAAAAGAAGTTCCATATATGAATTTTGACAAGGGTGTTTCCTTTTGGACAAAGGTATCTGGAATTTTTCATAAGGCATAATGGAGTGAATAAGATGAAAGGTTGGAAAGATTATGATTAGACGTTTCTTTCAGAAAAAAAGCTCCTGCCAAGTAGCCAAGGATCGTTTGAAGATATTATTGATATCAGATCGTGTGAATTGTTCGCCGGAGATGATGGAGCTAATTAAAATGGATATTGCAAAAGTGATATCTAAATACATGAAGATAGATGCTAAAAACATGGAAATTCAGATAAATACAAAGGAAAACAAGGCGAGTAGAGGTGGAAAAAATCCAATATTGTACGCCAATATTCCGATTTTGGATTTACATAAGGGATAGTATGAAAGGAAAGTATGTTTAAGAATTATAGGTTACGCGATTATGACTTTAAATTAATAATTATGATTTTAGCGGTAACCAGCATCGGCGTACTTGCTATTGGCAGTGCCAAGGAGTCTGTTCAGATGAAACAGTTGGCAGGTGTTGTTAGTGGATGTGTGCTAATGGTAGTCATTTCATTTTTTAATTATTCGTCTCTTTTGAAGTTAAATTGGCTAATGTATGCTGGTAATCTAGTATTGCTTACTGCTGTTATTCTTACAGGCGAAGAAGGCAATGGTGCACAACGTTGGTTGAAGATAGGTGGCTTGCAGTTCCAACCATCTGAAACTGCTAAAATTTTATTGATTTTATTCTTTGCACAGTTTATTATGAAATATAGAGAGAAATTCAATACTTTCAAAATCATCTCTAGCTGTGTAATATTAGCTGGTATTCCATGGCTTCTCATTTTTAAACAGCCAGATTTATCTACCAGTCTTGTATTTATTGCTGTGTTCTGTATTATTATGTTTACAGGAGGCCTTAGCTACAAAGTTGTAGTCGGTGTGCTTGCTGTTGTAATTCCGACAATTGCGATTGTAATATCCCTTGCTTTGCAACCAGATAATGGTATTCTACAGGATTATCAACGTAATCGTATCTTGGCATTTATTAATCCAGAGGAATATGCAGATTCTACAGCTTATCAGCAGCTGAATTCTGTCACGGCAATTGCTTCGGGACAGTTGGATGGCAAAGGGTACAAGAATAACGAGATTACTTCTGTTAAAAATGGTAATTTTATCTCTGAGCCACAGACGGATTTTATTTTTGCTGTAATAGGTGAAGAGTTTGGTTTTAAAGGTAGCTTAGTAGTAATTATATTACTCTTTGCAATATCTCTTGAATGTTTATCTGTTGCACGGAAGGCTAAGGACTTGGCAGGAACGATAATAGCAGCAGGTATGGGAGGGCTTATAGCCGTCCAAAGTTTTTTTAACATTGGCGTAACGACGTTCTTGTTACCTAACACAGGGTTACCACTGCCATTTGTAAGTTATGGATTAACGTCTCTTTGGAGTTTGTTCATTGGCATGGGGTTTGTGTTAAATGTTAGATTACAAGCGAAGAAAAATAGATAGTGAGGGTGTCATTATGAATATTGCACTTATTGCACATGATGCAAAGAAAAAATTAATGCAGAATTTTTGTATTGCGTATCGAGGAATTTTAAGCAAGAATGATTTATATGCTACAGGTACCACTGGAAGATTAATTGAAGAGGTTACCAACTTAAATATTCATAAGTACTTAGCAGGACATCTAGGTGGAGAACAGCAGATTGGTGCACAGATTGAACATAATCAAATTGACTTGGTTATTTTCTTGCGTGATCCATTGAATCCAAAATCACACGAGCCAGATGTTAATAATGTTGTGAAGTTATGTGATATGCATAATATTCCTTTGGCTACCAATCTTGCAAGTGCAGAACTGTTAATTAAGTCCCTGGACAGAGGAGATTTAGAGTGGCGTGAAATGTACAAATAAGATAAAAAAAAGAGGGATTTCCCTTATATGTGTAATGGTATGTTGCTTACAGTTATTGGGGTGTGGCAACGTATCTTTCGATATGCCATATACATTAGATTCGGATGTTACGAGTCTAAACGTTATTCAAAAGCAGAATGCTAATGTAGCAGTTCCTTTTGCTGATGATTTGTGTGTTATCAGTGAGGATATATTGGATGATGAAAATGTTGACATGTCTGAGGCGGAAGCTGCGGTATTATTTGATGTGAGAGATAGAGAAGTTATTTATTCCAAGAACGCTCATGAACGTTTGTACCCAGCTAGTCTAACAAAAGTTATGACTGCGTTAGTTGCTTTAAAATATGGCTCTTTAGATCAAGTATTAACTGCTACCAATGCAGTTAATGTTACAGAATCAGGTGCTCAGCTTTGTGGATTAAAGGCTGGAGATACTATGACACTTGGGCAGGCATTACATATTTTACTGTTATATTCTGCCAATGATGTGGCATTATTGATTGCTGAGAACATAGGCGGTTCCACAGATCATTTTATTGAAATGATGAATGAGGAAGCCAAAGCAATAGGAGCGACTAATACGAACTTTACCAATCCTCATGGCCTTTCGGATAGTGAACATTATACAACGGCATATGATTTATACTTAATGTTCAATGAAGCATTGAAATATGAAGTGTTTACACAGATTATTCAAATGACTAGTTATCAGACAGTATTCTATGATAAGGATGGAAAGGCGAAAGAATTATCTTTTGAAACGACTAACCTTTACTTGCGAGGATATTATGAATCACCAGATAATGTGACTATAATTGGTGGAAAAACAGGAACTACCAATGCAGCAGGACATTGTTTGCTATTACTTTCTAAGGATGTAAATGGTGCACCTTATATATCTGTAATCTTGCGTTCAAGCGCTAGAGATGTATTATATGCAGAAATGACAGATTTGTTAGACGAAATAAACAAATAATTGTTGTTTTTTGACATAGGATAACTTATAATAGAAACAGATAGATAATTACACAATTTTTTATCAATACATACTATAGGAGGGTTACCAATGGTTCAGTTAATTGTAGGCGAGAAGGGAAAAGGCAAGACAAAACAGTTATTGGATAAAGTGAATAATGAGGTTAAAGTTATCTCGGGTAACATAGTATATCTGGATAAAAGTACGAAACACATGTATGAATTGAATAATAAGGTGCGTTTGATTGATGTATCAC
>CAZHEM010000190.1:0-3945 GCA_964531725.1 uncultured Acetatifactor sp.
GAATGTTACAGATGTGCAGGTCAATGACGATGAGCAGATGGAACTGTGTGCACAGGATAAGGAGACTCAAACAATCCTTGTGCATGTCTGCGGAGCAGTTCAGAATCCCAGTGTGGTAGAGCTTGAAACAGGAAGCAGAGCCAGTGACGCATTAGAGGCAGCAGGTGGATTTGCGGAAGATGCAAATAAGACTTATGTGAATTTGGCAGCGGAAGTGGTGGACGGGCAACAACTTTTTTTTCCAACGCAGGAAGAAGTGGCTACCATGGAAGCAAGGCAGCTAATGCAAAGTGTTGAGAGTGTCAGTGCAGTGGCTGGCGGTCAAGCAGGGGCAAAGATAAATATTAATACCGCAGACGAGAGTACCTTATGTACATTGCCTGGTATTGGAGCTTCGAGGGCGCAAGCTATTATAGAATATCGAGAACAAAATGGACCTTTTGGGGTGACAGAAGATATTATGAATGTGTCTGGTATTAAAACAAGTGCATACGAGAAGATACAAGATAGAATAACAGTGCAGTAATTTAGTCAGGGGACGGAAAGGAACGAAAATGGCAGTCAATAGAGTTTTGGTTGTGGATGATGAGAAATTAATTGTAAAGGGAGTACGTTTTAGTTTAGAGCAGGATGGCATGCAGGTTGATTGTGCTTATGATGGCGAAGAAGCGGTAGAATATGCTAAAAATAATCAGTACGATATTATTTTGTTAGATGTAATGCTTCCAAAGTTTACAGGTTTTGAGGTGTGTCAGCAGATACGTGAATTCTCAAATGTTCCAATTATCATGTTGACTGCAAAAGGTGATGACATGGATAAAATTCTTGGCTTGGAATATGGTGCTGATGACTATATTACAAAGCCATTTAATATCTTAGAAGTGAAGGCTCGCATTAAGGCGATTATGCGTAGAGTGGAGCCTAAAAATACAGGCAAAAACGATGTGCCACAGGTAATCGAAAGCGGTGATATGCGTCTTGACGTAGAGTGCAGTGGCTGGCGGTCAAGCAGGGGCAAAGATAAATATTAATACCGCAGACGAGAGTACCTTATGTACATTGCCTGGTATTGGAGCTTCGAGGGCGCAAGCTATTATAGAATATCGAGAACAAAATGGACCTTTTGGGGTGACAGAAGATATTATGAATGTGTCTGGTATTAAAACAAGTGCATACGAGAAGATACAAGATAGAATAACAGTGCAGTAATTTAGTCAGGGGACGGAAAGGAACGAAAATGGCAGTCAATAGAGTTTTGGTTGTGGATGATGAGAAATTAATTGTAAAGGGAGTACGTTTTAGTTTAGAGCAGGATGGCATGCAGGTTGATTGTGCTTATGATGGCGAAGAAGCGGTAGAATATGCTAAAAATAATCAGTACGATATTATTTTGTTAGATGTAATGCTTCCAAAGTTTACAGGTTTTGAGGTGTGTCAGCAGATACGTGAATTCTCAAATGTTCCAATTATCATGTTGACTGCAAAAGGTGATGACATGGATAAAATTCTTGGCTTGGAATATGGTGCTGATGACTATATTACAAAGCCATTTAATATCTTAGAAGTGAAGGCTCGCATTAAGGCGATTATGCGTAGAGTGGAGCCTAAAAATACAGGCAAAAACGATGTGCCACAGGTAATCGAAAGCGGTGATATGCGTCTTGACGTAGAGGGTAGAAGAGCATATGTAGCAGGCAAAGAGATTAGCCTGACTGCTAAGGAATTTGAGGTGCTCGAACTTTTAATGTTGAATCCAAATAAGGTGTATAGTAGAGAAAAATTGTTAAACCTAATATGGGGAGCAGACTATCCAGGGGATGTGCGTACGGTGGATGTGCACATTAGACGTTTGAGAGAGAAGATAGAGGAAACCCCAAGTGAGCCTAAGTATGTACATACGAAATGGGGCGTAGGATATTATTTTCTAATTGCGTAAATAGCGTGAAAGGGAACGGATATTAGAGAATGCTAAATAAAGTATTTGAATGGCTGGAGGAACTTTTAGCACTAAAAAGTCTGCGAGTGCGTTTGTTTGTAATTATTCTGGTGGTAGGTATTATTCCAAGTGTTTGTATGCGTTATGCGATTGTTGATAATTATGTAGAACGTGCAGTGGAACAGCGCATTACCGCAGTACAAAATCAATTGAAAATTGTTGCTAATCATTTGGTCAGTAATAATTATTTGAGTAATTATCAATCAGAAGAACAGCAATATACCACTTCTAAGCAGGTGATAGATGCCGAGTTGGAGATGCTTTCCAATCTTTACGAAGGGCGTGTAATGATTATCAACGCTAACTTTAAGATTATTGAGGATACATACGGCATTAGTGAAGGTAAAACGATTATTTCTGAGGAAGTAATTAAGTGTTTTCGTGGCGAAAATATATCTCATTATAATGAAGAACATGGATATATTGAGATGACGACACCAATTATTAGCACGTCGTCTAATCAGCAGGATACGGGCAAAAATAGTGAAGGCACAGTAGTTGGTGTAATGCTTACCAGCATATCGGACGAAAGTGTGGTAAGTACATCTGAATTATTAAGTCGAAAGGCTCTTATTATGGAGCTTTTAATGATTATTGTTATTGTGGTTTTATCTTTTGTGCTTTCTAGAATTTTGACTAAGCCCTTTGACCGAATTACCGACGCGATCAATGAGGTAAAAGCAGGATATAGTGATGAGACTATTTCAGTGCCGGATTATGCAGAGACTGTGCACATTGTAGATGCATTTAACCAGATGTTAAAACGAATGAAAACCTTAGATGATTCTAGACAAGAATTTGTATCCAATGTGTCCCATGAGCTAAAGACACCATTGGCATCTATGAAAGTTTTGGCAGATTCTTTGTTAATGCAGGATACTGCCCCAGCGGAATTGTATCGAGAGTTTTTGGAGGATATTGTATCCGAGATTGATCGTGAGAATCAGATTATTACGGATCTCCTTGCATTGGTTAAAATGGATAAGAAAGAGCAGGAATTGAACATTGCTGCTATTAATATCAATGACTTGATTGAGTTAATTTTAAAACGTTTACGACCAATTGCTCGTAAGATGAATGTGGAGGTTGTGTTTGAGAGTATTCGACCAGTTGTGGCAGAGGTAGATGAAGTTAAGATGACTTTGATTATGTCTAATTTGGTGGAGAATGCTATTAAATATAACAAAGAACATGGCTGGGTTAAAGTAGTATTAGATGCCGATTATCAATTTTTTACCTTTGAGGTTAGTGATTCGGGTCTCGGTATTCCAGAAGAGGATTTGGCGCATATCTATGAGCGTTTTTATAGAGCTGACAAATCCCATTCAAGAGAGATTGGTGGTACTGGCTTGGGACTTGCTATTACCAAAAGCGCAGTATTAATGCATCGTGGTGCCATTACGGTATCTAGTATTGAAGGTGAAGGAACTAGCTTCTTAGTAAAGATTCCGCTGAATTATATTGCACAATAGACTAGAGTGTGAAGGTTAGAATATGAAACGATTATTACATTTGTTTTTCATTGCTATATGTATGTTGGGATTAACTGCTTGTGGCGTAGAAGAAGAGAATGCAGAGAATATGTATCAGATATATTGCGTAAGCAATTCGGAGACAAAAGTAGAGGCGCATGAGCAACAGTTGCAAAGTGTTACGGAAGAAGAAAAACTACAGGAACTAATAGCCTGCCTTTCTACTATGCCAGAGAAGTTGGAATATAAGCCACCTTTTGCCATGGGTTTTGAGCTGTTGGACTATGAAATCGAAGACAGTAAACTACTTTTAAATGTGAGTAAAGAATATAAGGATATGCCAGCTACAACAGAGGTATTGGTGCGAGCAGCGATTGTGAGAACTCTCACGCAGGTTTCTAATATCCAGTATGTAGGTATAACTGTGGAGGAAGAACAGCTTTTTGATAATACAGGAAGCCTTGTGGGATGGATGAG
>CAZHEM010000191.1:0-3791 GCA_964531725.1 uncultured Acetatifactor sp.
TGAATCTCTGTCCAACCATACCAGTACCACCAAGGATACCAACTTTTAATTTTTCGCTCATAATTCTCCTCCATTCCGGCATAAGCCGTATCTCCTCATAATGTTTCATTACATTTATATCAACCGCTTACGCAGTAGATTACATCTAGTTCTTATTTAATAAATCTAACCAGTCGTTATTATCTTCTAATAAATACTTACGATTCATAGCAATTACTTCACGCATTGCATCTGGACCAGGTGCACCAATAGTAAGTCTCTTCTCAACACAGGTCTTCAAAGATATCGCATCATAAATGTCTGGCTCAAACTTATCGCTAATTGCCTGCAATTCTTCCAAGCTTAATGCATCAATGGAAGTATCCTTTTCAATACAATACAGTACCAAACGACCAATAATTCCATGTGCATCACGGAAAGGCACACCCTTATTTACCAAATAATCAGCAGCATCTGTTGCATTGGTAAAACCATTCATAGCACTATCTGCCATTTTATTCTCACGGAATTTCATTGTGGTAAGCATTCCAGTGAAAAGCTCTAAACAGTCTTTTACGGTATCCATAGCATCAAATGCCATTTCTTTATCTTCCTGCATGTCTTTATTATATGCCAAAGGAATACCTTTCATGGTAGTAAGCAATGATACTAATGCACCATATACACGGCCAGTCTTACCACGAACAAGTTCTGCAATATCAGGATTCTTCTTCTGTGGCATAATACTACTTCCAGTAGAATATGCATCATCAATTTCTACGAACTGATACTCATTAGAATTCCAAATAATAATCTCTTCACTAAAACGACTCAAATGCATCATAATAGTAGAAAGAGCCGCTAAAAACTCGATTAAATAATCTCTATCGGATACGGAATCCATGCTATTCAATGTAGGACCTTCAAAGCCAAGTAAAGATGCTGTATATCCTCTATCCAATGGATAGGTAGTACCAGCAAGAGCACCTGCACCTAATGGGCAATAATTCATACGACTATAAATATCCTTCAGACGAAGTCTATCTCTCTTAAACATCTCAAAGTAGGCACCATAATGATGCGCCAATGTAGTAGGCTGCGCCTTTTGAAGGTGGGTAAAGCCTGGCATATAAGTCTCAAGATTGCCTTCCATAGTATTAATAATTACTTCCAGCAAATCCTTAAGACGCTGGTCGATTTCAATCACCTGCAATCTGGTGTACAATCTCATATCCAAAGCTACCTGGTCATTACGGCTTCTTCCAGTATGTAACTTCTTGCCTGCATCTCCAATACGATCAATCAGATTCGCTTCCACAAAGCTATGAATATCTTCATATTTCTCATCAATGGTTAAGTTACCTGCATCTACATCCTCACGGATACCTGTAAGTCCCTTAATAATTGCATCACGTTCTTCCCCAGTAAGTATTCCTTGCTTAGAAAGCATGATTACATGTGCAATACTTCCTTCAATGTCTTGATGAAACAATCGTTTGTCAAAACGAATAGATGCGTTAAAATCGTACACTTTACGCTCTGTTTCTTTGGTAAAGCGTCCGCCCCACAACTGTGCCATATAGCATTTCTCCTTATTTTTCATAAACTTACGACTGATAATATCACAAAAAACACTTTATTGCAATACAGTGTTGATGAATCTAAGCACCTTTTTTGTAGTTCTTCATACTATATCATATACATTGGAAAGGGATGTTCTTTATGTCAAATATATTAGAATTGAAAGACATTGGCTACTCTTACCATAGTTTACATGGAGAAACCTTAGCATTGCAAAATATTTCCTTTGGTGTCAAAGAAGGAGAATTTGTGGCTATCGTGGGACCTAGTGGCTGCGGTAAAACCACGCTTTTGTCCATTTTAGCAGGTTTACTGGAACCTGAAAAAGGAACCATCTTAGTAAATAACCCCGATGGTTCTCTCTCCTATCCTCGCGTAGGCTATATGCTTCAAAGAGATCATTTACTGGAATGGCGAACAATATACCAAAATGTAATTTTAGGACTTGAAATCAATCATATGCTTACAGAAGAACGTATTTTATATGTAAAAAAATTGCTAAATGATTATGGATTAAGTCAATTTGCAGACAAGCGCCCTAGTGAGCTTTCTGGTGGTATGAAACAACGTGCAGCGTTGATTCGCACTTTGGCATTGAATCCTCAATTATTACTTTTGGATGAACCATTCAGTGCTCTTGATTATCAGACACGTTTAATGGTATCTGCGGATATTTGCAAATTAATTCGTAAGGCAGGAAAAACAATGATTATCATAACCCATGATTTATCAGAGGCAATTAGTCTTGCCGACCGTATTATTGTATTAACCAAACGCCCTGCCACTGTTCAAAGTGAGATTAACGTTCATCTTACCCTTCAAGATCAATCCCCTTTGGCGGCACGAAATGCCCCAGAATTTCCGCAATATTTTAATCAGTTATGGGAGGAATTGACAGATGAAAAATAATAAAAAAGATTTAACCACCCAAGAACAGTTTATGCGCAACCATCAGAAACACCATCATCAAATTTCCATCTTTCGCACATTAATATTGGCAGTATTCCTTGTAGCATGGGAAATCAGCGCAAATTTAGGATACATTGATAGTTTCTTCTTTTCTAGTCCCAGTCGTATCCTAACTCTTTTCATAGAAATGTGCATGGATTACTCCATATTTGAACATATTGGAGTAACATTATTGGAAACGATTGTAAGTTTCTTGCTTGTATTTTTCATAAGTTTATTGGTTGCAACTTTCCTTTGGTATTCTACAAAGCTTTCTGAAGTATTAGAACCTTATTTAGTAATCCTAAATAGTTTGCCCAAATCAGCTCTTGCACCATTATTTATCGTCTGGTTAGGTACTGGAACTACAACCATTATTGTTGCAGGTATTTCAGTGGCACTCTTCGGCTCTATTATTAGCTTTTATACTGGTTTCAAGCAAGCAGATGAAGAAAAACTAACCCTTATCTATACCTTAGGTGGCACAAGAAGAGATGCTTTCCATAAAGTAATCCTACCAGGTTCTATACCTATTTTGCTCAGTGCGACCAAGGTAAATATTGGTTTAGCTTTAGTAGGTGTTATTATTGGTGAATTCTTGGCAGCACGACACGGATTAGGTTATCTAATTATCTATGGTTCACAAGTATTCCAGCTAAATTTAGTAATTACATCTATCATTATTCTATGCATTATTGCAATGGCATTTTATAAGTCTATTCAGTATTTTGAGCATCAGATTCGTAAGAAATATCATTTATCATAATATATTACAGCAATAACAAAGTCCCCAACCCTACAAAAAAGGATTGAGGACCTACATATCTATTTTTTCTTTTCTAACTGTTTCACAATAGATGCAATCTTGTCAGAACTAAATGGCTTCACAATGAAGTCAAATGCACCTGCCTGAATAGACTCAAAAAGCTTTTCCTGCTGGCCCATGGCTGAACACATTACTACTTTTGCATCCGGATGTTTCTCCTTCAACAAACGCAACGCTGTAATACCATCCATATCTGGCATTGTAATATCCATAGTAACTAAATCTGGGTGAAAAACTTCATATTGCTCTAGGCATTCCGCCCCATTACCAGCTTCAGCCACAACTTCTGCACCAAACTTCGCAAAAACCTGTTTCAACTGCATTCTTAAAAATGCTGCATCATCTACAACTAAAACCCTTAAGCTCATGTAACACCCTCCTTATCATTAGTACCAAAGCTCCCGAAGGGACTCGAACCCTCGACCTATTGATTACGAATCAATTGCTCTACCAACTG
>CAZHEM010000192.1:0-3769 GCA_964531725.1 uncultured Acetatifactor sp.
ACTCCACCCTTACCAGACTGAGAGTTAATACGAACAATAGGTTCATACTCTCTACCAATATCAGCTGGATCAATTGGAAGATATGGCACCTGCCAAATATCGCTACCACGCTCTTTCAATGCCTGCACGCCCTTATTAATAGCATCCTGATGGGAACCAGAAAATGCAGTAAACACTAATTTACCTGCATATGGATGTCTTGGATGAATTGGCAATTTGCAACATCTTTCATAAATCTCAATAATCTCATTCACATGTTCAATATTTAATTCTGGGTTCACTCCTTGAGAGAACATATTATATGCAATATTTAAAATATCAACATTACCTGTACGTTCACCATTGCCAAACAAAGTACCTTCCACGCGATCAGCGCCTGCCAACATAGCCAGTTCTGCACTAGCAACACCTGTACCTCTATCATTATGTGGATGTACACTAACGATAATGCTCTCACGATTATCCAAATGCTTAATCATCCATTCAATCTGGTCAGCATACACATTAGGTGTGTTCATCTCTACTGTGGATGGAAGATTGATAATCATAGGATTCTCAGGGGTAGGTCCCCAAGTACGGCTCACTGCATTGCACACTTCCAACGCATAATCCAACTCAGTGCCTGTGAAGCTCTCCGGAGAATACTCTAGTATTATTTTTCCTGGGAAATCTGCTGCATACTTTTTAACCATTTCCGTTCCCTTAATGGCAATCTCTGTAATATGCTCCCTATCCATATGGAACACAACATCCCTCTGTAAAGTAGAAGTAGAATTATAAATATGTACAATCGCCTGCTTACAGCCTTCAATTGCCTCAAACGTTCTCTGAATCAATTCCTCTCTACACTGAGTCAATACCTGTACCACTACATCATCTGGAATTAATTTTCGATCTATCAACTGACGCAAAAAGTCAAATTCAATCTGGCTCGCAGCAGGGAAACCAATCTCAATCTCCTTAAAACCAAGCTTAATCAAGAACTGGAACATTTCAATTTTTTCTTCCACTACCATTGGATCTATTAAAGCCTGGTTGCCATCTCTAAGATCTACACTACACCAAATAGGTGCTTTTGTAATTTCCTTATTTGGCCATTCTCTTTCTGGGTAATCCACCACAGGATTCTTACGATATCTCTGATAATTTAACATCATACTCTCCTTAATTTTCCTATATTTGATAAAAGCATGCGCTTTTCTCCTTTACTGTAATAAAGCGTGTTCGTAAAACAAAATCAGCCCATCTTAAAGACGGGCTGACCAACTCATCACTATTCTCCGAGTCCACTTTCAACGGCAGCAACCAATGTCGCCAACGCTTCTTGTTCGTCTTCCCCTTCGCATACAAATTCAATTTCATCCCCGCATTTTACGCATGCGCCAAGTACACTTAGAACGCTCTTTGCATTCGCTGTATTGTCTTTAAAAGAAAAGGTAATCAATGATTTGAATTGCATAGCCTCTTTGCACAAAATACCTGCTGGTCTTAGGTGCAAGCCAGTAGGATTTTTAATAACTACTTTCTGCCTTACCATAAAAGTTGTACCTCCACTTTCTTGAAAGCATCCCCCATTGACGCTTTACCACTAATTACAATATACCATGTTTATGCTATATTCACAAGAAAATTTAGAACATTACATCCTGAATCAAATTCGCTAACTTTGTAGCCTCTTCCTGAATGACAGCCTGATCCTTACCTTCAATCATAACACGCACCAATGGTTCTGTTCCTGAAGGACGAATCAAGACTCTACCCTCGCCAGCAAACTTCTCTTCAATCGCTTTAATAGCATCCGCAATAACTGGATACTCCATGTATTTGTCTTTCTTATGATTTGCTACTTTTGCATTAACCAATGCCTGTGGAAGAACTTCCATAATGCTAGCCAACTCAGACAAGCTCTTGCCAGTGTCAACCATTACCTCTAATAAATGAAGAGCACTTAAAAGTCCATCACCAGTAGTATTTTCATCCAAGAAGATAATATGTCCTGACTGTTCGCCACCCAAGCTTGTTCCAAGCTCTTTCATACGCTCTAATACGTAACGGTCACCAACCTTGGTCTGCTCCATGGTAATTCCATTTTCTTTACCCATGATAAAGAAACCTAAATTACTCATAACAGTAGCAACGATGGTATCCTTCTTTAATTTACCCTTGCTCTTCATGTAGTTACCTACGATAGACATAATCTGATCGCCATCCACTACATTACCGTTTTCATCTACTGCAAGAAGTCTATCCGCATCTCCATCGAATGCAAGACCCACCTGCGCTTTTTCATATACTACACGCGCCTGTAATTCCTCCATATGGGTAGAACCGCAGTTAGCATTAATATTGGTTCCATCTGGATTATTATGAATCGCAACAACATTACCGCCAAGCTCTTTTAATGCTTCTACTGAAGTATAGTGAGAAGCACCTTCTGCACAATCCACTACAATCTTCATTCCCGCCAAATTAACATTAACGGAACGCATAGCATGATTGATATATTCCTCTTTTGCATCGGTACGATATTTAATCTTACCCACACCAGGTCCAATAGGAAATTTTACACCTGCCATATTATTGTTAATCAAATTCTCAATTTCATCTTCCATCTCATCTGGAAGCTTATAGCCATTGCCATCAAAGAACTTAATACCATTGAACTCTACTGGGTTATGAGAAGCTGAAATAACAACACCAGCATCTACTTTATATTTCTGAGTTAAGTAAGCAACTGCAGGTGTAGGAATCACACCTACATATACACAGTTGGCACCTACTGAACATGCTCCTGCCATAAGCGCATTAGCTAACATATCACCCGAAATACGAGTATCACAACCTACCATAATAGTTGGCTTATGCTCCTTTTCTTTTGTTAGCACATATGCACCCGCCTGACCCAACTGCATTGCCAGCATTGGGGTGAGTTCTTCATTTGCTACACCTCTTACACCATCGGTTCCAAACATTCTAGCCATTTTTTAATCCTCAATTCTATTTTATTCTTCTTCACTTACTTGAATACGTGCAGGCAAAGTATCATCAACAATAATGCCTTCTTCTAAAACAAAAGTTACAGGAACGGTATGACCGCCTTCTTTTAATGTCTCGATTCCTTCTCCCGCCATCCATGCTGCGACATCTATATTACCTCTAATTGCCGATTCTTGCAAGTGCGAGATTTGTTCTGCCAATCCCTCAACCCGCAAAGAATATATCACCGCATCCTCTGGAAAAGCTGCATTCATTCCTTCGGGAACATTACTAATTGTAATATTACTAATTGGAATTTCTAAAATCCTCTCTATTTTAGGCTCAATATGCACAGCTACAGACACACGTCCGTTAAAAGCGCTATCCGCCAATCGCGTATTCTCAGGTAAATATTCAGCAATATTAATAATGTCCGTCACATCACTGCTGACACCCGCAATATTTAATTCTTCTGCTGGTATACTAATCTTGTTAATATTCGCTAATGTAGATGTGTTACCTGCTATTTTAATTGTTGCAGGACTGCAGTCAATTACCCCCGTTGCCATGTAACCTTCTGCTGGCACGCCTATTGTATTTAGCTCAACAGGTACCTCCTTGGTAGCTAACACTTCTACCGAAGTATGAACATAGTTCACATTCTTCTGCAAATTACTCTGTTCTATCTTATTCCCTTCCACGTCATAAAGTTCAATTTCGATATTAGCAGACTGATTTGCACTTGCTCCTGTCACATCTATATTAACACTTGCATAGCTCACTTGTTCTACTG
>CAZHEM010000193.1:0-3678 GCA_964531725.1 uncultured Acetatifactor sp.
ACCTACTCTTTATGATAAAGATAATTTGATTGTAGATAAGATAACTTATCGTTTTCATGATCCAGAGCGTTTTGATATTATTGTATTTCCTTTTCAATATCAGGAAGATACCTATTTTATTAAACGAATTATAGGTTTACCAGGGGAAACAGTACAGATTGATGAAGCGGGAACTATTTTTATCAATGGGAAGGTATTATCGGAAAGTTATGGAAAAGAGGTCATTCGCCCAGAAAATATAGGGCTCGCTAGTGAACCAATTACATTGGGGGAAGATGAATATTTTGTGCTGGGTGATAATCGTAATAATAGTAAAGATAGTCGCGTAGATGTAGTCGGTAATATTCATCGAGACAATATTATTGGTCGAGCATGGTTGCGTATGTGGCCCTTTGAGCGATTTGGCATTTTGGAACACCAATAGTACAAGTGAGGATGTGTGCAATGAAAAGTGCAAACGAGATAAAAGAATTATTCCAGGCAGCTTCCATTAATGAGCTGCCTGAATTAATAAACGAATATACATCGGATGAGAGAGCGGGTGTACAGAAACTGATTGTTTCTGCGCATAAGAAAATACAAGCATACCAAAAGGAAAATGAAAGAACTTGGAAATTACAGGAATATGAGCGCCAATACGATGCATGCGCTTATATTTGTGGAATTGATGAAGTGGGAAGAGGACCTTTGGCCGGACCAGTGGTGGCTGGTGCAGTTATCTTGCCGAAGAATTGTGACATATTGTATATAAATGATTCTAAGCAGTTGTCCGAAAAAAAGAGAGAAGAGCTTTATGATGTGATTATGGAAAAGTCAATTGCTTGTGCGGTAGGATATGCTACTCCAGAGAGAATCGATGAGATTAATATTTTACAGGCCACTTATGAGGCTATGCGAGAAGCTATCTCTAAACTGGAAGTGATGCCAGATATTTTATTGAATGATGCGGTTAATATTCCAGATGTAGCTATTAAACAGGTACCTATTATCAAGGGTGATGCCAAAAGTATTTCTATTGGTGCGGCTAGTATCATTGCAAAGGTAACAAGGGATAGATTGATGGTGGAATATGATAAGGTCTTTCCTGAGTATGACTTTGCAAGTAACAAAGGCTATGGAAGTGCAACTCATATAGCAGCATTGAAAAAATATGGACCAACTCCAATTCACAGAAGAAGCTTTATCAAGAATTTTTTGAATGAATAGATTAAGCGAGGAAATCTATGAAGCTGAGGGATATTCTAACAGGCGAAAAACAAATAAATGAATATGGTTCTTCTAAGTCAGGAAATGTTACAGATGCATCTGTGGCACGTCAAATTAGAGCTCTTGTGCCAGGTCAAATGCTTCAAGGAGAAGTGGTTGCGAAAAATGGTCTGGAAGTTCAGATTAAGTTATTAGATTCGTTGTTGTTAAATGCAAAGCTTGAACAGAATATGAATTTTGAACTTGGAAAATTGATGACATTTGAAGTAAAGAATAATGGTAATTCCTTGCTTCTTAGTCCTCTATTTACCAATTTAACTTCGGATGCCAATGTGTTAAAGGCATTGGATATGGCAGCGCTTCCAACAAATGAGACTACTGTGGATATGACTACCAAACTAATGGATGAGGGGCTTCCAATTGATAAGAATACTTTACAGCAGGTCTATCGAGAGATAAATACTTATGCTCATGCAACCGTTATGGATATTCTAAACCTGCATAAAATGCAGCTTACAGTGAATGAACAAAACCTTCAGCAACTAGCATCTTATCGCAATTTTTCCAATCAGATGGTAGATGGAATGAAACAAATCATTCAGGATTTACCGCAGGTGTTTCAGGGGATGCTACAGGAGGGGAATATAGAAGGAGCTGCTAAATTGTATCAGCAAGTGATGCAATTGGTACAAGAAGGAAGTTCTGCAATAGAAAGTCCTATGATAGAAAACACCAATACAGAAAATGTGTTAATGGATACATCCAATAGTGGAGTAACAGAAACTGTATCTAGTGGTTCTAATACGTCTTCTATGCTAGAAGGAACTGCTACAATTGATGGGATTGTAGAGAATACTATTCAGGAACAGAAAGATGTTAATGGACAAAATAATATATTGGATAGTAACATGTCTGCTTTGCAAGAGACGGATGGTAAAGTGGAAAAGCAAGTTGTGCAAGAACCTGGAACTGCACAAACCCTTCAGAGTGGAACCCAAGGAACTAATGTAGCAGCAACTATGTTACAAATAGAGTTTCCTGACAATTGGAAGGAAGATAGTAAAGCGTTTTTGAAGCTAATTGATACCTTGCAGAAACAATGGGCATTAAAGCCTGAGGATGTGGCAGATAAAGAGAAGGTAGAAGAATTATATCAGCGAATAGATAAGCACATGAAGCATCTGAGCCAAACGTTAGAAAACGCAGGTGCTACAGAGACTACTGCTTTTAAGGCAGTGCAAACCATGGAGCAGAAATTAGATTTTATGCAACAAATGAATCAAGTATATCAGTTTGTGCAACTACCTTTGAAATTGCATTATGGGGATGCGCAAGGGGATTTATATGTGTATACTAATAAGCGGAATTTGGCAGATTCAGATGGTAAAATTAGTGCATTATTGCATTTGGATATGGAGAATTTAGGCCCAATGGATGTGTATGTTGCAATGCACAGGGAGAAAGTTAACACAAAATTCTATGTAAGTGATGACGTGATGGATTTCTTAATGGAGCACATGGAATTGCTGACAGCAAGGCTTCAGAAAAGAGGTTATCATTATAGCTGTGAAATGATTGCACGTGAGGAACAAAACCAAGGGATTAATAGCATTGAATTGTTGCGAGAGCAGGAGGAAGAGATAACTCCTTTGGTGCATTACGCATTTGATGTTAGAACATAGAGCTATATATGCTAAACGGTGGCTTGGAGGTGGATTTTACATATGCAGACAGCAGAGAAGCAAAACGATAAAATCAAGCAGGCAATTGCTTTGGAATATAATGTGGAAGAAGATGCGCCAACTGTCATTGCTAGTGGTAAAGGTGCGTTGGCAGAACGAATCATAGAAAAAGCAAAAGAAAGCGATGTTCCTATTCATCGTGATGATAAACTGGCAGATACCTTGTCAAGATTGCAGATTGGCGATGCAATTCCACAAGAATTGTATGAAGTAGTTGCAGAAATCTTGGTATTTGTAGATTCTATGGATAAATTAAAAAAGAAAATGGGCAAGTTATAATAGGTAAATTAATGTAAAAAGGGAGAAAGTATTGAATAAACGTGCAATAGGGACTGATATGGAGGAACGTGCGATTCGTTTCCTAGAACAGCAAGGAGTTCACATTATGGAAAAGAATTTTCGCAACAGACAGGGGGAGATTGATGTAATAGGATATCACCAGCAATGTCTTGTGTTTGTGGAAGTGAAATATAGAAGCAACAATAAAATGGGAAGTGCCTTGGAGGCTGTTGACATACGAAAACAACGTCAGATATGTAAAGTGGCAGATTATTATCGTTATGTTCATCACAAGGGAGACGACACTATGGTGCGATATGACGTAGTAGCAATCCAAGGGGAGGACATTAAGTGGATTCAGAATGCGTTTCCTCATATATACACCAGATGGCATTAAGAATAGGACTTGAAAAGGAATGGATATGTGGAAGATAGATAGAGCATCTAGATG
>CAZHEM010000194.1:0-3666 GCA_964531725.1 uncultured Acetatifactor sp.
GCATCTGCAAAAGAAAAGATTGAAGCTCTTGGTGGAACTGCAGAGGTGATGTAATGCTTACAACACTGAGAAACGCATTTAAAATCAAAGAGATTAGACAGAAGATCTTATTTACTTTGGCAATGTTAGTTGTGATTCGTATTGGATCACAACTTCCAGTGCCTGGTGTTGACAGAAATTATTTTGCACAATGGTTTGCTGCACAAACAGGCGATGCGTTCAGTTTTTTTGATGCTATTACAGGTGGTTCTTTCTTGAACATGTCTATTTTAGCATTAAATATTAACCCTTACATTACATCTTCCATTATTATGCAGTTGTTAACAATTGCAATTCCTAAATTGGAAGAAATGCAACGTGATGGAGAAGATGGACGTAAGAAAATTGCATCTATCACAAGATACGTAACAGTTGTCCTTGCACTTGTTCAGTCTACTGCAATGGCAGTTGGATTTGGTAGACAGGGATACTTAGTAGAATATAATGCTATTAATGTAATTACCACAGTTGTTGCACTTACCGCAGGTAGTGCATTCTTGATGTGGGTGGGTGAAAGAATTACTGATAAGGGCATCGGAAATGGTATTTCTATCGTATTGGTAATCAATATCATTTCAAGACTTCCTCAGGATTTAGCAGGACTTTTCAACCAGTTTGTGTTTGGTAAAGCTCCGGCTACCGCAATCCTTGCAGCAGTAATCATTTTTGCGATTATCATTGCAATGGTGGTTCTTGTAATCATCTTAAATGCAGGTGTTCGCAAAATTCCTGTACAGTATGCTAAGAAAGTACAGGGAAGAAAAATGGTTGGAGGACAGACCTCTAATATTCCTTTGAAGGTTAATACTTCAGGTGTAATTCCAGTCATTTTCGCTTCTTCTATCATGCAGACCCCAATCCTTATTTGTACTTTTATTGGATATCAGGGAACTGGCATATGGGCAGAAATCTTAAAAGGCTTGAATTCAAGCTATTGGTGTAAGCCAAGTGAGCCAATCTATACAATCGGTTTATTGGTATATGTATTGTTAATTGTGTTCTTTGCATATTTCTATACATCAATCCAGTTTAATCCATTGATGGTGGCTGACAATATGAAGAAACAGGGTGGCTTTATCCCAGGTATCAGACCAGGTAAGCCAACTAGTGATTACCTTACTAAGGTATTAAATAATCTTGTATTTATCGGAGCAATTGGTTTGATTCTTGTTTCTGTAATTCCATATTTCTTCAATGGTGTATTTGGTGCAAGCGTATCCTTTGGTGGTACTAGCCTTATCATTATTGTAAGTGTTATTTTGGAGACAATGAAGCAGGTTGAATCACAGATGCTTGTTCGTAATTATAAGGGCTTCTTGGAAAGCTAATCACAAACATATATGGTGTTCGATGGACTTCGGTCTTTCGGACACCTTTTTTGTTCCATATTATAGAAAAAAAGCGCAATTTTCCTTTGTTTAGATATTGCAAAGTATCTGCAAAGAAGTTAAAATAGTTAATATTGGGCAATTATGTACAAATTTAACTATTCATAGAGAAAGGAACATAAATATATGAAAATTATTATGTTAGGTGCACCTGGTGCAGGAAAAGGTACTCAGGCTAAAATGATCGCAGAGAAATATATGATTCCACACGTTTCAACTGGAGATATTTTCCGTGCAAATATTAAGAACGGAACTCCTCTTGGTATGGAAGCAAAAAAATATATGGATCAGGGACTTTTGGTTCCAGATGAGCTTACTGTAAAGATTCTTTTGGATAGAGTTGCACAGGATGATTGTAAGAACGGATATGTATTGGATGGTTTCCCAAGAACTATTCCTCAGGCAGAAGTTCTTGACAATGCATTAACTGAACTTGGCGATGCTATTGATTATGCAATTAATGTAGATGTTCCAGATGAGAATATCGTTAAGAGAATGTCTGGTAGACGTGCATGTCTTTCGTGTGGAGCAACTTATCATATTGAACATGTACCACCAGTAAAAGAGGGAGTATGTGATAAATGTGGTCAGGAACTTGTTCTTCGTGATGATGATAAGCCAGAAACTGTACTTAATCGTTTGAAAGTATATCATGACCAGACTCAGCCTTTGATTGATTTTTATACCAATAAGGGTGTATTAAAGACCGTGGACGGAACAGTAGACATGAAGGATGTATTCAACGCAATTGTAGCTATTTTAGGCTAATTGTGTGGCGTATAAAAGAGGATAGAGAATGGCAGTTTCAATTAAATCAGAACGTGAGATAGAATTGATGCGTGAATCTTGTAGATTGTTGGCGATTGTCCATAAAGAAATGGAAGAAGCAATTCGTCCAGGGATGTCTACCATGGAGATTGATATTCTTGGTGATAGCCTGATTCGTAAGCTAGGATGTATTCCAAACTTCAAGAATTACAATGGTTATCCTGCAAGTATTTGTGTATCTGTAAACGACGAGGTGGTTCATGGAATCCCTAATAAAAAACGCATTTTGCAGGAAGGCGATATTGTTAGTTTGGACGCCGGTTTAATCTATAAAGGATATCATTCCGATGCTGCTAGAACACATGCAGTAGGGAAAATTAGTCCAGAAGCGCAGAAGCTAATTGATGTAACTCGTGAGAGTTTCTTTGCTGGAATAAAAATGGCTAAAGCAGGTAATCATTTGTATGATATTTCCAATGCAATTGATGCTTATGTAAAGCCACACGGCTATGGTATTGTCAGAGATTTAGTAGGTCATGGAATTGGAACTAGTTTACACGAGGATCCCCAGATTCCAAACTTTGCACAGCGTAGAAGAGGACTTAAGCTTCAAGCGGGTATGACTTTGGCGATTGAGCCAATGATTAATATGGGTAGAGCAGATGTGGAGTGGCTTGATGATGATTGGACTGTTGTAACAGAAGATGGTTCATGGTCAGCACATTATGAGAATACCGTACTGATTACTGAGGGAGAACCTGAGATTTTGACTTTATACTAGTCATAGTCTGAAAGGAGATTAGTATGATAGGAAAGTTTGCAACCTCAAAGGCTGGACATGATAAGTCACAGCTCTATGTAATAATAGATGCAGATAAGGAGTTTGTCTATTTGTGTGATGGTAGATTAAAGCCTTATAGTAATCCTAAAAAGAAACGTATCAAGCATATTCAAATGATTAACGAGACAGTTGAGGAAGACTTGCGAGCCAGATTATTGGCTAAAGGTAATGTGCGAGATGAGGAGATTAAGTTCGCATTAAAGCAATTTATAAAAACCAATAATTAGTTTATAGTTAGTAGATTTTATTTTATGGAGGAAAAGTATGTCTAAAAGTGATGTAATCGAAATTGAAGGAACTGTAGTTGAAAAGTTACCTAATACCATGTTCCAGGTTGAATTGGAAAATGGACACCGTGTGTTAGCTCATATCAGTGGTAAACTTCGTCAGAACTTTATCCGTATTTTACCTGGTGATAAGGTAACATTAGAGTTGTCTCCATACGATTTGAGCAAAGGACGTATCATCTGGAGAGATAAATAAACCATGAAAGTAAGCCTAAAAAAGCTTAAAAACAGTGAAAAAATGGCTTGCATAAGCGCATGATATGTGCTATAATCTAAAACGGTCTTTTTTGAAAGGAGGGTTTAACGTGAAGGTTAGATCATCAGTAAAACCAATTTGCGAAAA
>CAZHEM010000195.1:0-3555 GCA_964531725.1 uncultured Acetatifactor sp.
CTATAAAAAATAGGGGACGTTTGTAATTTTCATTTAAGCCAAAGATAGCTCTGTATTATCAAAACGCAAAAGGAAATTCAAATTCTTCCCCTACAGCGAAAATTGATTGCTCAGATGTCTCTGTAACTTTAAAACTTGCGCCATCCCAGCCGTTAATTTGAATGATACCTTTTACACTTCCATCATCTGACGTATATGCTAATTCTCCGTTTCCGTTGTCAACAAAGGTTCCTTCTGTTTGCCCCTGTCTGTAAATAGAGATAATTGCTTCCTCATCGCCTTCCCAGCCTGGTCCGGTAATTAGAGAACTATATACGCTGCCAGTCCCTTGATTGTCTACAAACAAACCATATTTTTCCGACCTTTCCGGCATAACAAAGTTTTCCCCCGTTATCTTTGCCAACTGGTTTGCAATAATATAAGCTCTATCCTCGGTAATCTTTTCTAAAAAAGCATTTTGAAGCATAGGATACATACTACCATTTTCTTCTCTGGTTCCAAGGTTCATTAACATTACCTCTTCCTTCATGGCTATCCAGTTCCTCTGCTCTGCAAGAAGTTTCTCCTTGGTCTGTGGGTCTGCCAAGTCACTAAATCTGCTCCAAAGATTATTTAATTCCGTATCCCATATTACCAAAAACCATCTGGACGATATATTCATTTCCATCTGAGTTTGCGCTGATTGTGCTATTGGAGTGTACTTCTGAATAATCTTCTCAATATTATCTAATTCCTCTTGCAGAGATGTTGAACTTGATACCATATATTCAACATCCGCCTTAATATCCTCTGAATAGTCATAATCATAATCAATTTCTATTTTATCGTTCCATTCATACTCATCATTTCCGTCGGTTTTGTCTACTTCATTTCCCTTGTTTTCACTATCTTTGTTTTCGTCTTCTTGACTTCCGTTGGTTTCAATATCTTTATTTTCACCTTCTTGATTTCCGCCGTTTTCACTAACTTTATTTTCACCTTCTTGATTTCCGTCACTTTCACTGCTTTCTATTACGTTATCCTCAGCGCCTGATGGTTCTTCACCTTTAGATGCTCCCTCTTCATTACTTATACTTTCGCTATTTATATTTTCAGCAATTATACCAATACTTTCTGCTTTCTCTTGATCACAGCCAACCAAAAGTCCCAGCACTAATAATAATGTCATTAAAAAATAACGTTTTTTCATAATATCATTCTCTCCCGCTTCTTAAAACCATGCTTCATAGTAATACCAATTGTCTTTTATCTTTTTAACAATACCGCCATTATCGCCAACACCAGACCATTCCCATTCTGCATCACCAATCGTCTCCATTTGATACTCTTCATTTGCATATGTTGTCACTACATCCTCTGGCGAATAATAGAATCCATAATAAGTTCCCGCTGGCGCAATTCCATATCCAGAATAGTAAAATTGCACGATTGGATACTCACCTTGAACCACGCCATCTATTTTCACATGCTTATAATATTTATCCAACCCTTGCTCGTAGTTCAAATATTGTTCTGCTATTTCTTCTAACTCTGTCTCATTTGCTTTTACAAAGTTTCTTATCTTGCGTTCTGGATTATTGATAAAATTTATAATACCAATTCCACATATTATAGTTATGACAATAATTAATGCTTTCTTCCATTTCTTCATTTCTACTTCTCCCTTTACTCATTATCCTTAGCTTTTTCCTGCATAGCATATACTTGTTTATGAACTATTATATCCTCCGTCCTTTTATCATCTATATGTATTTTACTCCGTATAATGTCTTCGCCAATTCTGTATACTTCATTACAAACTCTTGTTTCGCATCCGTATAACCATCTCTATCATGTTCAAATTGTTTCCATAAATCAATCTTTATGGCCTCATATTCATTAGCAACCTCTGTATGTTCTAACAAATAATCTCTAAAATATAATTCGTTATTATCACCTACATATCTTACATGCAAATGAAATACCTTTTCTGCAAATCCTTGCTCCGTATAACCCTTATTAAAAGAAAATCTTCCTTTAATTTGACTCATACAGATATATCCATTGGCAACCAAGCATTCTTTTATCTCTGTCATACCGCATTCTGCATCTATTTCTACAAGTATATCAATAATTGGTTTTGCCCATATGGTATCAATCGCAGTACTTCCAATATGACTTATTCTCTTCACTTTCTCTATAGGTAATATGTTTCTCAACATATTTTCCTCTTCTTCATACCATACTTTCCAACACTCTTGATGTTCGGTTAAGAATATAGGAAAAAGCTCCCATAACTCTTCTAACGACATTTCTGAAAGTTTCTTTGTCATATTATATTATCCCTCTTCTCTTCGCCTCTTCCAGTAACTTCGGTTGAATCAATGGGTAAGTCCAATTGGTCACCAAGTCCTCTGACAAAATAATCTGCTCTATCTCACTATGTAATTCCTGTTCAAACGCTGTAATCTCAGCATAATACAGCATTCCATAGCTTTCTTCACTTAAAATCTCATCTATTCTGGTGGAGCCTACAACTGAGTATACACAAACAGGCACTATCGAATAACTGATAGCGCCTGTTTCTTCATACAATTCTCTTCTAGCAGTCTCTTCGATGTCCTCTCCCGATTCTCTATGTCCACCGGGCACTTCATATGTATCTCTATCTTTATGCTTGCAGAATACCCATTTCCCATTAGATTTAGCTATGATTACTGCGAATTTTAATAGGCAATCGTCTATGCTGTCATAAAACCTTACTTCCATACCAATCTCCTGCCTTCCTTGAAGTTTTGTCCATTTTTACAAATGCCTTTTTCCTCTCATAGCACCTTTATACTTCTGGACGCTTAGCAACCATGCGAGTTCTTCCCCAACTTTCATCACCAAATTGCAACACATCAGGCGTAAATACCTCTTCTTCCATTCCTACCTTTTTATAACAATGCATCGCTCTAGGATTGGAGTCAAATACATTTAATCGAACAGCATCTACATTAGCAATGTTAAACGCATACTGAAACAGCATCTCCAACATCTGCGCACCATACCCCATTCCTCTAATACTACTGTCCACCACAATACATTTTGCAAATCCCGAATTATCTTCCACATTTACTGAAAATATAAAGAATCCCTTGGGATATCCCACATCATCCGTAAATATGTACCCACAATCGCCCCATTTGGACTCATTCTTCGCAATAAAATCCTGTAAACCTTCCTTAGTCAACGGATATGGCATAAGATTCGCACACCACATAGCATGTGTCCTCTCATCTCCAATCCATTTCACAACATATTCAAAATCCGCTTCTCTATATGGTCTTAAACGCATACCTTTCTCCCTCGCAATCAATATATTCTATTTTTACATAAAAATCTTAAAATATTTTGTACAACTCCTTAAGATGTTCCAAATATTCTTTTTTTATCTTTTAATGTTCTCACACATTATACCCATTTCTCTACACACGCACAACCATTCAATGCCAGTCAAAAAATCATCGTTTCTGCATCAACACCCGATTCACCGGCTGAAAATATCGATTGATGTAAGCCCCCACCAACACC
>CAZHEM010000196.1:0-3392 GCA_964531725.1 uncultured Acetatifactor sp.
GGAGCGTTTAGAGAGAGAATATAACCTTGATTTGGTTACTACTGCACCGGGTGTTATCTATAAGGTACACAAGACCAGTGGAGAAGTGATTGAATTGACCAATCCTTCTAACTTGCCAGATCCTTCCGAGATTGAATATATGGAAGAGCCTATTGTAAGTGCAGAGATTATGGTAACTTCTGAATTTATTGGTTCTATTATGGAACTGTGTCAGGAGAGAAGAGGACGTTACTTAGGTATGGAGTACATTGAGGGTACTCGTGCTGTATTGAAATATGAATTGCCTTTGAATGAGATTATCTATGATTTCTTCGATGCATTGAAGTCTCGTTCTAGAGGTTATGCTTCTTTTGACTATGATATTAAGGGCTATGAGGAGTCTAAGCTTGTGAAGCTGGATATTCTTATTAACCGTGAAGAAGTGGATGCGTTATCCTTTATCGTGCATGCAGACTCTGCTTATGAGAGAGGTCGTAAGATGTGCGAGAAGTTAAAGGATGAGATTCCAAGACATTTATTCGAGATTCCAATTCAGGCAGCAGTAGGTGGCAAGATTATTGCACGTGAGACTGTAAAGGCTATGCGTAAGGACGTATTAGCGAAGTGTTATGGTGGTGATATTACCCGTAAGAAGAAGCTCCTTGAGAAGCAGAAAGAGGGTAAGAAACGTATGCGCCAGATTGGTAACGTAGAGATTCCACAGAAAGCTTTCATGAGCGTATTGAAATTAGATGACAAAAAATAAAACTTTAGAATTATATTTTCATATTCCTTTCTGCGTTAGGAAATGCTTGTACTGCGATTTCTTGTCTGCTCCCAATACTTTGGAAGTACAACGAGCTTATATGAAAGCTTTGTGTATAGAAGCGAAGGAACGAGCAGCAGAGTATGCAGAATATACGGTGGTTAGTATCTTCATCGGCGGCGGAACCCCTTCATTGGTAGAGTCGAAGGGGATAGAACAGCTGATGGAGGTTGTGCACAAGCATTATGTACTGGCAGCAGATGTGGAGATAAGTATAGAAATGAACCCCGGTACGGTGGACAAAGAAAAGCTACTTGCCTATCGTAGGGCTGGTATCAATCGATTGAGTATTGGTTTACAATCTGCGAATGATGAAGAGTTAAAGCAATTAGGCAGAATACATACTTATGAAGAATTTTTAGCAACTTATGAGAATGCTGTGGAATGCGGTTTTTCTAACATTAATGTAGATATTATGAGTGCTTTACCGGGCCAGACGTTAGATAGCTATGTAAGTGGTTTGCAGAAAGTGCTAGCGTTGAAACTAAGTCCAAAACATATTTCTGCGTACAGTTTGATTGTAGAGGAAGGCACACCTTTTTACCAGATGGATGAAAAGGGAGAACTAGAACTGCCAGACGAGGATACAGAGAGAGTAATGTACCAAGAGACGGCAAGATTGTTGGCAGAAGCTGGTTTGGAACGCTATGAGATATCCAATTATGCAGTAAAAGGGTATGAATGTAGACACAATTGTGGATATTGGCAGAGAGTGAATTATGTGGGATTTGGCATTGGGGCTGCATCCATGGTGGAGAATACGCGTTTTGCCAATGATACAGATTTAGAGGCATATATATGTGAGCCTACCAAACAACGGAGCCAGTTGCAAAAGCTTACCCTGCAAGAACAAATGGAAGAAACATTGTTTTTAGGACTGCGTATGGCAGAGGGAGTTAGTTTTCAAATATTTGCTGAATGTTTTGGGCAAAGTATGGAAGAGGTCTATGGTTCTGTAATAGAAAAAAATATAGTAGATGGATTGCTTACGATTCGAGGGGAAGATAGCAATAAAAGACTGTTGTTGACTTCTAAAGGAATGGATGTAAGTAATTATGTTATGGCACAGTTTCTATTGGATTAGGAACTGTGTTTTTCGGTAATATAGCTAAGAAAGATGGCGAAAAAACGGCAAAATTGGCAATGGTTTATTTGGCGGAAATATGGTATCCTAATGAAGTTGGTGTAAATTACTATTTTGTTTTAAAGAGGTTTTATTAATGAGTTTATTTAAGAAACAAGAAAATTTGATTGAGCAGGATCATCAGTTGTTGTTGGAATGTATGGATAAGGCAATTCAGGGAGATTTTTCGGTGGTTGATGAGTCTTTGTTCCATGATCCAGAGGTTGCAAGAAAATACAATCAGATGGTAGATGCTTTTTATGCATCTAATAATGCATTTGTTATGCGTTTGAACAGTTCAATGAGAGAGATTGGTGACAGCTCTAATGTGAAGGAGATGATTGAGCAGTTAACATCTCAGACCGTTGCTATCGGTAATATGCGTCACTCTAGTCAGGATTTGGGTGAGTCGATTGAGAACATTGTTTCGTCAGTTCAGACTATTCAAGAGAACTCTCATGAAGCATTGGCTTCTTCTGCAGAGAGCGTAGCCACAATGGAAGAGAGTATTCGTATTGTAGATGAATCAGCTAGACAGATTCAGGCAATTAATACACAGATTGTGGAATTCCAAGAGAAGACAGCTAAGATTACTGAGATTATCGATATGGTTCAGAAAGTAGCACAGAAGAGTGGTTTGCTTGCTTTGAATGCTTCCATTGAAGCTGCTAGAGCTGGTGAGGCTGGACGTGGATTCGCAGTTGTTGCAAATCAGGTAAAAGATTTATCTGCAAGTACTACACAGTCTACACAGGATGTTATTCTTCAGGTAGAAGAGATTAGAAGTGGAATCAGTGCATTAGTAGAGTCAATCGAAGCTACTACTAAACAGTTAGAGGCTGGTAATCAGAGTGTACATAAATCAGTAGACGAGATGAACAAGATGAATGAGCACATTAATACAATGAGCCAGGCGATTGATTCTATTTTTGATGAGGTGAATACCCAGTCAGCTTTAACACAGAACTTTGTGGCATCTATTGATTGTATTGCGGATAGCTATGACACCTTATCTGAGGAATGTATGAATACCGGTAAGCATTCCTTCCGAATCAGTAGAGCAATTGACAGTGCTAGAAGTAACATGGCGAGAAGCAATGCGAAGCTTAGTACTTTGGATTGGCTCAAAGTATTTGAGATGGATCATTTAATCTTCACATGGAGATTGTATAACAATCTTGCAGAATTTGAACATTTGAAGATTGAACAGCTTAACAATCCAAAGGGATGTAAGCTTGGTAAATGGTTAGCAACACAGAATAATCCACAGATTACTGGTAGCGCAGCATATCGTCAGGTGGTTGCTGCCCATGAGGAGATTCATAAATATGGTTGTGAGTCATGGTACAGCAAGGAAAATGGTGATAGAGATGAGGCATTGAGATATTTCAATCTTGCGCTTAATTCTTTCAATAATTTCTCTGCTGCATTAGGTAAGTTACATGATGTAATTAAGAGCACTGG
>CAZHEM010000197.1:0-3184 GCA_964531725.1 uncultured Acetatifactor sp.
ACTCAAAATCTGTTGTGGGCAACCACGTGCGGGTTCAAGTCCCGCTGCCGGCAGTAAAAGCACCGATGATTCGGTGCTTTTTTTATGTATTTTTGATTACCTATGGTTACTTTTGATTACCTTTTGGAATTATTGTTTTCTTTTAATTATTTGATTATATGAAGGTTTTGAGTGGAGGATACACGCGAATGAATAGAACAATGCAACAACGATTAACTTCTATGGCAGCAGTTGTAATGGGAAATTTTTTATACGCACTTACGGTGAAGCTCTTTCTTGTTCCCACTGAGCTTGTAACAGGTGGTTCTACAGGTATTGCATTAGCTGTAAATCATTATTGGGGAATATCTATTTCTGGATTTGTATTAATCTTTAATGTGGCAATGTTACTTTTGGGATGGTGTATTTTAGGGAAAGCGTTTGCTATTAACACTATGGCAAGTACCTTTTTATATCCGTTATTCTTGGAACTATGTGACAGAGTACTAGGGGATTTAGTTCTCACAGAAGATATTTTACTATGCACTATTTTTGCGGGATTAGGCATTGGAATATCGTTAGGAATCGTGATTCGTGAGGGCGCATCAACGGGTGGAATGGATATTCCGCCATTGGTATTGCAAAAGTTAACACGCATTCCAGTATCGGTTAGCTTGTATGCTTTTGACTTTTGTATTTTACTAATGCAAGCAGTAGTTCGTCCCATGGAGAATATCCTGTATGGTATTGTGTTAGTGTTAATCTATACCATTGTATTGGATAAGATGTTGCTGATAGGTAGCAGTAGAACGGAGCTTAAGATTGTAAGTAAAAAATCGAAGGAAATCTGCAATGCTATTCAGCATCAAATAGACCGTGGTGTGACTTTGTTAGATGGAGAGGGCGGATATTTGCATCAGGAGACTAAGCTGGTGTTAAGTGTGATTTCTAACAGGGAATTGATTAAAGTGGAGAAACTTGTTCGTGATATTGATCCAGAATGCTTTGTGGTGGTAAGCCGTGTTAGTGAAGTAAGAGGTCGTGGGTTCTCGATGAATAAGAAGTATAGATAATAGATTATTATTTACAAGAGAGTCTTTCTATAAGCAGATACAACTTTAGTCAAACGTAAATTAGTCATTTATACTTGACTAAAATTAAAACGGGGGCTGGCTTTTGCATCTACAACACTCTGTTTTCCACTAGCCATTTTCCACAAGATGTAGTATAGTTATTGTGTATATGTATGTATAGAAAATAACGGTTATAAATGTATTGGGATAGCGTAGGGCTGATTGGGTGACAATATGGATTGTAAGGAATTTGAACATCTGATTACAGATTATATAGAACGTAAGCTGGATTATAGACAATTGATGGAATTTAAGAGACATATGGAGCATTGTGAGAGTTGTAAGGAAGAGTTGACGATTCAATTCCTTGTAACAGAGGGTATGGCGCGCCTTGAGGATGGTAGTGCTTTTGACTTGCAGAAGGAATTGAATGTTCGTTTGGAAGAGACCAAGAAGACGGTTAAGTTCCACAAGACTTTCATTGATATTGGATTTATATTGGAAGTAATTGCAATGTTGATTATCGCAATGGTTGTGTTGTGGATAATCTTTTAGATAGATGTGACTGAAAGGATATAACAATGAGTAAGAAACTGGTTTTGATAGATGGACATAGTATATTGAATAGGGCATTTTATGGAGTGCCAGAGTTGACCAACGCACAAGGACTTCATACCAATGCAATCTATGGATTTTTAAATATTATGTTTAAGATTTTGGAAGAGGAGAAACCAGAGTATCTTGCGGTTGCATTTGATGTACATGCGCCTACTTTCAGACATGAGATGTACGAGGCGTATAAGGGAACTCGTAAAGGAATGCCAGATGAGTTGAGGGAACAGGTTCCTGTGATGAAAGAATTGCTTCAGGCGATGAATGTAGTAGTTATGGAGCAGGCAGGATTGGAAGCAGACGATATTTTAGGTACACTTGCGAAAAAGGCAGAGGCAGAAGGTTTAGAAGTATCTTTGGTATCGGGAGATAGAGACTTACTACAGATTGCTACCAAGCATATTAAGATTCGCATTCCTAAGACCAAGGGTGGCAGAACGGAGATTGAAGATTATTATGAGCAGGATGTATTAGCCAAGTATCAGGTGACTCCTACTCAGTTTATAGAGTTAAAAGCATTGATGGGTGATACTGCAGATAATATTCCAGGTGTACCTAAGGTTGGAGAAAAGACCGCTACATCTCTTATTGTAGAATATGGCAGTATTGAGAACATTTATGCTCATATTGAGGAGATTAGTAAGAAAAGTATCAAAGAATCTTTGATGACCAATAGAGACTTAGCGGATTTGAGTAAAACGCTTGCTACCATTAAAGTAGATTGCGATATTGCTTTGGATTACGAGGCTGCTAAGGCGGAGGAGTTTTTTACTGCGAAAGCCTATCCATTGGTGAAGAAATTAGAGTTAAAGACTTATATTGCGAAATTTGAAAAGAAGGTGGTAGCAGAACAGTCTACCCATACCAATTCTTTTGCTAAAATAGAGAAGAAAGAAGAATTCCTCGCATTATTGCAAGGAACGGAGTCTCAGGAAATAGGACTTTCTCTTGCAATGGAAGATAAAAAGTTATTAGCGGTGGCAGTGTCATTATCAGATGATAGAACTGTTTATTATGAGCTGACGCAGCATAATGGCAATACAAATACAACTGCACAGGATGGCCAATTGTCTCTATTTATGGAAGATGGCTCTATTGGTGTAGATTCTACTAGCGTGGAGGCTGATATACAGGATGCAGAGACGGATGCAGTAAAGGCGGCTATCCTTGCATTTAGCAACAAGAATCATATTAACGTATTTGATATAAAACCGAAATATGTTTATTTGAATCAGGATAGCACAGAGCGTTATTTTGATATTTTAATCGGAGCATACCTTTTAAATCCACTGAAGAATGATTATGATGTGGAGACCATTTGCTCTGAGCATTTGGATATGACCATAGCAGGTAAGGCCGAGGTATTTGGCAAGAATACAATTACCGCAACCATGGCAGAAAATCCTGAGAAATGCATGGAATATTTCTGTAATGAAGCTTATGTGGCAAGAAAGGTAGCAGTAGTTATTAGGGAGAAACTTCAAGCCATTAACATGCAGGGATTAATGCAGGATATAGAG
>CAZHEM010000198.1:0-3165 GCA_964531725.1 uncultured Acetatifactor sp.
AAATAATTTTAAAAATGTGTTGACAAATAATGGCGGTATAGATATAATAAAATCAACAAAAGAAAAGAGAAAACGAAACGACAAAAGAAAGGTCGAAGAACAAAAGAATCTATAGAAAGAGAGGTACGGTCCACCAAAAACGTAAGTTAAAACCCAAAAGAAAAAATAATTCTTCCATTGATGTACAACTGAATAAGGAACAAAAGAGAAAGTTATAGATAGATATAATCGAGTACACAAATGAAAAAGTAACGGATTACAAAAGAAAAAATAATTGAACGTTACAGTACCATAGTACAAAAGAGAAGTGGAAAGAGTACAAAAGATGAAGTGGAAGAAAGAAAGAGAGGACAATCCATTGGAGAGCATAGTTTAGATGAGCGTATTGATTAAGATGAATCGATACGCTCAATTTTTTGTGCTTTTTTATGGAAAAAGATGTGTGGATAAGGTATAATATACGCGAAGAGAAAACCAAGCGACGCAGAATGCGACATTTGGTTTTCTTCGCGATAACGAGCAAACAGTCTGCGAAGCAGACAATAAGCACGAAGTGCGCGTTTGCGAGTGTATTATAAGTCTGATAAATTGAGATACAAAACGAGGAGTACATTATGGATCAGAAACAACAGATGAGAGAAGAACAACGCTTAGAGCGAAGAGAAGCCAGAAGAAAGCGTAGAAAACGCAATCAGATGGTTGCATATATGACTGTGGTAGCATTTATTGCAATAGTAGTAATTGGTGCAATTGTAGGAGTAAGTTTGTTGACGAATAATCAAGCACAGCAACAGCAAGAGGTGCTTGACGACAATCAGACTAAGCTAGATGAAATGTTGGCTACAGAAGAGACTATTGAGGTACCGGATGAGACAGTTGTACCTGAACTGACCCCAGAACAAAAATTGGATGAGATTGTAAACGCAGGCATCGAGGTAATGCCTCTTGAAGATAAAGTAGCAGGATTATTTATCGTAACACCAGAATCTATAACAGGTGTATCCACAGCAGTAAAGGCTGGTGAAGGAACCCAGACTGCGTTGGCAAAGTATGCGGTAGGTGGAGTTGTGTACTTTGGCAAGAATATGAAGTCTGAAGAACAGTTAAAAGAAATGATAGATAATACACAGCTTTACACCAAATATCCACTATTTATTGCGGTTGATGAAGAAGGGGGAAGCGTTAGTCGTGTAGCCAATGCTGGTATTGCTACTGGTGTGGATTCCGCTAAAGAAATCGGTGCTACTGGAGATGCTAATAATGCATATCAAGCAGGAACAACAGTAGGTACTTATTTGACTAATTTAGGATTCAATTTAGACTTTGCACCAGTTGCTGATATTGCAAATGTGGAAAATAGTATAATGGCAGAGCGTTCTTATGGAAGCGACGCTGCAACTGCTGCTAGCTTTGTAACATCTATGATGAAAGGTATGGAAGAACAGAAGGTTACTGCATGTTTGAAGCATTTCCCTGGTATTGGATGTACAACAGAAGACACTCATAATGGAATTGTAAAGACAGATAGAAGCATTGAGGATTTTCGTGCCAATGAATTTACTGTATTCCAAGCAGGAATTGATGCAGGGGCTGATATGATTATGGTAAGTCATGTGGCGGCAAGTTCCCTTGCAGGAGATAACACACCATGCTCTCTTTCTGATAAGGTGGTTACCGATATTTTGAGAAATGAATTGAACTTTAATGGTGTAATCATTACGGATGCATTGAATATGTCAGCAATTTCAGAGTACTATGGTGCAGATGAAGCTGCAATTATGGCACTGAAGGCTGGTTGTGATATGATATTAATGCCAGAAGATTTTGAGAAGGCATACAATGGTGTGTTGGAAGCAGTGAAAAACGGAACCATTTCCGAAGAACGTATTAATGATTCTCTGAGAAGAATTTATCGCATTAAATATGCAGACAAAATTGAACAGTAAGGCAGGATGATAGATGATACAGAAGGGATTTCACGATAAGCATTATGATAGTATACAAGCGTTGCGTGGTATTACCGCATTATTAGTGGTATTAGAGCATGTACGTTTCTTAAATTGTGGTGCTTTTGGTGTGGATATTTTCTTCTGTATCAGTGGATTTATGATTATGTTTGCCACACACAAAAGTACGGATAAGTTTCTTATTAAGAGACTTATCCGTATTGTGCCTTTGTATTATTTGATGACATTTGGAACATTTTTATTATTGTTGCTATTTCCTGCCATGTTCCAACAGACGGTGGCAGAGCCCGAATATTTGATAAAGAGTCTACTATTTATACCATTTGACATTGGTGGTGGGATTATTCAGCCCTTGGTGCGCATTGGATGGACGATTAATTGCGAGATGTTGTTCTATGTGTTGTTTATGATAGCTTTTCGCATTAATCACAAATATCGTGCTAACATCTGTGCGGCGTTGCTTATTTTGTTGGTTGGTTTTGGCCAGATGTATGGAGAATCTTCTGTAATTTTGAAGTTCTATGGAGACCCTGTTATGCTAGAATTTATTCTGGGTATGTTTGCCTATTATGTGGCTTGGGCGATTCATACTTTTTATGACAAGGGAGTGTTGAAGCCAATTGTATCCAAGATGGCATTAGTAGTGGTAGCAGTGTTATTGATGGGATTGATAATTACCAAGCCTAGTGTGAATATTTTGGGAGCGCGCAGATTCCTAGTCTGGGGAATCCCGGCAATGGTTATTGTGCTATGTGTGTTTGTGGCAGGGCTACGGTTGCAAATGCCACAATGTTTGGTAAAGCTTGGTAATATTAGTTTTTCGTTATATCTCGTTCACTATTATCCTGTGATGTTCTTAGATAGAATGGTGTTTGATTTTTCGCAGTGCACTCCTAGAGCGATTGTGGGTGTTGGAGTATGTCTCGCTTTGTGTATATGTGCTGCATATGTGGTATGGTATGTGGTGGAGAAGAAGTTGTGTGGCTTTTTACTTGGGAAGTTAAAAAAGGTATAGTTATGCCTAAGTAGGATAAGTGAAAGTGCCCATGTGGATGTGCAAATGATTTGTAAATTGTGCATACAATTGATGAAAAAGAAGTACACTTTTGGTGTTGACTTTTGAGAAGAGGTATAGTATATTATTATTTGTCCGTAAGACATAGGACATATGCGCGAGTGGCTCAGCGGTGGAGCACCT
>CAZHEM010000199.1:0-3146 GCA_964531725.1 uncultured Acetatifactor sp.
ACCTTATTCTATGGAAAGCGTTACTCGCAGACTGTGTTGAATGATAAGGTTGATTTCTGCAAGGTTGCAGAAGGTCTTGGCTGTACAGCCATTCGTGTAACCAAGAAAGAAGAAGTTGCACCTGCTATTGAAAAAGCGATTACCTTGAAGGCACCAGTACTGATTGAATGCATCATTTCAGAAGATGATAAAGTCTTCCCAATGGTTCCAGCAGGAGCTCCTATCAGCGAAGTGTTTGACGGAGATGATTTATAAGGACAGTTCTTATGAAGAAAACGAAACAAGTTGTAATAATTACCTGTTTCTTGATTGTTTTTTTACTATGTGCAGGTTATTTCCTTCTTGCCTATTACTATAGGGATGGATTTAGCTTGAATACATGGATAAACGGTGTATATTGTACCGGAAAAACAGTAGATGAGGTTAATGCGGAGCTTCTTGCAAATAGAGAAGCTCCGATTCTTACAATTAAGGATAAACATGATAAGGAATATCAAATAGCTTTATCTCAAGAAATTTACTCAGAAGATTATACATCTATGCTGGAAGGTTATCTTGAGGGACAAAATTCTGTATTGTGGATTGATAATATAACTTTTCATAGGGAACACGCTTTGATGCCAAACGTTCAATTAGATGAACAGAAATTTGAAAAGCTTTGGAATGATTTGGATCTAGTTAAAGAAGAACGAAAACAGGAGTATATACTAGATATCCGAATGGATGACCAAGCATTTTATTTGTATGATGGTCTGAAAAATAGGCTGCATTTTGAAAAAGCATTTTCCTATGTTTATGAATCGGTTCTTGCCGGAGATACTTATGTTGACTTGACAGAAGGCGATTGCTATTTTGATATTCTTCCTACGGATGAAGAATATCAGACGATAGAATTTTGGAATAAGATTGCCGCATATCAGTCCTGTGGAATATCGTATGATATGGGAGATGAGTTAATTGCGTTGGATGCAGCAACAGTATGTAGTTTTCTTGTAATTGGTGAAGATGGTTTACCTTTATTGGATGAGGAAAATAACTTGCAACTAGATAAGGAACAGGTTGTTGCTTTCGTAGCAGAGTTAGCAGAGGAATTTGATACATACGGTAAAGAAAGAGAATTTCAAAGTACTCGAGGGGACGTTATTAAAGTTAGTGGCGGGACCTATGGTAATGAATTGAATCAGAAAGCAGAAGTGCAATATCTGATGGAAAATCTGTTGACAGATGTTAAGGAGATGCATATTCCTACCTATAAAAAGGAATGTATGGTCAGAGGTAAGAACGACATTGGCGATACCTATATAGAAGTAGATATGACTGAACAGAAGATGTACTACTATGTGGATGGTGAATGCAAGATAGAGACGGAAGTAGTCACTGGTAATACGGGGCGACGAATGGGCACTCCGGAAGGTGTGAATTTTGTTTATAACAAACAGAAGAATCGTATCTTGCGAGGAGCTGATTATGCTACCTTTGTAAAATATTGGGTACCAGTAAAAGGTGCTATTGGAATTCATGATGCTAGTTGGCGAAGTGAATTTGGTGGTGAAATCTATAAGAAAAATGGTTCCCATGGATGTATCAATACACCTACGGATAAGATGACAGAGCTTTACGACATGGTGGAAATTGGTACACCAGTAGTAATGTTTTATTAAAATCGTACTCTGACGTACATTTTCGACAAAAAGTACGTCATATGCGTACAAAAACAAAAATAATTGAAAAAAATTTAACAAAATTTAACAATGTAATTGACTAAAGTGGATAGAACGATTATTCTATACCTATGGTTTTAGTTTTAACAAGTTTTTGAGGAGGATTTAAAAATGGCTAGAGTTTACAATTTTTCTGCCGGACCAGCAGTTTTACCAGAAGAGGTATTAAGAGAAGCTGCTGATGAAATGATGGATTACAAAGGAACAGGCATGTCTGTAATGGAGATGAGTCATCGTTCCAAGGCTTATCAGGCTATTATTGATGAGGCTGAGGCTGATTTAAGAGATTTAATGAATATTCCTGATAATTACAAAGTATTGTTCTTACAGGGTGGTGCAAGCCAGCAGTTCGCAATGATTCCTATGAACCTTATGAAAAATAAGGTTGCAGATTACATTGTAACCGGTCAATGGGCTAAGAAAGCATATCAGGAAGCTGCTCTTTACGGCAAAGCTAATAAGATTGCATCTTCTGAGGATGAGACTTTCTCTTATATCCCAGATTGTTCTGATTTACCAATCAGCGAAGATGCTGATTATGTATATATCTGTGAGAACAACACCATTTATGGTACAAAGTTCCACACTTTGCCTAATACCAAGGGTAAGATTCTTGTATCTGACGTATCAAGCTGCTTCTTATCAGAGCCAGTAGATGTTACTAAGTATGGTTTAATCTACGGTGGTGTTCAGAAAAATATCGGACCTGCAGGTGTAGTGATTGCTATTATTAGAGAAGACTTGATTACTGATGATGTTCTTCCTGGAACACCTACTATGCTTCGTTATAAGATTCATGCAGAGAATGGTTCTATGTACAATACACCACCTGCATATGGTATTTATATCTGTGGTAAAGTATTCAAATGGATTAAAAAGCAGGGTGGTCTTGCTGCGATGAAAGAATACAATGAGAAGAAAGCAAAAGTATTGTATGATTTCTTAGATGAGAGTAAGCTCTTCAAGGGTACTGTTCGCAAGGAAGATCGTTCTCTTATGAATGTTCCTTTCGTAACTGGCAACGATGAGTTAGATGCTAAGTTTGTTAAAGAAGCAAAAGAAGCTGGTTTCGAGAACTTAAAAGGACACAGAAGTGTTGGTGGTATGCGTGCTAGTATCTACAATGCAATGCCAATCGAAGGTGTTGAGAAATTAGTTGAATTCATGAAGAAATTTGAAGCTGAGAACATGTAATAAAGAACGAAATGTAATAAAAATATAGGAGTGTTTGTGTGATGTTTAAGATTAATTGCCTTAACCCAATTTCTAATGTGGGTTTAGAGAATTTAACAGCAGATTATCAGATTACTGATAATGTAAATGAAGCAGAAGGTGTATTAGTAAGAAGTGCTTCTATGCATGAGATGGAATTACCAGAAAGCCTTCTTGCAGTAGCAAGAGCAGGTGCAGGTGTTAACAATATTC
>CAZHEM010000200.1:0-3038 GCA_964531725.1 uncultured Acetatifactor sp.
GGGAATATAGTGAAGTCTACTAGAAAATAGATAGCGGCCTCCTTCCGATACAGAATGTCAGAAGCACTCGCTTAATTGGATTATAATGGATGCAAACTCTTTTGGCAAGCTTTAATGAATGTTTCATTTATTAAAAAAACTTAAACTTGATTCCTTCTATTGACTTAAATTGCATGAAAGTATAATATACTTTTACACAAGGAATCCCACGTTTCTTTGTGTTTATACGCGACCAGCATCCATCGGATGCAGAAAGGAAGGGTGACGTATGAAGATAGAAAAAGTAAATGACAATCAGATTCGTTGCACACTAACCAAAGAAGATTTGGTAAGCCGCGAATTGAAAATAAGTGAATTAGCATATGGAACTGAAAAAGCAAAATCATTATTTCGTGATATGATGCAACAGGCCAATTATGAATTTGGTTTTGAAGCAGAAGACATTCCTTTGATGATTGAGGCCATTCCGCTTAACGCAGAATGTATCGTGCTTATCATCACCAAAGTGGAAGATCCAGAGGAACTAGATACACGTTTTGCACGTTTTGCGCCTTCTTCCATGGATGATGAAGATTCCGAAGAATTTGATACCCCTCCTGCCGAAGAAGTATTAGACCTATTCCGCAAGCTTCAGAATAGCAACAAAACTGCCGATGTAGTAGCGGACAACATTCCAGCCATTGCCCAACCGCAGGAAAAGAGCACTGCTAAGCCTCGCGTATTCAGTTTCCAGTCTCTGCAGCAGGTTATGAATGTAGCCAAAGTGGTTGCACCTCATTTTGATGGCTTTAGTGCCTTGTACAAAGACGAAAAATCAGGTCAATACCTTCTGGTATTGCTTCAACAAGATTGCAACGTGGCTGTTTTCGACCGTGCATGCAATATTATTTCAGAATATGGTTCACTTAAAGTCGGTTTATCCAGTAGCATCGCTTTCTTAGAAGAGCATTTCGAGCCACTGATTGCCAACAATGCGTTACATGCTTTGAATAACGCATAATTCTATTACCACAAAAGGTACGCAGTCCAATCCACTGCGTACCTTTCTTTTTTGAATTCTTTTTCTCTTCTAAACTCTTTTTTATTTCTACTTTATAGGTTCCTCTAATCCGTGGCGGCGCATATATCTAGTTAACGCAATAATAAATGCCATATCAATAACCACTACCACCACAATCGAGCACATACCCATAGTGATTCCTGCTGTTTCTGCAATTTTACCAATAATAGAAGGCATTACAATAGACCCCATACTTGCCATAGTCAACATAAAGCTCCATGCCAAAGGATACTTCTGATTAATATGTCCTGCAAAGGAAACCGTTGTAGGATAAATTCCCGCCATGCTATAACCAAATCCCATAATACCGATAGCAATCAGAGCAGGTGTTTTGCTAGTAATCAGAATTAAGAAGAAAATCACCAAGCCCACTCCCATCACTCGAAGAAGAGTTCCTTTTTTTACTCTAGTAGATAAGTAAACCACTGTTAATCTACCTGCCAAAATCATAATCCACTGAACACTGGCACTAATCTGTGAAAAAGCTGGACTCAATAAGCCAGTATCTTTAAAATAGGTAACCATCCAGCCGATAACGCCCTGTTCTACACACAAATAAAAGAACAAGGTCGCTGTACACAACCAGAACATTGGCTCTCCAAAGAACTTCATACTGCCACCTTTTTCCTTCTTGGCAGCAAATTCATCTACAGGCATTGCAAAATACAAGGCCCAGCTCAGCACTCCCATTGCAAGCATAAAAAAGCAGGCATATATCCACCACGCTGTATTTGCATTTGTAAGCAGTGTTAACAAAATAGGAAACAAAAAAGCACCTACCGAGAACATAGCATGTAAACCATTACTGATTCCCACCACACCCGGTGCCAGATTATTAATAGTAGCATTGTTAAAATTACTGCTGGCACCTCTAGCCAAACCAGTCATCAAAAATGCTAAAATCAAACATACATTATTGTTGCCAAAAATAATTAATAGGAAGGAAATAGCAAAAAAGGCATTAAACATCAAAATGCATCTCTTTCTTCCCATGCTAACCGCAAATGTTCCCGCAAAAAAACTAGATAAGAAGTTGCCCACCGAATGAAGACTTACCAACAATCCACAAAGTTCGTAATCCAGCCCTCTCACATCGCGAATAAATGGCATCAGCGAACCAATAGACAATGCCAACATACCATTAATAAGAAACACAATATAAGTCATGCTTATCTGTTTTTTCTTACGCTTATCACTCCAGATTTCCATCATTAATCCTCTCTTTCCTCTCTTGTATCTATGTGCACATGAAAAGAACCAAGCCCTGCATAATACAGGACTTGGTCCCTATACTCTCTTGCTTCCAATTATACTGCTTCAATAGCCGCCATAAGCGCATCTATATCAATACCATGCACCATTGCTGCTTCTTCAAGAGATTCTCCCTGAGCAGATGGGCAACCTAAACAATGCATACCTGCGTTTAATAATACAGGTGCAACGTCTGGATTCGCACGTAAGATTTCACCAATTGTCATTTCCTTAGTAATTTTCATATCTATTACTCCTTTCCTACTTTATGACTTCGTTTTTACTTTTAACAGTATAATACTTTCCTCTCAATCTGGCAAGCAATTCCCTCATGCCACCCCATCAGTCTTGCCAAAAAGCCTTGAAAATATAGGGTTTTGTATAGAAAAAAGTACACTTCTCGCCTTGACTGTCGCCAGCCTTTTACATATAATGATAACTGAGGATTAGAAGTAACTATAAACTTATTTATACTAATTCAAATTTTAATAGGAGGCTATTTCAAAATGAGACCAGAATGGAAAGATTTTGTAGGCGGCAAATGGGAAAACGAAATCAACGTACGTGATTTCATCCAGAAGAACTATCATCCATACGATGGCGATGAGAGTTTCTTAGCTGAAGCTACACAGAACACAAAAGACTTGTGGGCACAGGTACTTGAATTACAGAAGAAGGAAAGAGAAGCAGGCGGCGTTCTTGATATGGACACCAAGGTTGTTTCTAC
>CAZHEM010000201.1:0-3007 GCA_964531725.1 uncultured Acetatifactor sp.
CTGTACACAAGAACATAACTGCCATGCCACTTCCAGTGCCTGTTCCTACTAAAGTATACAATACTTCTGATATGACGTTATCTGTCATCATAAAAGGCTCAAACACATAGTCCGCCAAGAATCCACCTAGTAAAATTCCAAGGGGAATTGTGGCAAACTGAATTGCATTCCTTACTGAGAACACTCTTCCCTGTATCTCTTGCGGTACCTTTTGATATAAAATTACATTTTGACCTGCATTAATAAATGGAATGGGTAAACTTGCCGCCACTGCAGCAAATGACCAGAGCCATACATTTTGCCCCAATCCCATTATCACATCACCTAATAAAAAGGAAACACACGCCGACACATAAATCATCTTGGTGCTGTTCTTAGAAAACTTTCCAGTAGCAACAATGATGCCTCCTACGATTCCACCAACTCCCATTGCCGCATTTACAATACCTAATGCTACACTATCGTTCTCACTTCTTGCAAGAATCATTGGCGATAAAATATTTTCGTAGGTCAGTCTGGAGAAGAAATTCAGCAATGCCATTGTAATGACCACTACCATGACTCCTCTGTTATTTTTTAAATAGCGAAATCCTTCCATGCATCCTGCAAACATTGGCTGTCTTTTTGTAGACATACTCTCGTTCTCTGGAACCTCAATTACCAATAGTAACACTAGGAATGCTACCACAAAAGTCACCAGATCTATAGTAAGCAACAGTTTTAATCCACCTAAAGCAAATAGTGCTGCCGCCATAACTGGCGACAATATGGTTATCAGATTGCCGGAAAAGGAATTCATCCCACTTACCTGTGCCAATTTATCTTTGGAAACAATCTTTCCAATTGCCACTGCCATTGCAGGGGACTGAAATGCATTCATAAAGCCTATTACGAAATTCACTCTGTAAATATGACATATCTGCACTCCATTGCACATTGTTAAAGCTAATATACTAACTGAGCACACCGCAGCAACGCAATCTGCCACTAACATAACATTCTTCTTTTTATGATTGTCCACAAATGCTCCCGCAAACAAACTCACAAAAATATATGGCATATAATTAAAAAAGCTCATTAAGGAAAGCGTCATTGCGGTCCCCTCTTGTGTATATGCCCATAAAATCAGAGCAAAGCTTGTCATGGAGCTGCCTAGTTGTGATAAAGATTGGCTAAGCCAAAATATAATATACTTTTTAAAATTTGAATTCATTGAATCCTCCTTATAATCGTTTTATTTACTCTTATAAGTACAGAACCCAATGTGGACGACTATTATCTATGAATATCCTTACTATTTATCATTCTACTTACCTCTGCACAAGACTCGTCCAATCATTAGATCCTGTACAGAGTAAAACACTCAAATCAATTAACATGTGACAAAGCATACTATGCCTCCCTATATCTATGCAATAGTTCCTCCACCGACTTATGGATTCACTACTTTTATCTACTTTTCTTACACTTCGTTCTATTTTTTCTTACACTTCCTACCAAAAGGAAGTACACTAATGGGTTCTGCATCTCCATGCACCTGCATTAGCTCATTGGTATATGCCAACATTGGCTGTAAATCCCCATCTATCATTCGCATAATAACATCAGCAGTTGTCTCTATTATGATATCTCGATCATAGTATTCATAAGGCTCCACATTTATCTTACCATCTGCAATCTCCAGATAAAATGCGCCTTCCGCTTCACCCTTCACATTAAACTGAAAAGCCACATGACCAACCGTCTTGCTTATCACCGTATTCTTCACAGCTTCTTTTACATTTGCTACTAATTCTTCATACGTCATAATTATCCCTCTTTTCTCTCTACATACCCAATAGTTTCCATACACTTCTCTCTTTACTACTCTACTAACATGAAGTAACACACATTATAGCACACATTTTATCTTTTTTGTCAAATAATTTTAACAAAAACACCACAAATGTTAGTTTTTTTACTTTTCCACTAACATTTGTGGTGTTTATTATTGTTTTTCTATTTATTTCGCAAGTAACAGCATAATCTCATTGCTTCTATTTACGAAGTTAGTCATTGCCTCAGGAGACAATGGCGCATGCTGAATCTTTGCTAAGTCATAGAGCTGTTCGCAAATCATCTCTACATTTTCGCCATCCTGATGCTCCACTACATACTGAACCAATGGGTGGTTTGCATTGAGTACCAAAGTCTCACCTTCTGCACCAAATGCTCCCATATCCATACCTGGCATAGCGTACATCTTCATCATATCCTGCATACGTCTGCTATCTTCTGAAAGGGTAATCATAGAAGATACTTTCTTGTTCTTAAGTTTTTCAACTTTAACAACAATCTTATCATTCTTGAGAGCTTTCTTCATAATCTTGCCAATGCTCTCAGCTTGCTCTTCCATCTCTTTTTCAGCCTTTTTTGATGTCTTCGCTTTTAAGGTATCAGTTAAATCCGCATCTATTCTCTGGAAACGAATACCTTCATTCTTAGCTTCCAACTGAGAGATGAATGGTTGGTCAATATTGTGAGTAAGAATCACTGCATCCATTTTCGCAGCACGGAACATATTGATGTACTGACTCTGCTGCTGTTCATCAGTTACATAATAGATAACTTTCTCTTTCTTCTCTTCACTATCTGAACTCTCGTTGTCAGCATCTGCATCTTTACCATCTGCTACAACCTCAGCCTCTACTTTATTACCATTCTCATCTACCGCTTCTGCGTTAGCAGTTGCCTCTTCCTCGTCAATTGGCTTCACTTCCAAACACTCTGGAAGAGTCATATATTTGCTATCCAAATTCTTGAACAAGATATAATCCGTCATCTTCTCGCAGAACTTGTCATCCTTTAAACAACCAAACTTGATAAATGGACTAATGTCATCCCAGTATTTCTCATATTCTTCCTTCTCAGTCTTGCACATACCAGATAACTTGTCAGCTACCTTCTTAGAAATGTACTCAGAGATTTTCTTCACAAATCCATCATTCTGTAAAGCACTTCTTGATAC
>CAZHEM010000202.1:0-3005 GCA_964531725.1 uncultured Acetatifactor sp.
GCTTTCTAGTCTGTGCCTCAACACCTTTAGAAGCATCAATAACCATGACTGCAGAGTCTGCTGCCATCAGTGTACGATAAGTATCCTCCGAGAAATCCTGATGTCCTGGTGTATCCAAGATATTGATACAATATCCATCGTATTCAAACTGCAGTACTGATGATGTTACAGAGATACCTCTATCCTTCTCAATCTGCATCCAGTCAGATACAGCATGTCTAGCAGTAGCCTTACCTTTTACACTACCAGCAAGATTAATAGCTCCACCATACAACAAAAACTTTTCCGTTAAAGTTGTTTTACCAGCATCGGGATGAGAAATAATCGCAAACGTACGACGACGGCTAATCTCTTCTGTATAATTACTCAAATCTATTTCCTCACTTTCACTTTGTGTTACACAGCAAAACACCTCTCCACACAACAAGGGGGCTTGCATATACATAAGCATAATTCATACTATTGTATCACAGGTCCCCCTAAGCATGCAAAGGTTTTCCAATAAACTTCCAAAACTTACTGACTGACAGTGCTAATAATAACATTTTCCGCTGAAATGTCAGTTTTTCTTTTTACAATATCCTCAATTTGAGCTCTTTGTGCATCGCTAAGCTCTACCGCATTCACTACCACATCCACAGCCCCTTCATTAATACTAACCACAACATCTGAAAATCCCTTTGCTTCCAGTAAAATCTCCGCTGCGGTCTCCTTTTCGGCAATTTCTGTCATCTCTACCATACCGTTAATAGCATCTTGCTTCTGTGTATCTGTGATTCCTGCACTATTGATAATTTCCATAAGTGTTTCTTTATTTTTGGCTCTAGTCTGTTCCTTCAAAAGCTTTGCTTCCGATAAAACAGTTACTCCTGTAGTCGAGGTAAATACTGCTTCTCCAGGGATTTCCCCATCTTCTGGTGTCACTTCTGCAATCTGAGTAGATGCATCCGCCACCTGAAGCACTTCTTCCCCATTGCCTTCTGCTAACTGTGTGCCTTCTGCACTAGTAACCTCAGCTACCTCCACCATTCCTTCTTCTAAGTAATCTTCCATAATAATGTCCACTTCGGAATCCAAGCTTTCCACATCAGTAAGATTCGCCACTGCCATATCTTCCTCTGAAATATCAGTAAATCCATCCTCTACGTTCACGTACTCTGGTGCTATATTTTCTCCTGTAAATTGTAAGTATCCAGCTATGGCAATCATCACTGCCAATGCGGTAATCATCAGTTGATTTTTTTTGAATATACTTTTCAATTCTTCTCCCTCTTTTCTTATTTACTAATTCATTGTATGAAGTCAGGCAGTTCTTTATGCTACTTGATGTCCCCTAATTTTGCTACTTTGATTTTATGGGCTTCCACACCAAACAATGCCTGTACTACTTCGGTAATATTGGCATCCACCGTTCCTGTTCCTGCCCCTTGCGCCAACACTACAATTCCTTCTATCTGAGGCAAAATTGTCTTCACCACATAAGGTTCGCTTTCATCTCCAATCGTATGATATATGGTTGTCTCCGAAGATTCCATCTGTGTTACTACACGGCTACCTCCTGCCGAATCATTTTCACTAGTATTGGAGCGACTCACTGGTTCATCCTTCTCTACCACCAATTCTTCCGATGCCTGCAAGGTAATCATCACTTTTACTCTACCAGCACCAGCCATTCCGCTAAGAGTCTCTTCCAATCGTGTTTCTAAGTAAGTTGCATACTCCCATTCTTTCCCAGTTGAACCGTTCCAACTTAACTCTTCTTGCTGCAATAAGAGTTCTTCACCAGTCTCTTCTTGTATCATCTGTACTCCTTGCTCCTCTTTCGTAGGTAATGTAATAATAAAAAATAAGATTCCTACAAGCACCACAATCAACAGATTATCCTTATTGAACCACTTCTTGTCTTTTATCCCCTTTATCCACGCTTCCATTCCCACATTCTCCCCCTTTTTATTGACCCACGTGAATGGGCGCAACTGGCTCTATGTAAATACCGACCTTTCGTTCTGGAGTACCCTCTTTTGTATATGTCTCACTTGGTTCAATTCCATCTCTTCCTTCCATACCGCCTACCTTCTCCGTTTCTTCTATTGTCTCCATTCCTTCTATCGTCTCCCCTTCTCCTAGCTCTATTTTTTTCTCGCGCAACATATCATCCATACTTTGCATTAGGATTTCTTCCAACCAGTCTCCTTTCTGGATATTTACAATTCCTTGCTGATTGCCACCTAACACCTTCCCAATTGGACTAATAATCTGTATCAGCACCATAATGCTTACTAACATTTTCAAATATTTTTCATATGCCCCCTTAGGACAAAAATGCACAAAAGTCTGTGCACAAATCATGAAGATTCCACTTTGACAAATTCCCTTAACAAGTGCATTTTCCATTCCTAAATACCTCTATTCGTTGACATGGTTACCACAGATATGGTAATCAAGAAAAATAACAAAGCTGTCCCTGTTACTCGAAAAAGTAGCATACTAGCATCTCCTATACGATTAGTACATGAAGTAATTCGCTTATCACTTACAATTCCCATAATTGCCGCTGCGCATTTTAAAATAATTGCTCCTGCTAATATTTCCAACAAAGGGGAAGCACACATGGTAAGCAGTAACACCAGCAACACTACCCCAATTCCGTTCTTAATCACAGAAGCAGTTCCCAACAATAATTCCATTACTCCCTCGGAAGCATTACCAACGCCCGGAATCATGGACATAATCTTTTGCCACGTAGACATTTTTACCGAATCCACTGCTGGCGCTAATACCGCCTGAAAAATACTTAAACCTGTTACTACTCCCACTGCCGCCTTTAATAGCCATTGAATCCCCTTCTCTAGCAGTTCTATCAATAGACTTAGCTTTTCCTCTATCCAAATACCATTGACAATGGATAGTAGCATGTAACATTGTACTGCTGGCAGCGCTATACTAATAAATACCTGCTCCACCACATAAATTAGCAATAACATAAGTTGATAATACCCTGTTAC
>CAZHEM010000203.1:0-2959 GCA_964531725.1 uncultured Acetatifactor sp.
AAGTGCGTGTATAAGAAATTCTCACATTTTAGTCAACGAATTTTGAAAACGTATTACCAGCGGACGCACCCGCCGCCCAAATTGTCCAACCTCAGAAAGACGCGAATAATCACAGTTAGCAAAGGCGCGCATTTTAGAAATTCCACATTTTGCGGCCCGCACAAAAAAGACTCTGTGTATGCGGCTCTGTGTCCAAAATGTTCTAAGGCGCAAAGCACAGGGGAGAAGTGGAGTCCCCGTAGCCCTTTACACTATCTAGGTAATCTTGCGGATAGCGTCGGCGGTGCCCATTACCATGACACTTTCTTCGTTGTCGAAAACGTGGGTAGGATGTGGTAAGGGATATATCTGGCCGTCCTTTTTGGTGGCCATAACGCTGACATGGTATTCGGTACGGATGGATAGGTCAACCATACTTTTGCCACGCCACTTCTCTGGTACTGCGATTTCATAGATACCTACTTCTGGAGTTAATTCAATGTAGTCAAAAATGTTGTCTGCACCAAACTTGATGGCAAGTCGTTCTGCTACATCTCGTTCAGCATATACTACATAATCTGCACCGTTGCGGAGCAATAGTTTTCTATGTACATCTCTGGTGGCTCTAGCCACTATGTATTTACAACCTAAGTCTTTTAGTAACACAATGACCTCTAATGCGGTCTGAAAGTTCTCTCCTATGGCAACTACAGCCAAGTCAAAGTTGCGCACCCCTAGGCTTTCCATGAAACGCTCATCTCTACAATCGGCAATCTGAATCTGCTGAATCATGCCTACAGCTGCATCCGCTCTCTCTTCTTTGATATCAATTGCCAATACCTCATGGCCATTTTCAATAAATGTCTTCGCCATATGGCGTCCAAAACGACCTAACCCTATAATTAATATTGATTTCATATTCCAGTCTCCTTATTTATGTTATCCTACCTGCACCTTCTCTAGCGGTAGTCTTGATGAAATAACTCTTTTATCTGATGCAAAAGCAAGCAACATTGTAATGGAACCTACTCTTCCACATATCATTAGAAATGCTAATAGCATCTTAGAAAGCATTCCCAAGGTCGGCGTTACCCCAAAGCTAAGGCCTACCGTTGCCATGGCAGAAGTAGTCTCAAATAGCACTGTCATCATTGGTAAGTTCTCTACAGATGAAATAATAATAGATACCCCCATGATTAACAATAAATAGGTCATAAAGATGCAGGAAGCCGTTCTAGTAATATTCTCTTCCATTCTGCGCCCGAATGCCTCAATGTTCTTTTTCCTGCCAAAAGTAGCAAAAATACTAATGCACAACACCCAAAAGGTAGTAGTCTTGATACCTCCCGCAGTGGAACCGGTAGAACCACCAATTAACATAAGGCATATCATAATGAGCTTTCCAGAATCTGTCATAATAGACAAATCCGAGGTATTGAAGCCTGCTGTTCTGGCTGATACAGACTGAAAAAAGCTTGCCAGCAGCTGATCCTTTAAGCTCATTCCAGCATACATCTCATGTCCCTGTTCTACTATCAAAATTCCAAGGGCTCCAAGCAAAACTAAGCTGATACTGATACTTAATACCATTTTACTCTGCAAAGTAAGTTTGCGAAAACGGAAACGATTTTTCCCCAAATCATACCATACAAAGAAGCCCAATCCTCCTACGAAAATAAGAAGCATGATTACAACATTTAAGTAAATATTCCCTACATAGTTGGTCAAGGAAGAAAATTGTCCTGATATACCGCCCATCAAATCAAACCCTGCATTGCAAAAAGCAGAAACAGAATGAAAGATAGAAAAATAAATTCCTCTTTTCCAGCCCAATTCTGGCACAAAAACAAAGCTAAGTAAAAAGGCTCCTATTGCTTCTACCGCAAAGGTACCTAGCATAATAAATTTTGCCATTTTCACAATACCACCCAACTGGGGCGCCGATATGGAATTCTGCATCAAAGAACGTTGACCTAAGCCAATCTTTTTCTTAGCAAGAACTAGCACCATGATGGCAATAGTCATAAAGCCGATACCGCCCGTCTGTATCATGGCTAATATTACCAACTGGCCAAATACCGTCCAATGGGTATAGGTATCAAATCTGATAAGTCCTGTTACGCAGGTAGCAGATGTGGCTGTAAAAAAACAATCTGAAATAGGCGTGCCACCAGGGCCTCTTGACGCTATAGGAAGTGACAACAGCACTGTTCCCAATAAGATAATAGAACAATATCCCACCAACAATAGCTTCATGGGCGAGATGTTATGTAATAATTTATTCATATCCCTTATATCCCCTTATGTATTCTTTATGCTGAACATTTCGTTATTATCACCGTCTTCTTACAAAGGAATTGACGTGCAATAACAAAGGTCCGTACTGTTACTATTTTAGTACAGCACGAACCTTTTGTATATCTTTTTCACTCGACTAATTCTTAATTTTTAGTAAACACAAGCCTGTTCTTCGCCATTCATGACACGAAGGGCACCCTGTGCAAGTGCTAATAACTCATCTTCGCCTGGGTATACGGTAAATGGAGCAATCCATTCAGCTTTTTCCCTTAAAGTTGCTACTACATCAGCACCGTAAGCGATACCACCAGTTACGATAATCTGGTCTACTTTACCCTCTAGAACGCATGCCATAGAACCAATGTCCTTAGCTACCTGGAAAAGGAATGCCTGCTTCGCTTCTGCTGCTTTGGTATCCCCTTCGTTAGCTCTCTTGGTTACTTCACGCATGTCGTTGGTGCCAAGGTAAGCATTGAAACCACCTTTTCCAACAATCTTGCTATAGATTTCTTTCTGGGTGTACTTACCAGAGAAACACATCTCAATCAAAGCACCACTTGGCACGCCTCCTGCACGCTCTGGAGAGAATGCACCATCACCATCTAATGCATTGAATACATCCACAACTTTACCATCAATATGTGCACCAACTGATACACCACCACCCATATGTACTACAATA
>CAZHEM010000204.1:0-2928 GCA_964531725.1 uncultured Acetatifactor sp.
GCCATATTTCGTTCATAAAATTTTTTTAAAAATTTTTATTTTTTTGAATTTAATAAACATATATATAGTATCTACAATTCACTATACAGTCTCATCTACTTGATTACCTCGCAAGGTTGCATAGTCTCTTCCCTTACGTTCTTGATTGTATTGAGACTCTTCTTCATATTTAATGGATGTTCTAGTTACTCCGCCTGCCACATACCCTCTTCCACATTCAGGGCAAATAGCAGTTTTCAAAGTTACAGAAGCATTCAGAACCTTACCATTGCCCTTCTCAGCCTTTGCATATGCATTGGATACATGTTCCTGTTCATGGGAACGCACTGCGGCACCTGATGCATTAGGATTAATATGTGCTGCTGCTTTAAAAGATACATTTCCTTCATCTGAACCATCCTGATACTTTCTACTTGCACAGGTAGCACACTCTATTGCACCACTTCTCTTCATCGCCCTAAGTTGAGCAGGATTTACATCAGATGTATCTCCTGTTTTGGCTGCCTGAATTATTTCTGCTGGGGATTTAATATAATCATTTCCACTTAATGCTTCAATCTTCATATCCTAACCTCCATAATGAAATCAAACTATAAAGTAACTATCGTCAAATGTATTAATATTCTTTACCTGCGAGAATCTCACAATAATCCTTATAATTCTTCTCTAATAAGGTAGGTGTATCCAATCCATAAGGACATTTACCTTTACATTTTCCACAGTGCAAGCATTCTTCAATCTTCTTCATCTTAGCCTGCATCTCTTCTGTAAGCTGTGCCTCCGAAGGTGCACGACGAATCATCAGACTCATTCTTGCACAGTTATTGATTTCAATTCCTACTGGACATGGCATACAATAACCACAACCACGACAGAACTCACCTTGTAATTCCTGTCTATCTTTTTCAATTAATGCCGCAATCTCTTCCGTCATAGTAGGTGGATTATCAATATAAGAAAGGAATTCATCCAATTCGTTTTCTCTCTGTACACCCCAAATAGGCAACACATTGTCGAACTGAGCAAGGTATGCATATGCTGCAGCCGAATTAGTAATCAATCCGCCAGATAACGCTTTCATAGCAATAAAGCCCATGCCAGCTTCTTGGCATGCATTCACAAGCTCAATGTCTTTATCTGTTGCCAAATAACAGAATGGGAATTGCAATGTCTCATACAAACCACTCTCTACTGCTTCATGTGCTACGTTCAGGCGATGATTGGTAATACCGATATGACGAATCATCCCTTTTTCTTTTGCTTCCAGCATCGCTTCATACAATCCAGTACCATCTCCTGGCTTTGGGCAAAAAGATGGATTATGGAACTGATAAATGTCAATATAGTCTGTCTGCAAAGTCTCAAGGGAAGTATGCAAGTCCTTCCAAAATCCCTCAACAGTAGTAGCCCCAGTCTTGGTAGCAATATAAATCTTCTCTCGCATTCCTTTGAATGCTTCTCCAACCTTTTCTTCACTATCAGTGTAAGCTCTAGCAGTATCAAAGAATGTCACTCCATGCTCATAAGCCTTGCGTAACAATCCTACTGCTGCTTCTTTACTAATTCTCTGAATAGGTAATGCACCAAAGGAATTCTTCTCAACAGTAATTCCTGTTGAACCTAAAGTTACTTGTGTCATATACTTCCTCCTAATTTCTCGTATTAACTTCTTTTTAAAACACAAATCTAAATCAATTAATCGAAACCTAATTGATACTTTTTTCTCAAATCTAGAATACCATATATAAAAAGCGGTGTCAAAATTCGACACCGCTAATACGCAATTGTTATACAAACTACTACATAAACATACACAATATAATTGGCACAAAAATAGCTGGTACATAATTCATTACTCGAAGTTTCGTAATACCAAGCATATTCAATGCAAGTCCAATGATAATTACACTACCTACACAGGTCATCTCCGCAATCACTGTGTCGGTCAAAAATGGAGCTATCCACTGTGCCATTAGAGTAATAGCACCTTGATAAACAAATACAAACACCGCAGAAAATGCCACACCAATTCCCAAGGTTGATGCAAAGATAATTGCTGCTACAAAGTCCAAAACAGACTTATTAAAAAGCATCTCATGGTTGCCCTGTAAACCACTTTGCAGGGAACCAACAATGGTCATTGCTCCTACACAGAACAAAAGGCTTGCTGTTACAAATCCCTCTGCTATAGATGTTTTACCATCTGTGTTCTTACCTTTAAATTTATTCTCAACCCAATTTCCTAATGCATTGAGTTTTTCCTCCAAATCAATTCCCTCTCCAATTAAAGTTCCTACTACCATGGAGATAATTAGTATCAAGGAATTTTCTCCCTCTAGGGAACCACTGATACCTAAAAACAAGGTACACAACCCTAAGCCTTTCATCAAAGTATCTGCCATCTTCTCAGGCAGACCTTTTTTAACCACCATACCAATTACTGCACCAATTATGACAGCTATGGTATTCACAATTGTTCCTAACATATGTATCCTTCTTCCAATCTACTTAATAATAGGACAGGTATCACACCTGTCCTACTAAGCATTCTTACTTATTATTTCTTAATCAAAAGAGACTTACCTGTCATCTCTGCTGGCTGTTCCTTACCCATAATCTCAATTAGGGTTGGAACGATGTCTGCAAGACATCCTTCTTCTCTCAAAGTATAAGCTGCATCATAGTTTACTAAGATAAATGGTACTTGATTAGTAGTATGTGCAGTAAATGGTTCGCCAGTAGTATAGTCAACTAACTGCTCTGCGTTACCATGGTCAGCACAGATGAACATTACACCGTCCATCTCTTTTACAGCTTCTACTGCTTTACCTACACATTCATCAACTGCTTCTACTGCTTTAATTGCAGCTTCTTCCACACCTGTATGGCCAACCATATCCGGGTTAGCAAAGTTGATGATAATCACAT
>CAZHEM010000205.1:0-2861 GCA_964531725.1 uncultured Acetatifactor sp.
TGGTTACAGGGTGCAGAGCTTGGAGCTACTTACTGTAACCCAGCTTCTCATGGTGAAGGACGTTTCGTAGCACCTAAAGAGTGGTTGGATAAGCTTTTTGCTAACGGACAGGTTGCAACCCAGTACGCAGACATGAACGGTAACGTATCTATGGATGAAGAGTACAATGTAAACGGTTCTTACTGTGCAATCGAAGGTATCACCTCTCCTGATGGTAGATGCTTCGGTAAGATGGCACACTCTGAGAGACGTGACATGGCAGTTGCTATGAACATCTATGGCGAGCAGGATATGAAGATTTTCGAATCTGGTGTGGCTTACTTTAAATAAGATATAAAAATGTAATATGCTGTTAATGAAAACTCTGGTCGTAAGGCCAGAGTTTTTTTGTGTATACAATGGATAAAAACGGAGTGATTTTAACTTAAAGGATGTCAAATTTGAATCGTTAAGTAACTTGTTAAGTGTCGGAAAATAATGTATATTGTATTATGTTCGGCATATATAGTCAGAAAATTAGTATTACTAAAGTGTAAGAGGAATGAAACATGAAACGTACTGTTATAGGAATTTGCGATGACCAATCTATTATATTAGAAGAATTAGAGCAAATTATCACAGAGATTGCAGAAAGGTGGAACTATTCGTGGGAAATTAAAACCTTTCTGAAAGGGGAGGATATGCTTGAGCAGGCAGAAGGCTTAGATATAGCTTTTCTAGATATTGAGATGCCCATTATGGATGGCATAGAGCTTGGTGGAAGAATCAAAGAGATAAATCCACAATGCTTGACGATTATGGCAACCGGAAAAGTAGAGCGTTTCAAGGAGGCGTTTCACATTCAAGCCTTTCGTTTTATTACGAAGCCCTTTGACAGGGAAGAAATTCAGGAAGCATTACTGTCTGCTACGGATGGAGGACGTGAAGAAAAGCTTATAGAGTTATATTATCAGCGAAATAAAGTAGAGATTGCACAGGAAGAAATTCAATACATAGAAGCCTTTGATGGATACGCAGAATTCATAATTGGAGAAAAAATGTTGCGCAAGGATGTGTCGCTTGACTATCTGGAAGAAGAATTGGATGATAGATATTTTGTCAGAGTCAGTAGAAAACACATTGTAAATCTGCAATGGGTACGAGAATATAAAAAGGATAAAGTGCTGATAAATGGGACGGAATTTGTCATTTCCAGACGCAGAAGAAAAGAATTCGAGACAAAGTATATCGAATATGACTTGAAGTACAAAGGGAGAAAAAAGAGATGGTAGAAGTGGGAATTTTAACAGTACTGTTTGTATTGGAAGTGTTGAAGTATGGGAAAGCATATGAGTTAGTTTATTCAAAAAAAATAGAAAGACTGTGGCTGACTGTACCAGTTGGCTTTGGATTGATCGTTTTTTTTATGGTAAATAGGAACTATGGAAATGAAGTAAAATATTTGATTGCATATGCGGTAGTGATAGTAGAACTGTTGTGGATGATACCGAATAAATGGTATCGCAAGTTTGCTAATATATTAGTGCTACTATTTATTATAAATATATGTGATTTGATGGCAAATGCTTTAGTACAATTTGTTAGAAGTGTCTTGGGGGGAGAAAGTAAATTAAGGATTATAGACACTGTAATAATCGGTATTATAACATTAACTATTTTATATATCGTGAAGTATGTAAAGAAAAAAACTGTAATAAAGAGGATTTGGAATTGTATATATAATAATATTCATTACCTGTTAATTATGATGGCTTTTTTATTTCTATTCACTATTGCAGGATTAACTTATGCAGAAAGACAACTTGATAATTCTAGATTTTCTACTATGGTGCCAATATTATGTGGCTTATCCTATTGTGGGATTGGAATTCTTGGCATATTTGTTTTGCGTATAAGGCAAACAAACATGATTATAAAGGAAATGCTTCAAAATGAGATGGTATTAATGGATATGCAAAAACATTATTATGAAGCATTATTAGAGAAAGAGGAAGATACAAGAAGATATCGACATGATATGGTAAATCATATGTTGTGTTTGAATGGTTTGGCGCAGCAGGACAATATGGAGGAACTGAAAGCTTATTTACAAAAAATGCAAGAGCAAACACAAGTAATTCAGCGGAAACATTATACAACGGGGAATCAGGTATTAGATGTAATAACGAATTATTATGTGGATTCTTTGGAAAATGTCAATGTTAAAGTGGCTGGACAAGTATCCCCATATTTGGCAATTGATAGCGTTAGTCTATGCACCATTTATGCTAATTTGCTGAAAAATGCATTTGAGGAATTGGCTAGGAAGGATGAGGACAGAAATCTGAATATCAATTTTCAGCAAGGTGTAGAGTATTTTCAATTAAAAATTCAAAATAGTTTATCTGAGGAGAGTAGAAAGAAAAAGAACCTTCTTGCTACAAAGAAGACGGATAAGAGAAATCATGGAATCGGCTTGCGAAATGTATATAAGGCAGTGGAAGAATGCGGGGGAAAAATAAAATTTAATTACGATGATACTGTTTTTGAAGTAGAGGTTATTTTGCCAACCAATGACCGCTCAAGGAGTTAAGTGACCGCTTAAGGAGTTATGGTTGAAACCTGTCGCATTATCTGTTAATTTTGTAGAAAAAAGGAGGATGATGCAATGAACTATTTTTATGATGTTCTTCCAACAGGTACCTTGATGGATTATATTGCTTACTTGATTTATGGTGAACAATAAAAGTTGTTAGGTGTGAAGGTTTACCAATAAAGAAAAAGTTAGGGAAAAAGTATGCGATATACATTTGTAAAACAACATGATGCAACAGACTGTGCGGCAGCGTGCTTAGCAATGGTCTGTTTGCATTATAAGAAAG
>CAZHEM010000206.1:0-2843 GCA_964531725.1 uncultured Acetatifactor sp.
CAATAGAATAGGCGAAGCAATGTATTCTACATCTCTTCGCCTTAATTATTACCATTCCATTTTATTTTTACATCCTTGAGTGTTACTGTTAATAGTTCTCCTCTTAATAATCCCTATATAATCTCCATTCTCTCAAAATACTTAATCAAAATATCTGCACAATTTTCAATGCCCAAACGAGTGGTATCTAGAATCATATGGTAATTATTCACATCACCCCACATCTTACCGGTATTCTCATGATAATATGCTGCTCTTTCCTTATCGTTCTTCTCAAGATTCACTTTAGCCTCATCATAGGTTAAAGATTCCTTCTGCATAATACGTTTAATTCTGTCTTCCTTATCTGCACTAACATAGATATTAAACACATTAGCCTGATCCTTCAATATCTCTGACGCACAACGGCCAAGAATAATACAAGGTTTTGTAGCTAATTCCTGAATAACCTTCTTCTCCGTCTCAAAATCACTGCCTTGTGCTTCATGTTCAATATAAGTTCTATCATATACTGGGATGTCCAATTTACTAGATAATTCTTCTGCAATCATACTTGCCCCAGTTCCAAATCTACGACTCATTGTAATTACTAAATTCATAATATACCCTCCTCATCTGCTAGTTACATTATTCTGCTATACTCCTTCAATATATCAAAGAAGCGCCGAAAATACAATATTTTCGACGCCTGTTTCTTTGCTTTATTTATCCAGCTAATTATGCTTCCTTCTCTCCCTTAAGAGGACGTACAAGGAATAAACTACACAATAAAGATACAATGTATAATACTAAGGTTACATAGAGAACAGTCTGATAACCAGTTGGGTTAATCATGTTACCATGTCCATCATCTACGAAAGTACCAAAGTGATTTACAATCCAAGTAGCCATCTGGTTACCAGTAAGACCTGCAACAGCCCATGCTGACAAGGTTAAACCATGGATTGCACTGATGTTACCCATTCCATAATGGTCTGAAAGTAAAGTAGGAACGTTAGAGAAACCTCCGCCGTAACCTGCGTTTACTACCATGATTAATGCAAGCACCAAAATGGTTAATGCCATATTACCATTACCATTTGCAATACCATTTGTTAAGATTACTGCAACAGTAAAGATAATTGATGCAATAAAGATAATCTTGTACATAGTATTTCTATCTTTCATCTTATCTGCCATAGCAGAGAGACCAAGACGTCCGCCTGCATTGAAGATAGCAGATACTGTAGAAATAACACCAACCATACCAGCTAAACCAAGACATTTAACAATTGCCTTTTCCTGAGAGATTAAAGCAAGACCACAAGTGATGTTCAAGTAGAACATTACCCAGATACCAATATAGGTAGCGATTGGTTTAGACTTAATAACAGCCATAGTGCTCTGGCTTGCTTCCTTTGTCTGTGGCTCATGCCAACCTTCAGGTTTATGTAATAATAAGTGTCCAACAAACATCATTGCAAAGTAGATTACACCAAGAATCCAGAACATCTTGTAGATTCCACCTTCACCCAAGTTCTCAAGCATAGCCTGCATGATTGGAGAAGCGATAGCTTTTGCTGCACCGAAACCAGCAACTGCAAGACCGGTAGCAAGACCTTTACGATCCTGGAACCATAACATCAAGGTCTTAACAGGTGATAAGTAACCGGTACCAAGACCTACACCCATGATGAAACCATAACAGATATAGATACCAATTAAGGCAACAATACTGCCAGGGTTCTTACCACCATAGAAGATAAAGAAGCCAGTACCAACCATACCTACTGAAAAGCAAATAGATGCAATCAAAGAAGATTTATGAATATCTTTCTCTACAATGTTTCCAAGGAATGCTGCTGACATACCTAAGAAAAAGATTGCAAAACTGAATGCCCATTCGGTAGCACTCTTAGAGAAGCCAATGTAGTCAGCGATTTCCTGACTAAAGATTGACCAGCAGTATACAGTACCGATACTGCAATGAAGAAGCAATGCAGGGATAGCTGCATTTTTCCATTTGTTCATTGTTTTCATTTTAGTCCCTCGTTTCATTCTTGTTTTGCTAAATTTTAGAGTTAATTTAGCATTTGTTAATAATTGCTCGTTGCCATTTTACTCCTAATTTCTACAAAATTCAAGAAGATAGAGTGTTTTTATTTTGATACACATTAAAATTTGATTCTCAAGCTATTATTTATTTTTCTTTTTTCTAAAAATGATTCTAAACAACAGCCTTACAAATGGTCCGCAATAGAACATTTGATAACATATAGCCATTGGAAAATTCATTGCCCATGTTTGTATCCAAGTTCCCAAATTTTTTGTTTCTTTAAATAATAATGTAGCAACAAGACTCATAACAGGGCACATAATGCAACAAATACATATTGAAATGGCATATGTAATAAATTGTGGTCCATCATCTGGCTTCATAACAGTAAATGCTAATATTCTAGCAATTTTCCCTACTATAAAAAATTCTAATACAAATGCAATTGGAACCATAATAGGCAATTCATGTACTGCAATAAAAAATGTCTGTGTTGTCACTCCTCCAGTATTAAGTGCTACGTTATAGACAACCATTCCATAAACCATAATTGTAGCCATAATAATTGTAAAAATAACATCTTCAAATTTGTTTTTTGGCATAAAAAAATCCTCCTTTGTGATAACGAATAACCAAATGTGTTGTTCGTTATCATCCCGGAGGATTGTGCGTTTCCAATTATAACCATTATAAATTTGCTTAGAAAGTATATCACATACTTTTATATCATGTAATACCTTTTCTAAAAATAAATGTTCCCAGCGGGAATCGAACCCACAACTAGCGCTTAGGAGGCGCTTGTTATATC
>CAZHEM010000207.1:0-2814 GCA_964531725.1 uncultured Acetatifactor sp.
TCTATGAGGAATTGGAAGAGATTCTGATCATGGGAGATATTGGTGTAAATGCCACAACACAGATTATTGAGCGTCTCAAAAAAGATGTGCGTGAAAAGCATTTAAAGGAGCCTTCTGAATGCAAAGAACTTTTGGTAAATAGCATCAAAGAACAAATGAAGGTAGACGAGACAGCCTATGATTTTGAACAAAAACAATCCATTATTATGGTAATCGGTGTTAATGGTGTTGGAAAAACTACTTCTGTAGGAAAGCTTGCAGGCAAATTAAAAGATAATGGAAGAAAAGTGTTGATTGCAGCGGCGGATACTTTCCGTGCAGCTGCAGGAGACCAGCTTGCAGAATGGGCGAAAAGAGCAGATGTGCCTATGATTGGCGGCAATGAGGGAGCAGATCCTGCCAGTGTGGTATTTGACGCAGTAAGTGCGGCAAAGGCGAGAGGTGTAGATGTATTGTTAATCGATACAGCAGGACGTCTTCACAATAAGAAGAATCTCATGGAAGAGCTTCGTAAAATGAATCGCATTATAGACAAAGAATTCCCAGATGCACATCGAGAGAATTTGATTGTACTAGATGGAACAACAGGACAGAATGCTTTGGTTCAGGCGAGAGAATTCGGTGAAGTTGCAGAACTTACTGGAATTGTTCTAACCAAGATGGATGGAACTGCCAAAGGTGGTATCGCAGTAGCAATACAGTCAGAGCTTAATGTACCAGTAAAATATATCGGTGTTGGCGAGACTATTGACGATTTGCAAAAATTTGATTCAAATGAATTTGTAAATGCTTTATTTGATATACAGGGGGACAGCGTATAAATGTCAGAAGAAATGTTATCGTTAGAAAAATTTGAAGAAGCATCAGAAGTTGTAAAGAAAGTAACATTAGAGACCAAGTTAGTATATAGTGATTTCTTAAGTAATCAGACGGGTAACAGAGTGTATCTTAAACCTGAAAATATGCAGCTTACTGGTGCATATAAGTTAAGAGGTGCTTATTATGCGATGAGCACCTTAACAGAAGAGGAGCGTGCCAAGGGCGTGATTACTGCTTCGGCAGGTAACCATGCGCAAGGAGTTGCTTATGCAGCAAAGGCTTATGGTGCCAAGGCGACTATTGTTATGCCTACCACCACACCTCTTATGAAAGTAAATAGAACCAAGAGTTATGGTGCAGAGGTTGTACTTCATGGTGATGTGTATGATGAGGCATGTGCAAAAGCATATGAATTGGCAGAAGAACATGGCTATACTTTCATTCATCCATTTGATGATTTGAGAGTTGCAACAGGTCAAGGAACTATCGCTATGGAGATTTTTAAGGAACTTCCATTGGTTGATTACATACTTGTACCTATTGGTGGTGGTGGATTAGCGACCGGTGTATCTACCTTGGCAAAGCTATTGAATCCAAAGATTAAAGTAATTGGTGTAGAACCAGCAGGTGCTAATTGTATGCAGGAATCTGTAAAAGCTGGAAAGGTAGTAACCCTTCCTAAGGTAAATACCATTGCAGATGGTACTGCGGTTAAAACACCTGGAACAAAGTTGTTCCCATATTTGCAAAAGAATCTAGATGATATTATTGCAGTTAATGATGAAGAATTGGTAGTTGCATTCCTTGATATGGTTGAGAACCATAAGATGGTAATTGAGAACTCAGGACTTCTTACTGTAGCAGCATTAAAGCACTTGGATGTAAAGGACAAGAGAATTGTTTCTATCTTAAGTGGTGGTAATATGGATGTAATTACCATGTCATCTGTAGTGCAGCAGGGCTTGATTTTTAGAGATAGAATCTTTACTGTATCTGTATTGTTACCAGATAAGCCAGGTGAGCTCTGCAGAGTATCTGGTGTAATTGCAAATGTAAGTGGTAATGTAATCAAGCTTGAACATAATCAGTTTGTGTCTACTAATCGTAGTGCAGCAGTGGAATTGCGTATTACAATGGAAGCATTTGGTACGGAACATAAACATCAAATTATGGAAGCACTGGAAAAGGAAGGCTATCAGCCTAAATTAGTGCGTACTAATATTTAATTTATTATTTGAAAAGAAGTGAATTTCACCGATAAAATCCGCATATTTTACATATGCGGATTTTTTTGGATAATGGGAACGTTATCATGGAAATGCTAAACATGATACAAGTTAATTACTAAATAGAGAGGTTTATTATTATGACAGCGAAGACAGAAAAAGAAATGGAATTGTTGGAGCTAGAGAAGAAGACAGCGAAACAAAGAATTTTGGATTATATTATGATTACAGCAGGGGCGGCAATTTATGCGGTGGCAGTTAGTTTGTTTTTAGATCCTAACTCATTGGCGCCAGGTGGAGTGACTGGTATTGCTATTATTTTAAATCGAATGACTGGTCTTGAGACAGGTACATGGATTTTTCTTATTAATATACCAATTATATTATTAGGTATATGGAAATTTGGATTTCGATTTATCTTGTCAACTATGTATGCAACGGTAATGGTGTCCTTTTTTACCAACATCTTAACTCCTTTTGGAGCAGCCACAGCAGACCCATTTTTGGCGTCTATTGTAGGTGGTGCTCTTTCTGCACTTTCTTTAGGATGGGTGTTTAAGGCAGGGGCGACCACTGGTGGAACAGATATAATTGTAAAAGTGTTGAGATTACATTTCCCTCAACTAAAGACAGGGTCACTTTTTCTGCTTACTGATGCAATTATTGTAACGGCATCTGCTTTTGTGTTTCAGGATATTAACAAGGCTTTGTATGCAGGAGTGGTTGTGTTTATCTGTTCGGTATTATTGGATGTGGTATTGTATGGTAC
>CAZHEM010000208.1:0-2797 GCA_964531725.1 uncultured Acetatifactor sp.
GTAATAAAATAATAATAATCTTTAACAGTTTCTCATCCATTGCCTAACCATCCTGAAATGTATTTATATAAAAGTATCGCAGCAGAAATTTACCAAACATTATATGGACTTCCTGCTGCGACTATTATTTATCTACTATACTCTGTCATTATCATCAAAAATATCACCACATTCTGGACAGAATTTAGGTGGATTCTGTGGATCTTCTGGTTCCCAACCACATTTATCACATTTAAATAATGGTGCACCTTCTGGCTTTTTGGTACCACACTCTACACAGAACTTGCCTTGATTCACTTTACCACAGCTGCAAGTCCAACCTGCTTCTGCTGGTTTAGGACTTCCACATTCTGCACAGAATTTCCCTTTGTTCTCGTTATGTCCGCAGCTACACTGCCATCCAAGTACAGGTGCCTGCATTGCTGCCGCGCCTGCTACTGCGCTTGCATTCATCATTTGTGCATTCTGTGCCTGCATAGCTTGATTCTGTGCATCCATCTGGAATAACTGGTTGGCATTCATTCCACCTACCATATTAGCCATATTCATGCCTGCAAATGCCATCATAGGACCTGTTGAAGTATTAGACGCTGCCATTTTCATAGCTTCTGCCTGAGCCTGAGTCATAGTTGCTGCTGCCATACCTGCATTACGAAGCACTGCTGTCTTCTGAAGCTCCTTAATCATAGCTTCATCTTCTTCTGACGCCTTTACGGAATTAATATTCAAGGTAACAATTTCGATACCTCTTAATCCACTCCATAAATCACTTAACTCTTCATTCAATGCTCTGGATAATTCCAAACTATGTGCAGGAATTGCACTATAACGAACTCCCATAGCAGAAATCTTTGCGAAAGCTGGCTGCAATGCATTCATTAACTCTGCTTTCATTTGGCTTGACATCTGTGAGCGAGTATAACTCTCTGTTACATTACCACATACATTCTTGTAGAATAACAATGGATCTGTAATCTTGAACGAGTATTCACCATTACAACGAATAGCAATATCCACATCCAAACCAATATTTTGATCAACCACACGGAAAGGAATTGGATTCGCAGTTCCGAAAAGGTTACTCATAATCTCTTTGATGTTGAAATAATATACTCTCTGATCCTTTGCAGTGTTACCACCAAAGGTAAAACGCTTACCGATTGTACCAAAAGTATTTTTTACATTCTCGCCTAAGCTACCATAGAATAAACTAGGTTCAGCAGATGCATCGTACACAAATTCACCTGCATCCGCACAGAACTCAACAATCTCTCCCTGGTCAACGATAATCATACATTGACCTTCATTAACCGCAATAATAGAACCATTTGTAATAATATTATCAATACCCTTGGTATTGCTATTTCTTCCACTGGTTACTTTTTTCTGTCCCTTCACTACCAGGACATCATTTGAAAGGGTATCACAATAGAAATACTCTCTCCACTGATCTGCCATTAATGTACTGACAGAATCTTTTAACGCCTTAATTAATCCCATTAATTTATCCTCCACCACTTTGTATTTTGTGAAAATCTATTATCCCTCTTATTTTAGCAAATTTTCCCGCTACTCTCAACTTGTTTTCACAAATATTCTTTATAAATATTCTTTACAAACTGAAAACTTCGGGCTAAACTTATCTGGATATGATTTTTACAAGTGATAAATTAATATTAACATAAAGGAAGTATTTTATTATGGGTAAAAAAGCTACAAAAGCAGCTGATAACATGTATTATCTTGCACGTTCCGAAGCCGCAGAATCAAATAGTGACTTAACTAGCCGCGAAAAGGCTGCAGAAATCATAGGCATTGACCGTACCAGATTGGCACGTATTGAATTAGACACCATCGCACCATACCCAGAGGAAGTCAAAGCTATGTCGGAAGTCTATAACACTCCAGAGTTATGTAATTCCTACTGCGCTAGGGAATGCCCTATTGGACGCAGTAGTGTAAAAGAAGTCACTATTGATGACTTTGACCGTCTTGCATTAAAAGTATTGGGTTCTCTCAAGGATATTGACAGCCTTAGGGCCTCTCTCATTGCCATCTCCGAGGATGGTGTAATTGAGGAAAATGAAAGACCTGCTTTCCAAGATATTCTGGATTCTCTTGAGAAAATCAGCGTCAACGCCAAAGCCCTTCAATTATGGGCTCTTAAAAATATCCGCATCAAGGAATAATGCAAAGCAAAAACATCCCGTATGGCTCATTCATGCTTAATCAGTTACCGCTTCCTTAGCGAAGCTGGTATTTACCAAATCCTCATATGGAACCTGATTTTCTAATTCTCCAGAATCCATTAGGATATTCTGAAGAAGTGAAAAAGAAGTTTCTTCAAAGATTAAATCTGCTTTCCAAGTATCTTGATTATGATAGCGCTCTACAATTGTAGTAAGGGTTTCTAACTCTGTTTCTTCAAATTGGGGCGCTATTACTTTTGCAATCTCCTCTGGGGTATGAGACTGTACATAATCCATACCTTTCTGTAGTGCATTTACAAATGCCTGCACTGTCTCTGGATTACTTTCCAAAAAGCTTTTCTTAGCCGCAAAAGAGGTATATGGTACATATCCTGATTCTTCTCCTAACGAAGCTACTACATATCCATCTCCTTTTTCCTCTAAAGCAGTGGCATGAGGTTCAAATTCCACAGTAAACTCACCTTGACCGCCAGAAAAAGCCGCTGCAGTAGAACCAAAATCAATACTTTGGTCAATCTTAACTTCTGTAACTGGGTCAATGTTATTTTTATTCAAGATATACTCAAATACCATCTCTGGCATACCAC
>CAZHEM010000209.1:0-2763 GCA_964531725.1 uncultured Acetatifactor sp.
GCCAAAATAATGCTGGAAGAGACCGAAGGGATTCCCCATCATCTGATTGATGTGTTGGAACCTTCTGAAGATTTTAATGTAGCAATATTCAAGGAAAAATGTGCAGAATGTCTAGAAGGAATATATGAAAGAGGTCGTATTCCTATTTTGACAGGAGGGACTGGTTTCTATATTCAAGCGGTGCTTCGTGATATTGATTTCACCGAGAATGAAGATGATACTTCTTATAGAAAAGAATTAGAAGCCTTGGCAAAAGAAAAAGGTGCGCAGTGTTTACATGACATGCTTCGAGCAGTGGATGAGCCATCCGCAGAAGCAATTCATGCCAATAATGTGAAACGTGTGATTCGTGCTCTGGAATATTATCATATGACGGGACAGAAGATATCTGACCATAATGAGGCGGAAAAACAAAAAGAATCAGCTTACAATTCTTGCTATTTTGTATTGAATGATGACAGAGATAAGTTGTATCAGCGTATTGAAGAGCGCATTGACGAGATGATGTCGGCAGGTCTTATTGAAGAAGTAAAAGGCTTACGAGAAATGGGCTGTCATCGTGGTATGGTGTCCATGCAGGGATTGGGCTACAAGGAGATATTGGCTTATCTGGAAGACGAGATTAGCTTGGATGAAGCAGAATATTTGTTAAAACGTGATACCAGACATTTTGCAAAGCGGCAGCTTACATGGTTTCGACGTGAAAAAGAAGTGATTTGGATTGACAAAGATAAGTTTTTGTATGATGATAGAAAAATGCTTAATTTTATGATGGAACAGCTTCGTCAGAAGGGAATCGTCAAATAATCAAGAAGATTTACAGGAGCAAGTTAGAATTTATGAACAATACAGCAAGCATCTATACTTCTATGGGAATCTCTGGGGAAGTATATGAATATGGAAAAGTAATATTAGAGAATTTAAAAGAACGATTTGTAGGGATTGATGAGACTGCCGAATACAATCAGTTAAAGGTGCTGAAAGCAATGCAGGATAATCAGGTTAGCGAGGCGTGCTTACTTGGTACAACTGGTTATGGTTATAATGATATTGGTAGAGATACTTTGGAAGCGGTGTATGCAAATGTATTTCATGCGGAAGATGCCTTAGTGCGTCCACAGATTACATGTGGAACCCATGCATTAGCATTAGCATTAATGAGCAACCTAAGACCTGGGGACGAGATATTGTCACCTGTAGGTAAGCCTTATGATACCTTGGAAGAGGTTATCGGTATTCGCGAGACTAAGGGTTCTCTTTCAGAATATGGAATTACCTATAAGCAGGTAGATTTGTTAGAGGATGGTAGCTTTGACTTTGAGAATATCAAGAAAAGTATTAACGAAAAGACCAAGCTTGTAACCATTCAGCGTTCTAAAGGTTATCAGACTCGCCCAACCTTATCGGTGACACGTATTGGTGAGTTGATTGCTTTTGTGAAAAGTATTAAGCCAGAGATTATCTGTATGGTAGATAACTGTTATGGTGAGTTTGTAGAGACTATTGAGCCTACCGATGTAGGAGCAGATATGGTAGTTGGTTCTTTGATTAAAAATCCTGGTGGTGGACTTGCGCCAATTGGTGGATATATTGCTGGTAAAAAGGAATGTGTAGAGAACGCTGCATATCGCTTGACTTCTCCTGGACTTGGAAAAGAGGTTGGTGCATCTCTTGGTGTGCTTAGTTCTTTTTATCAGGGATTTTTCTTGGCTCCAACTGTAACGGCTGGTGCTTTGAAGGGAGCAATTTTTGCTGCGAATGTTTATGAGAATTTAGATTTCCCAGTAATTCCAAATGGAACAGAGAGTAGACATGATATTATTCAAGCAGTTACCTTTGGAACACCAGAAGGCGTTGTGGCTTTCTGTGAAGGAATTCAAGCGGCAGCACCGGTTGACAGTCATGTCACTCCAGAACCATGGGATATGCCAGGATATGACGCCAAGGTCATCATGGCGGCAGGCGCATTTGTATCTGGTTCTTCCATTGAACTATCTGCAGATGGACCAATCAAGCCACCATATGCGGTATATTTCCAAGGTGGACTTACTTGGGAACATGCTAAATTTGGTATTTTAAAATCATTACAATCTCTAGTAAATAAGGGAATCGTAAGTAGAGAACAGATAGCGAAAGCTACAGAGAAATGTCGAGATTTCGCAAAATAAAATCTATGAATTTTATGTACAGAAGATTTATTTTATGGTAGTATATATAAACGTATGAGGAGAATGTGCTAGGCACAATTCCTCTTATGACAAAAGAAAGAAGAGGGACAACCATGAAGAGAATTAATTGGGTGTTGGTAATTCTTGTGCTAATCGGATTTGTAATAGGAAGATTCATCGGAACATATTTTGATGGAAGCTTCTTAAATTATGGACAGACATTTGGATTGAGCTCACCAATAGAGCTTGATTTAGGGTTTATCTTACTTACCTTTGGCTTGAAGATTCAGATTACCATTGCCAGTGTAATTGGTGTAATTATTTCATTGGTGGTGTACCGCTTTATTAAGTAATTTAGAGTGAGTTGTACGTCGGAGAAGGTTAAGAGGAGACGTATGACAGAGAATCATTATGAAGCAACTGACCAACCCTATGAAAAGTTTATGCGCTTTGGGGCTGGAAATATGACAGAAAGCGAACTTTTGGCAATTATATTGCGAACCGGTACAAAAGATAAGAATGCTGTAGAACTTGCAAAAGAAGTGTTGGGATTGGCAAAATACCCTCGAGGTGGTTTGCTAGGATTGTATGACAT
>CAZHEM010000210.1:0-2734 GCA_964531725.1 uncultured Acetatifactor sp.
GATATAGATTGGATAGTAATATGAAAAAAGTAATTGTAATTGGTGGCGGAGCGGCTGGTATGATGGCTGCAATTGCTGCTGCAGATAATGGACATTCGGTGTCCCTTATTGAAAAGAATGAGAAACTTGGCAAAAAGATTTATATTACCGGTAAAGGTCGTTGTAATGTAACCAATGCAGGTGATATGGAGACATTGTTTCGTAATGTATGCAGTAACGAGAAGTTTTTGTACAGTGCCTTTTATCAATATGACAATATGGCAGTAATGGATTTCTTGGAGAAAGCTGGGTGTCCTCTTAAGACGGAAAGAGGGGACAGAGTGTTCCCAGTATCTGACCATGCATCGGATATTATTAATGCTTTTGCCAGGGAATTAAAAAAACGTGGTGTAGAGATTCTTCTGAATACTACAGTAAAGGCATTGATAACAGAAGAAATTGACTTAAGTGCTGAGCAGATTAATGATGAAGATGTAGATAGTGGAAAACATGACAAGCAAAATAAAACAAACAAGAGGCATACAAGCAAGATTGTGGGCGTAAAATTAAGTAATGGACAAGTTATGTCTTGTGATAGTTGTATTGTATGTACAGGTGGTTTGTCGTATCCCACAACAGGTTCTACAGGAGATGGATATCGCTTTGCAAAAGAGTGTGGTCACCGCTTCGTAGAATGTAAGCCTTCCTTGGTCCCATTAGTGACTAAGGAGACTTGGTGCAAGGATGTAATGGGACTTGCTCTGAAAAATGTATCTGTAAGACTTATAAATGGAAAAAAAGAGTTATATTCAGGCTTTGGAGAGATGCTTTTTACTCATTTTGGTATAAGTGGTCCATTGATTTTAAGTGCTAGCAGTTATTATGTTAAAAAGAGCAAAGGAGAGGCACTGATTTTTATTGACTTAAAACCTGCTCTTGATAAAGAACAGTTAGATAAACGTCTTCTTCGTGATTTTGATGAGAATAAGAATAAACAGTTTAAGAATGCATTAGGTGGTTTATTCCCTTCTAAGTTGACTCCGATTATGATTCAGTTATCTGGTATAGATCCTGAGAAAAAGGTAAATGAGATTACGAAAGTAGAGAGACAATCTTTCGTTGAGTTGATTAAGAATTTGCCACTTACAATTACTGGTACAAGAGATTTTAATGAGGCAATTATTACGCAAGGCGGTGTTTCTGTAAAAGATGTGAATCCATCTACCATGGAGTCAAAGATTGTGCGAGGTTTATTTTTTGCAGGAGAGGTTCTGGATTTGGATGCTATGACGGGCGGATTTAATTTACAGATTGCATGGTCTACGGGACATCTTGCAGGCAGTGAATTGTAAGTAACAACCGTGTGATAAAAATGTGTAGTGGTTTAGCTTTATAGATTATATGGTATTAATTAGAAAATAAGAGGATATGATAATGAGTTATAATGTAGCAGTTGATGGACCAGCGGGAGCTGGAAAAAGTACCATTGCAAAAGCAGTAGCGAAAAAGATGAATCTAATATATGTAGATACAGGTGCAATGTACCGTGCTATGGCATTATATATGATTCGTGAAAATGTCAATCGAGATGATGCGCAGGCTATTAGTGAAAAGTGCCAAGATGCCGATATAACAATAGGGTATGAAGATGGTGTACAGGTTGTATATTTAAATGGTGAAAATGTGAATCCATATTTGCGTACAGAAGAGGTAGGAAATATGGCATCTATTTCGAGTGTGCAGCCAGCTGTTCGTAAAAAGTTGGTGGAACTGCAACAGGCTCTTGCAGCTAAAAGTGATTGCATTATGGATGGAAGAGATATTGGTACTTGTGTACTTCCAAATGCGCAGGTAAAGATTTATTTGACTGCAAGCAGTGATGTTCGAGCAAAGAGAAGATTTGATGAGCTTACTGCTAAGGGAGAGACTTGTGATTTGGCGAAAATTAAAGCGGATATTGAAGAACGAGATTATCGTGATATGAATCGTGAGACTTCTCCATTAAAGCAGGCAGAGGATGCTATTTTGGTAGATACCTCTAATATGACTATTGATGAAGTAATTGATAAGATTATATCGCTATGTAAGTAATTAGAATAAAATGATGTGGCAAGTGAGCTTTTGTGTTGGTAAAAATATGAAGGTGTATGCATCATATAGGAAGAAAGGAAGCAGGAATGGAAGTTAAACTTGCTGAATGCGCAGGCTTTTGTTTTGGAGTGAAGCGTGCAGTAGATCAAGTGTATGAACAAATAGAAACTGGGAAAACTATATATACTTATGGCCCGATTGTTCATAACGAAGAAGTAGTAAAGGATTTAGAAGCAAAAGGCGTTAAAGTAATTGAGACAAGAGAAGAATTAGAGAAGTTAGAGGCTGGTAGTGTGATTATTCGTGCTCATGGTGTCCCAAGAGATATTTATGAGTTATTGGAAAAGAAAGGTCTTGAATGTATTGATGCAACTTGTCCTTTTGTTAAAAGAATTCATCGAATTGTAGAAAAAGAAAGTAACGAAGGAAAACATATCATTATCATTGGAAATCCTGGACATCCTGAGGTAGAAGGTATTGTTGGTTGGTGTAATGGAAGTTCGACGGTTCTTGAAACAGCAGAAGAAGCGTTAGATTATACACCTCCAAAAGGCAAGAATATCTGCATTGTCTCACAAACGACATTTAACTACAATAAATTTCAATATATAGTTGAAATTTTTCAGAAAAAAGGTTACAATGTTAATGTTGTAAATACTATCTG
>CAZHEM010000211.1:0-2680 GCA_964531725.1 uncultured Acetatifactor sp.
ACCTTAGCTAGACACGGTGAGCTAACGTAAACATACTGTTATATCTTAGACAATAAACGTCATTTTGTCAATACATATTTTCCTATTTTTTGCAAAAAATAAAGAAAAATATAAGCTATGAAAAGTTTTTATGAGGTAGGAGAGAATATGGCAAATTATCAGATAAGAACAGACTTGGCACTAGAGGCAAGGGAGAGTGTTCAGGAAGAGGAATGCGAATTACATGGTGTGCGTGTGGAGGAGTATCACAAAGAGAAAGAAGATATTCATGTGACTAAAGTGTATATTGATACCAAAAATGCTGCAAAAACTATGGGAAAGCCAATTGGAACTTATATTACGATGGAAGTGCCAGCTATGGTAGAGCCAGATGATGGATATCATAGGGAGATTTCGGAATGCCTGGCGGAAGAATTATTATCGCTTTTGCCTGTGGGACAAGAATCATTGGCAGTTCTAGTAGTAGGATTGGGTAATCGTGAGGTAACAGCGGATGCATTAGGACCACAGGTGGTGGATAATTTGTTGATTACTAGGCATATTGTAAAAGAGTATGGGGAAATGGCATACAATCATCGCAAGGTAAATTTAATTAGTAGTATAGAACCTGGTGTAATGGCGAAGACAGGAATGGAGACAGCAGAAATTGTAAAGGGAGTTGTTCGCGAGACAAAGCCAGACGTTCTTGTAGTTGTGGATGCTTTGGCTGCTCGTAGTACCAAGCGATTGAATCGAACCATTCAGATTACCAATACAGGAATTCAACCCGGTTCTGGTGTTGGAAATCATCGTAATGCTATTTCACAGGAGAGTCTTGGTATTCCAGTAGTGGCTATTGGGGTTCCAACTGTAGTGGATGCTGCTACTATTGTGGGAGATGCTTTAGAAAAATTGTTAGGAGAGGATAAAGATTTTCGTACCTTAAAATACCGTGAGCATCATCGAATGGCTTTTGCAGATTTAAATAATATGTATATGACTGGAAAGGATATTGATGCGGTGATTAAGCGAGTCAGTTTTACTCTATCAGAAGGAATTAATATTGCCTTAGAGATGGGAGAACAGGAATAGGAGCCTGTACTAAGGCATATATATATACAGTTTGATGAAAGGGGTGTGCTGGCTGTAAGAGGGATGAATGAGAAAATTGGTCATAAAATATGGATGGCCAGCATTTTGGTTGTGATATTAAAAGCAGGACTTGCAGGAGGTTTTGAACATGCAATATACAAAGACTTCCTGCCAGTATTTACATTTATACAAGAACAAGGTGGAACAGAAAGCTGGACATGGCAACAGCAGATTAATACGGTATTTCCTCTTCACGGATATTATCAGAAGTATTCCTTTGATGAGCAATTGTGGTTGGAAGATACTGGAGCAGAATCGGTGAATACACAGATAACACAAGAGAATGGTGCACAGGAGGACGCTACCTTGGAAGGGACGAATGTACAAAACGAGGAAATGGAGGAAGTGGCAGTTAGTGCTAGTAATCAAGGCTCTCTAGAAACTATGTTTGAAGAAGAAAATCGACGGGTACAACAATCTTTATTAGAGGAAGCACTTATTCAAGAACAACAGATATATATGGAAGAACAGGCTGCAAGAAGTCAAACAGTAGATTTTGTGCCTCATGAGATGATGCAACAGGTGGATTTAAGTAGATTGCAGGATTATGAGACTTTGGTAAGTGAATTTTATACCATTGATTCCAATACCATGGTAGGAGGAGATCAATTAGATGCAGTAAAATTAGCAAGCTTGGATATGACTATTTCAAAAGAAGGGGATGCACCACAGATTCTAATATACCATACTCATTCTCAAGAAGGGTTTGTAGATTCTACGCCAGGAGACGATGGCACCACGATTATTGGCGTAGGAGAGAGATTGGCTCAGCTTCTTACAGAAGACTATGGTTACAAGGTGCTACACCACACTGGGAAATATGATGTAGACAGCAGAGATGATGCTTATGGTAACTCTTTACCTGCAATTGAGCAGGTATTAGCTGACAATCCATCTATACAAGTAGTAATTGACTTACATAGAGATCAAATGCCAGAAGAGACGAAATTGGTTATGGATTTGGATGGAAGACCAACGGCAAGATTCATGTTTTTCAACGGATTGAGTCGTACCCGTAAAACCGGTGACATATCTTATTTGTATAATGAGTACCAGCAGGAAAATTTGGCTTTTTCTTTCCAAATGAAAAAGAAAGCGGAGGAGTATTATCCGGGGCTTACCCGCAAAAATTATCTAAAGGGCTATCGCTACAATATGCATTTATGTCCTAAAACCTTATTGATTGAGCTTGGAGCACAGAACAATACAGTGGAAGAAGCGATGAATGCTTGTGAGCCATTGGCACACATTCTAGATATGGTATTATCTAGACAATAAAGTAAAATTCTGCTACAATCATACTGTTTCGCATGACCAATAGATTGTAATAAGGAAGGAAAAATAGATGGCATCCATTGATCAGAGTAAGATTCGTAATTTTTGTATTGTAGCGCATATTGATCACGGCAAGTCTACACTTGCTGATAGAATTATAGAGAAGACTGGTCTACTTACCAGTCGTGAGATGCAGGCACAGGTTTTGGATAATATGGAGCTTGAGCGTGAGCGTGGTATCACAATTAAGGCTCAGTCTGTCCGTACAGTATAT
>CAZHEM010000212.1:0-2580 GCA_964531725.1 uncultured Acetatifactor sp.
ATACTATATAATAGAGCTAACGTCAGCTATGATGAATTTAAGAACGACGAAACTTATATTATGTGTAATAATGCACAGAAATGAGGGGACTATGACACTAGATGGAGAAAATTTATTAAATAGTATACTAGATAGCTTGAATCGTATTGAATATATCAAGCCAGAGGATATTCCAGATATTGATTTGTACATGGATCAGGTTACTACCTTTATGGAGAGTAAACTGCAAGCATCTTTACGATATCCAGGTGAAGATAAGATTCTTACAAAGACTATGATTAACAATTATGCTAAGAACGATTTGTTGCCACCGCCAGTAAAGAAGAAATATTCAAAAGAGCATGTATTGCTATTGATTTTCATATACTATTACAAGGGTGTATTATCCATAAGCGATATTCAGAGGCTTCTTGGTCCTATTACAGAGAAATATTTTCAGAATGATAAGGATTTTGATTTAGAAAGCATCTATAGAGAAGTGTTTAGTATGGAAAAGAGTCAGGTGGAAGTGCTGAAAGAAGATGTGGTAGAGAAATTTAAGGTGGCACAGGAAAGCTTTCAAGGAGCACCAGAAGAAGACTTAGAATTTTTGCAGAAGTTTTCATTTATCTGTATGCTTAGTTTGGATGTTTATGTGAAAAAGCTAATCATTGAAAAAATGATTGATCAGCTTCCAGATCCTATTCATGATAAAAAGCAGAAAGATAAAAAAGAGAAAAAAGAAGAATAAGCATAGATGGAGCTAATAGATGAATATATACATGGACATGCATACCCATACCATTGAAAGTGGTCATGGGTATAGTACTTTAAAAGAGAATATAGAGGCAGCACAGGAACAAGGATTAAAATATCTAGGATTGAGTGAGCATGCACCTGCAATGCCAGGAGGTCCACACCCATTCTTTTTTAGTAATTATAAGTGTATTCCGAGACAACATGGTGATTTGACGCTTTTTTGCGGAGTGGAAGCAAATATCATGGATTATAATGGTACCTTGGATTTGGAAGAGTATTTGCTAAAGAGAATGGACTATGTAATTGCTAGTATGCATGTGCCTTGTGTGCCATCTGGAACAATAGAGGAAAATACGAGGGCAAGTATTATGGCAATGAAAAATCCTTATGTAAAGATATTGGGACATCCAGATGACTCAAGATATCCTTTGGATTATGAAGTGTTGGTACAGGCTGCAAAGGAAGAAGGGGTTGCGTTAGAGGTAAATGAATCGTCATTGAATCCCAAAGCAGCACGCAAAGGTGGAAAAGAGAATATTGCAGTGCTTTTGAATACTTGTAAGAAATATAATGTACCGATTTTGTTAGGTACAGATAGCCATGTTTGCTATACCATTGGTCGTTTTGAAAGGGCTTTGGAGTTGATTCGGGAAGTAAATTTTCCAGAGGAGTTAATCTTGAATACTAACCCTGAGAATATTAAGAAGCTGATAAACTGTGTATAAGCTCTTGCAAAAGTTTTTGCAAGGGAATACAATGATAATGCATTCAAAAGAAGGATAAAGTAGAAACTTTATCAAAGGAGGATATATGAAAGATTCAAATTGCGGATATTGTATGAGAGGCGAATTACTTGAGAAATTTGGAATTTTTATTTGTGAATTGGAAGTAAGTAGCTTAATTTTATTTAAGGAACAGAGCAAACCAGGTAGATGTATCGTGGCTTATAAAGACCATGTAAGTGAAATCGTTAACATTTCAGATGAAGAGCGTAATGCATTTATGGCAGATGTAGCTAGAGCTGCGAAAGCGATTCATGCTGCATTTAAGCCAAATAAAGTAAACTATGGCGCATACGGAGATACTGGTTGTCATCTTCATTTCCATTTAGTTCCTAAATACGAAGGCGGAGATGAGTGGGGGGGAATCTTCCAGATGAATCCAGACAAGACTTATCTTTCAGATGCTGAATATGCAGAAATGATTGAGAAGATTAAAGCGAATTTATAATTGATAAGAATAGATAGAGTGTGAAAGCTTGAGGATATTGATATTATATTGATATTCTCAGGCTTTTTATTATGAGAAGAACCTTTTGCACAATTTTTCATAGGATATAGCGTTAGAACAATTGTGGAGGTTATAAAAAGAAATATGAAAAAGAGAATCAGCGTATTTCTAGCAGCATTGATGGTAAGTACATCATTTATAGCAGGATGTGGGAAAACAGAAGGTACAACATCTGCTGGTGGTAGCACAGAGGTTGTATTAAATGAAGTAGCACATTCCATTTTCTATGCACCTATGTATGTAGCCATTGAAGAAGGATATTTTGCGGAAGAAGGGATTGATTTAACACTAGTTACTGGTTATGGAGCAGATAAAACGATGACTGCGGTATTAACAGATGAGGCGGACATTGGATTTATGGGATGCGAAAGTAGTATTTATACTTATGCGGGTGGAACTGAGGACTATGTGGTGAATTTTGCACAGCTTACACAACGTGCGGGAAATTTCTTGGTATCCAGAGAGCCCATTGAGAATTTTACCTGGGATATGTTAATGGGTAAAGAAGTTCTTGGAGGCAGAGCTGGTGGTATGCCAGAGATGGTATTTGAG
>CAZHEM010000213.1:0-2544 GCA_964531725.1 uncultured Acetatifactor sp.
ATACTATGTAGATCATACTATTGGTGTGTGGCCACAGGCGGCAGGTGGAGTGCCTTTCAACGCAAACCAGTTCCAAGTAAAAGGTGATATTATCACAGATTTACATGAGGACATGGCTGCCGAACAAAAAGCGCGAAGCACTTATGATAACATTCTTCGTTTGATTAAGGATCCTGATGTGTGTGAACCAATCAAGTTCCTTCGCCAGCGTGAAGTTGTGCATTACCAGCGCTTTGGCGAAGCACTTCGTATGACTCAGGATAAATTGAATTCTAAGAATTTCTATGCCTTTAACCCAGGATTTGATATGTGTGAATGCTAAAAAAATAGCGGGATTATTCCCGCTATTTTTACATATACAGGTACTTAATTCCTTGCATATCAAAACAAGGGTGCTATAATGAACATTGATGCAAAAAAGATACAAAGAAGATACATAATGCAACTTACTAGAAAAAATATTGTGAGGGTGGAGCAATGCTTAAAATACTAATCGCAGAGGACGAAGAGCCTATAGCTAATCTTATAAGAATAAACCTTACAAGGGCAGGATATAAGTGTATCTGGGCTCCTGATGGAGAACAGGCGGCAGATTATATGATGAATGAATCATTTGACTTGGTGCTGTTAGATATTATGCTTCCTAAAATAGATGGATATGAATTAATGGAATATGCCAGAAGACTGGAATTGCCAGTGATTTTTCTGACTGCGCTTGGGACAACCGAAAATAAAGTAAAGGGTTTGCGAATGGGAGCGGACGATTATTTAACAAAACCTTTTGAAATTGTGGAGTTGCTTGCAAGGGTGGAAGTTGTTCTAAGGCGTTATCATAAAACAGAGAAAATGATACAAGTGTCAGATGTACAGATAGATGTGTCATCTCATAAAGTAACCAAGAATGGTCAGGAAATATCTTTAACTCCCAAGGAGTTTGAAGTGCTTTTGTTGTTTGCAAGGAATCGAAATATTGCTCTATATCGTGAAACAATCTATGAAAATGTATGGGGTGGAGAATACTTAGATGACAGTAGAACGGTTGATTTACACGTGCAGCGTATCAAGAAAAAATTAGGTTGGGAGCATGTGATTACCACTGTATATAAAGTGGGCTATCGTCTGAATGAATAGGTGGGACATAAATAGATGAGATTTAGGGACAAACTATTTTTGGCAGTAACTGCATTGTTGACGCTTATTTTTGCTATTTTTGGCAGCTTAATGTTGTCTACCTATTTTCAAAAGATTGTCAACAGGGAAATTGAGCGTGGAAACACCGAAAGCCAGATGTATCAATATTTGTTTGAAATGGCATATCAGGCAACCGAAGAATATGGGAAAGACTATGCTTTAAAACAAGCTATAGAAAGTGCTGCAGACACTGTAAAAACAGAAGGGGTCAGTTGTTTTGTATTAGATGAAGCTGGGAACATGTTATATGGAGAAGAAATCTTTGATGATACAAAATTTATGGCAGTAGTGACTTCTGTTTTGACAGATTTGAGCGAAGAAAATAGCTATGTTTATGGATTGAGAAAGTATCAGGAGCAGTATTATTTAATTCATATTTGCGTAAGCGAAACTGCTGGTGCAAATCAATATCTTGGATTGTGTAGAGATATGACAGAAATTTATGAAGATAGAAGCAGTTTGTTAAATCAATATCGTCTAGCTTTAGTGGTGTTATTGGTCTTTGGGGGCGTAGGTATTTATGTCTTGTCTCGAATTATGACAAGACCGATTCAGGAATTGGGGCTTGTGGCAGGACAGATTGCCAAGGGTGATTATGAGGTACGTTCTCATTACAAGGAAACGGATGAAATAGGTGAACTAGCCAATAGTTTTAACCATATGGCAGATAAATTGGTAAAACAGATGAAGGAAAAGGAATTAGAGGCAAAGCAAAAGGAAGATTTTACGGCAGCATTTGCCCATGAATTGAAAACACCCTTGACTTCTATTATTGGCTATGCAGATATGCTAAATACCATTCAACTATCCGAACAGGAAAAACAAGAAGCATATTTTTATATTTATAAGCAAGGAAAACGTTTGGAAAGTCTTTCGCACAAGCTTTTGGAATTGGTAAGCATGGAGAAATCTCCAGAGGTAGGTAAACGAATCTCTATGAAACGAATAGAAGAAAATATTCGTGTTGTAATGCGTCCTATTTTTATGAATAAGCACATCAAAGGAAGGATTGTATTTGAAAAAGCATATATTCAGGGAGATGAAGAATTATTTTTGTCCCTGCTCTATAACTTGTTAGATAATGCAACAAAGGCTGTGGAAGAGAATGGGTTTATTTTGTTAAAAGGAAGTAGTGTAGGGAATGAGTATGAGATAAAAATTGTAGATAATGGGAGAGGAATTCCCAAGGAAGAAATATCTCGTATTACAGAAGCTTTTTATATGGTGGATAAATCTCGCTCTCGTAAAGAAGGTGGCGCGGGAATTGGAATGGCATTGTGTAAACAGATTGTAGAGTTACATTATGGAACCATGCAGATAGATAGTAAATTAGGAGAAGGAACGGTGATAAGG
>CAZHEM010000214.1:0-2543 GCA_964531725.1 uncultured Acetatifactor sp.
ATATTCCTAAAGGAAATGGTAGAAGGGGTATATCCATCAGATACCTTATATCCAAGAGATGATTTGTTTCCAGCAGACCCAATTAATGTTGAGCAGATTAAGCGCCAACATTATATCCGTGCTTCCTACGAAGATTTTACTACGGCAAAAATAAATAAGTTGCAGATTCGCCAAGAGGAGGGAGATATTGGCTGTATCTATGGTAGTGGCAATAACTGCTACATCGTGCAGGACAACTTTTTGGTGTATGGAAAATCAGCAGAGAAATTAAATGTTATTGCAGCTAACCTTTATTCGATTATCAGTAGGGTATGGTATCGACCAGCGCATGTAGAAGCAAAAGGCAATCCATGTTTAGAAGTTGGCGATGGTATCACGCTACGAACTAAGTACGAGATTGTATATACCTATATTCTCCAGCGAACCTTGAAGGGTATTCAGGCATTGAGAGATACCTACGATGCAGAGGGTACGCAGTATCAGGAAGAAAAGGTTAACGATGTTAATACAAGCATTATTCAGTTAAGGGGCAAGACCAATAAGCTTATTCGAACTGTTGATGAGACAAGGGTTGAAATGGCAGACATTGAAAATAATCTTTCAGCGCAAATTGCTATAAATGCCCAGCAAATACTCTTGAAGGTAAGTAAGGATGGCGTAATTTCTTCCATTAACCAGACTGCAGAAGCAATCAAAATACAAGCGCAGAAGATTGACCTTGTAGGACTTGTTAATGCGGATGAGTTAGTAAGTAAATTTGCCACAATAACAACGCTGAATGCCACTAAGGCGCAACTTAATACTCTTATAGCCGATAAAGCCTCAATTGGCGAATTAGAGGTACAGAAACTTCGTGTTGATGATTTGATAGTACAAATAGATGAAATAAAAGCAAAATATATACTGGCTGAAACAGTAAAAGCTAATTATATGGAAGTAGATAATTGGACCTCGGCAGGATATATCAGCGCAGAGAGACTTAATGCTGAAACGATTGCGAGTAAGCTTGCCAGCATGGACATAGTTACAATTCATGCGCTTGGGTTGTTGGCTTCAGATGATTATCTTAATTATCGTGGGACAGTTGTTGCATGGAAAACAAAAACGATAAATGGCACAACCATCACATACCTAGGACCTGAAGATTAGAAGGGAGTAAGCGATGAATGCGAAGATAAGAACATTTGAAATATCTCTTAAAAAGTATATTGAGGAAACAGAGATACCAGAGGAAGTTAAATACCTGGTATTGAAACAGATTTGCAATGAAGTAAAAGTGAAAGCAGATGCGTTGGTAGTAGCAGAGCTGAATCAGAAAGAGGTGAGCGAAGATGCAGAAAGTGTATAGTCCTATAAATTGGCAGAACTATCCTAGTGAAGAAACGCCAGTTAATGAAACGAACCTCAATAAAATGGATATAGCACTTAATGAGATAGATAATCGAACAATAGAGCTAGAATCCACAAAGCTAGGTGTTACAGTGGCTAATGGCATGGTGAAAGACATTTCGTTGGATGAGACCACAGGTATCTTTACTGTTACATTTTTGAATGGTTCCACCAAGACCATTGATACCAAGCTAGAGAAATTAGCGGTCAATCTTTCGTATGATGCAGAAAATCAGCAACTCATTCTCACATTGGATGATGGAACGGTACAGACCATTGATATATCGGCGCTCATTACAGAATATGAGTTTGAAGAATCGGACCAAATTACATTCATTGTGGTTGATGGAAAAGTAAGGGCCACGATTAAGAGTGGTTCAATTACCAGTGATATGTTAGAACCAGATTACCTAGCTAAAATCACTGTACAAGCTGAGATTGCAACGCAGAAAGCTACCGAAGCTGAGGCACAGAAAAATCTCGCCATCACGGAAGCTGACAGAGCAAAAGTAGAAGCGGATAAGGCAGCACAATATTCTAGCATTGTTGCACCTGAGTTTTATTTGGATACAGACACCATGACATTGTGTATGAAAGATGGTGTCGGTGTAGATTTTGTAGTAACCGAAGATAATGTAATTTGTTGGAAGATAGCATAAGGAGGTATATGAGATATGGGAGTACCTGAAGGATATAAGGCACTGGCAAAGATTGGATTTCCACACAAAGGAGAATATGATTCAACTGTGGCATATGAGCAGTTAGATGCGGTGTACTACAAAGGGAGTACATATATTGCTTTGATTGATAGTCCGCTTGGCGTTCCTAATAATGATGGAACTAATTGGAGATATCTGGCGCAAGGATTCGGTAGTGATGTGAGTGCAGCCACAGTAGATTTTGAGGAAGCTAGCGAGCGAGAGAACATCGAAACAGGAGAGGCTATTAAAACTGTATTTGGTAAGGTTAAGAAGTGGTTTACAGACCTTACGGCAGCAGCATTTGCTCAGATGATTACATCGTATGCAGATATCATGGCAAATACAGCGGAAGGACATCTTCCAGATGCGTTAGCGATTAAGGAAGGTTTTACAGAGGTAAATAACAATTTATTGTTAACATTTATTGAGAATTACAGTGAGTATTTAACTGTA
>CAZHEM010000215.1:0-2492 GCA_964531725.1 uncultured Acetatifactor sp.
AGAGAATGTGTTGGCTGCATATGAAGAAGCGATTAGGGAACGTTATAGATTCTTTAGCTTTGGGGATGCGATGTTTATTGAATGTGAATAGGATATGACCCCACAGGTCCGAACTGTGGGGTTTTCTTTTGGACTAGTTGTCACTGCCATCTTTGTCTAACTACTTGTAGATGATTATAACGTAGTTTGTAAGGTTATTGAAGGAGTGAAATGCGATGAAAACAATAAATCAAACGGAAAGTATAACGAGAAAAATAATTGTATCTATTGTGTCGGGAATACTTCTTCTTACATTATATTCGCTGATATTTTCCTTCTCGGATCAGGATGCAGAACAATCGGGCAGTCTCAGTCGTATGATTTCAGAGAAATGTGTAGAGATATTTAATGATCTATCTGGCAATGGTTGGACTGAGAGAGTTATAGAAGAATGGGCGGAATATTTTGAGCATCCTATTCGCAAGTTTGCACACTTTGCGGAATATGCTTGCATGGGCGTGTTGGTGTACACATTGCTTCGCCAGTGGATGAAGCGAACGAAGCGATTGTATTTGATTACAACCTTGTGGGTATTCTTGTCAGCGGCGGGAGATGAATTTCATCAGTTGTTTGTACCTGGACGTTGGGGAAGTTTTGCAGATGTTTGCTTAGATACCTGTGGTGGTATTTTTGGAATATTATGCTGTGTTTTGTTAGAAAAGTGTTATAGACGATTCAAATACCTACCGTGAGTACTTGTTTTGCATTTGGTAGGTATTTTTGTTTGTGTTGAAATGTTTTTAGTTTGGGAAATACATACCAGATGCCAAGAAATAAAAACTTGGTATGTAAAATTTTGAGGAAAAGGAAGTTTCAAGTCAAGAAAATACATACCAAATTTCTCAAAATGAGAAATTGGTATGTAAAACCTTGAGGAACAGAAAGCTTAAGTCAAAGAAATACATACTAAACACGAAGATTCGGTAGTTGGGTATGTAAAATCCTAATGAGATTGCATACGCATGTAAGAAAAATACCTACCTAATACCAATATTTAAGTATTTAAGTAGGTAAATCTTTCTGTTTATCTTTTGGCGGACAAGTATATGTGTGTTGTGTGTCGTTTGAATTCACAGATATAAGTACAGAGTACATTTATCTAGTTTAATCAGTGTTAATGTACCGTATACCCCTTCGCTGACAAAATATTTTTAGTCTTCTCAATAGAATCTTCTTCATAGAATTCAATGGTTAAAACACCGTCTTCAGATTCTCTGTTATGTACAATTCCAATGTTCTTAATACTAATGCTATTTAACGCTAAGATAGTAACAATGGCAGCTAACGCACCAGGTTCATCTGGAATGTCAACGCGTATACGGTAGGAGCGTTTGATAGGGCCACTGGAAGCATTGATGAAAGAATCACGATAGATTCTTGCGCTATCGAAGAAGTTATATAGTGCATCAGCATCCTTGGAATCTAATTCGGTCTTAATGCACTGTAGAGCCTTAATGTAATCATCTAGTAGTTCTGATATATTCTCTGTGTTGGTTAAGCAAATCTGCTGCCACATAGTAGCGGAAGAGGAAGCGATTCGGGTAATGTCTTTAAAGCCACCAGCAGCGACCATCTTCATTACGCCATCTTCGGAATCGGAGTCACGAACTAAGTTCACCAAAGAAGATGCAATTACATGAGGTAAGTGGCTGATTGCAGCTGTCACGTAATCATGTCTCTCATAGTCTAAGATAATAGGAATAGCTCCCATTTGTTGAACTAACTGTTGGTATGCATCTACCTTCTCTTGTGGAACCGAGGTGGTAGGAGTTAGCACATAGTAAGCATTTTCTAATAGAACTGCTTTAGAATTGGCAAATCCTACACGTTCACTTCCTGCCATTGGATGTCCGCCAATGAATTGAGCTTCTAATCCTGCAACTTTGATGTGTTCATGGATATCAGTCTTAACGCTACCTACATCAGTCAAGAGACAAGAAGGAGATAACACTGCCTTAATTGCTTCTAAATTGGCATCATTCTTCTGTACAGGTGCGCATAAGAAAATGTAATCGCATGCGCTGAATGTTCCATCTATAGAATTTGTAATAATATCTGCTATCATTTCTTCTTTTGCAAGTTGAAGCGTATCTGGGTTTACATCATACGCGATAATCTGAACATCAGAAATATTCGCCTTTATTGCTCTAGCGATAGAACCACCGATAAGTCCTAAACCGACAAATCCGCAAGTTAAATTCTTCATAAAATAAATACCTTTCTGTAAAAAGTTTTCCATATTATTTATTAACGAAATGCTTATGGAGGCATAGACAGTGAAACATCCATAAATGCTTTTTGATTTTTTATGTATTCCGTCTTATACTATAACACTTTAACGTGCTAAAAACAATATAAAATAAACGAAGGACACTTAAATGTACAATTTAGTATGTAGCTTAGGAAATGAATTGTGTGAGAAAATAAGCGATTTGAAAGTTAAATGATAAAAT
>CAZHEM010000216.1:0-2466 GCA_964531725.1 uncultured Acetatifactor sp.
TATAATTAATATGTTCTAATATAATTGACATTTATATACCTTCTTATATCTCATCTTTTATACGTTGGAATCATTTATAAGCTCATTACATCTTCGTTAATCATTCTTCTAAATGCTTCTTTATCTACTATGTTCCAGTGCTTCTACCAATTCATCCGTTGTCAATATTCCATCAGGAAGGTCAATACCTTTTTTCTGCAATTCATATGCCAACAAAGTAACCTGTGGCACATCAAGACGCAATGCCTTTAATTTCTCTACATTGGAAAAAATCTCCCTAGGGGTCCCTTCCATTGCAATCTTTCCTTTATCCATAACATACACTTTATCTGCATGAATAATCTCTTCCATATAATGTGTAATCAGAATAACCGTTACACCTTCTACCTGATTAAGTCCGCGAACAGCACGAATCACTTCCTTACGACCATTCGGATCTAACATTGCTGTAGGCTCATCCAAAATAATACATTTAGGATGCATAGCAAGAACACCTGCAATGGATACACGTTGTTTCTGCCCACCCGATAATTTATTAGGAGAATGTTTACGAAAAGCATACATTCCGACAGCTCTTAAGCTCTCTTCCACGCGCTCCCATATTCCTTTGGTTGGAATACCCATATTCTCTGGTCCAAATCCAACATCTTCTTCTACTACTTGACCGATAATCTGATTATCTGGGTTCTGAAATACCATTCCGGCAGTTTGACGAATGTTCCAAATCTCTTCTGCATCCTGAGTATCCTTACCGTCTACCCACAAGGTTCCACTACTTGGAGATAAAATCGCATTCATGTGTTTAGCCAAGGTAGATTTACCAGAGCCATTGTGTCCTAGAATTGCAACAAAATCTCCCTGCTTAATATCCAGTGATACACCTTGAACAGCAGTAGTCATGCCTTCCACATCACCGTTTTCGTCACGCTTTATATATTCATATACAACATCTTTTGCTTTAATAATTCCCATGTTGCACCACGTTCTTTCTATAACTTTAAATCACTACACGCCCTCTATTGTACTAAATAAGCCTTAGAATTACAACTATTAAAGGACATCCTTGCAAAGATTTACAAATTAGTTTTCACATGATATTCTAGCATAGAAGACTTAAGTTTATTGCATAATATGTACTATTGGAAAGAGGTTATTATGAAATCTAATAAGGAAACATTGATTAAGATGCTGGCTTCCATTGGCTGTATCATCGTCATTGTAGTTAGCATTAATAAATTACTGGGTGGCAATTCTATGACATTATCAGAATATGCCAAACAACATCCTGAATTGGCATATAAAGAAACTGTGGTTGACGAGACTGAGGAATCTCTGCAAAAGGAAGATACAGCGATTAATAATTCAGCTAATAATGTTGAAATGGCAAATGGTACAGAAACAGCTCCTCCAGAAACAGAAACCTCAGATGTAGCACAATCCAACTTACTAGGTGCATCCCTGAATGGAACCAATTGTTTAGAGGAACGTTTTACTTACGCAGATTCCTTCTATTATGAACCTTTGTCGGATAATCTACGACGTTTTATTACTGGGATTTCTTATCCTGATATGAATTCTAACATGGAATTATCAAATACGGATAATCACGCCGATATCCAGAATACTAGCTCTGAACAGAAGAATAGTACACTAGCCATTACTTATGATGATTTACGCTATGTACACATATTACATTACGATTTTAATGGTGACCCAATAGAAGGTGAATTAATCTGTAATGAGGCAATTGCCGAGGATATGGTAGAAATTTTCTATGAACTGTATCGTAACGAATATAGAATTGAAAAAGTAAAATTAATTGACGAGTATGATGGAAATGATACGGCATCCATGGAAGATAATAATACTTCTTGTTTTAATTATCGAGTTGTAGAGAATACCAGTTCATTATCAAAACATGCCTTAGGATTGGCAATTGATATTAATCCATTGTACAATCCATACATTACTTATAATAAAGATGGTACAAGCAATGTATCTCCTGTTGCAGCAATGGATTATGCTGATAGGGATAAAAGCTTCCCATATAAGATTGATGAGGATGATTTATGTTATAAGTTATTTGTAGAACACGGATTTACCTGGGGTGGTAATTGGAATTCATGTAAGGATTATCAGCATTTTCAGAAGGTGGTAGATTAGATAAGCATCCATAAATGTCAGATAAGCCATTCATAAATGTCAGATAAGCCATTCATAAATGCTTCGCATTTATTTCATGATTTGGCTAGCGCCAAATTAAAATAAAAAAGAACAAGCGCATGAGAATGCAAGCATTCATGCGTTTGTTCTTTTTATTTTAGCTTATCTTGTAGCTTACACAAGCTCTAATACAACTTCCATAGCTGCGTCACCTTTACGCTGACCAATCTTAACGATTCTGGTGTAACCACCCTTACGGTCTACATACTTAGGTGCGATTTCATCGAATAATTTAGCAACAAG
>CAZHEM010000217.1:0-2463 GCA_964531725.1 uncultured Acetatifactor sp.
GTGTTACCGCTAAGATAACCCCCAATGCAGCTCCTCCATAGGCAATTAAGTCCATAATGGTAATGGAATTTAACTGCATGGTCAGCACCTTCATGGTAATCTTACGAAACTTCTCAGATTCCTCGTTCATCTCCTGATTCTTGAACTCATCTGCCTGATAGATTTTCAAAGTAGTAAGTCCCTGCAAATTCTCTAAAAAAGTGTCTCCCAAAGCAGTGTACTGTCCCCAGTACTTAGCAAGGAGCTTTTTCGCCCAAGTCTGTACTGCCGCAATTGCCACTGGAATCATTGGCACACAAATTAGCAACACCAATGCTGCTGGAAAATTAATAAAGCTTACATATATAAATAAAGTCAATGGCGCTAACATAGCATAGAAGAACTGTGGCAGATACGCGCCAAAATAGGTCTCCAACTGATCCACACCCTCTACTGCAACCTGCACCACCTCTGAAGTATTCACATGATCGTTATAGGAAGTTCCCAGACGCACCAACTTCTGATAAATCCTCTCACGCAAAGTCTTCTTCACTGCCTTGGAGGATAGATAGCCCATCCTGGCAGAGCCTACCGCACAAGCCATTCGCACCACAATGGCAACTAGTACAGTAACTGCCGTTGTTACTACTTGATTGCTACCTACTTGCTTCAAATACAAATCCACCAGCAATCTAGTTAAACTTGTCATAATCACTATGTTGGCACACAGAGACACCCACTGTAACGCCACATTGCCCGCAATATACTTCTTGCTCTCGCTGACTTCACCTATCAGCCTCTTGTTAATCATCATAAATAATACTTCTCCTATAATCTATACAACCAATTCCATCCTTGGGAATTCTACCAGTTACACACATGTTACATTTGTTAGCACAAACTAACTCTCCACCGTAATAGAAGCGACCAACTGCTGTTAGTCGCCTCTAATTGTTGTCTTATTATAAATGCTCTTTTTTTCCTTGTCAATGGTTGTTTTTGGTTATTTCTCAGCACAAATGCATCTATAGATGCATTTTCATCCTCCACCTTACCACATCCTCATGGGGATTCACCTTCGCCAGACCAATCTCTGTAACCGTTGCTTCAAATGGTGCAAAACCATCCTGCATGATTCCCACTGCTAATTGCATCTGCTCCTTGGTCAGCTTCTTGCCCAAGGTAATATGAGGTAGCCACTGCATAGGACGATAGTATCTGCTTATCGAAATCTCATCATCCTTCAGAATTGCATCATATACCTGCCTAGACAGGCCTTGCAGATATTCATTCAACACTGGCGTAACATAGAGTACATATGGGAGTAGCATACCTACAGAGACACATTGTATCGTTCCTTGGCACAATGTATCTCGTAGTTGCTCTACATAAGGTACTAGTACATTCGCATTTCTTGCCTCAATAGCAGAAATAGTCATATGTGGCGGTACTTGATTGTCCGTCATAAAGCTGTTACCTGTCTTTTCCGCAATCTGATTTATATAGCGTTGTATTCTATTGTTAGTATGTTCATCAAAATATGCTGACACAAGATACATTCTTCATAACCTACTTTGTTTTTACTCTCTTACAAATATGATTCCCAAGGTATTAGCTCCACAGTTACTAGTAACAGTAGCCGATGCAGCTGTTTCTATTATCTCCCTAAAAGGACATTTTTTATTTATCTGCCGATTAACTATATTACGAAGTCTAAGAGAACAGGTTGAATAGGTAACGAAAGCTCGTTCTTTTTGAATTCTACTAGGTTTACGAAGTTGCTTTCGCACATATCGCAAAACTGACTTTTCAAAATTACCAATCTCCACTCCCTGCAATTTCAATTCCCCATCTACAATTGCCAACACGGGATGTATTAGAAATGCCGAGCATAATACCTTTACCGTCTTGCTTACTCTTTTTGCACGATACAGGGTATCTACATTTTCTGCAATAAAACTAACCGATACCTTTTCACGCAATGCTTCTAATTCGTCTAATATTTCTTGTGCTTCTTTGCCTTGCTTTACCAAATCTAATGCTTTTATTACGCAATGGGCCATTCCTGTAGAAAGACTTTGCGTATCAAATATATGCACTTTTCCCTGAAATTTTTCTGCGCCTTTTCTAGCATTTCTATTAGAAATACCTATCTTTGAGCTGAAAGAAATATGAATAATCTCCTCGTATTGTTCTAACATTTTCTCGAAAAAAGCTTCGTATTCCTCTGGACTGGCACCATAGGTGAATATCTCTTGTCCATCATTGGCAAAATATTCTACTACATTGACTGCCGTCATCTCCTCAAGGTCTCTAAAACAGCCTTTGTCTGTTTTAATATACATGTACATAACCTCAACTTTGTTCATTGCAAGAAATTGCCTAGATAAGTCGCAGGTACAGTCAGATGTTATCCATAGTTTTTTCATTACTGGTCACCCCCTATCGCAAGCATCGCTTTTTCTACTTCCTCAAGGGCCATGC
>CAZHEM010000218.1:0-2446 GCA_964531725.1 uncultured Acetatifactor sp.
ATAGTGAAGATACTCCCTTAGCAGCTAAGGCATTGGACGATATCTGCTTAGAGATTCCAGATGGACAGTTTGTAGGTGTTATTGGACATACTGGCTCGGGTAAATCTACTTTGATGCAGCATTTGAATGGCTTAATTAAGGCAAGCAGTGGTCATATCTATTTTAATGGCGAGGATATCTATGCCAAGGGATATGATATGAAGAAGTTGCGTAGTAAAGTTGGTCTTGTATTTCAGTATCCTGAGCATCAGCTATTTGAGATAGATGTATTCACAGATGTATGTTTTGGTCCTAAGAATCTTGGATTGTCCAAGGATGAGGTAGAAAGTAGGGCAAAGGATGCTTTGCAAAAGGTTGGTTTGTCTGAGGAATTATACTTTCAGTCACCGTTCGAGTTATCTGGTGGACAGAAGAGACGAGTAGCTATTGCAGGTGTATTGGCTATGCAACCAGAAGTGCTGATACTTGATGAGCCAACGGCAGGTTTGGACCCTAAGGGCAGAGATGAGATTCTTAAGCAGATTAAAAAGCTCCAAGAGGAAACAGGAATGACTATTTTGCTGGTATCTCATAGTATGGAGGATGTGGCAGAATATGTGGATCGTATCATCGTTATGAACAAAGGTAGTGTCATGTATGACGATGAGCCTAAAAATGTATTTCGCCACTACAAAGAGTTAGAAGAAGTAGGTTTAGCAGCACCTCAAGTTACTTATATTATGCATGCTTTGCAGAAAAAAGGCATGGCAGTAGATGTGGAGGCAACTACCATCGAGGAAGCTACAGAGTCTATCCTCAAGGTATTAAAGAAGTAAGTGATACTTTTAAAGTATCACATGTAAATATTGGTCTGTGTTTTGAAAGAACAGACATTAGAAAGGCATGGAAATAGATGCTTAGAGACATAACATTAGGACAATATTATCAAACAGAATCTATATTGCACAAAATGGATCCACGCGTAAAATTGGGTGGTACTTTGCTGTACATTATTTCGTTGTTCTTTTTCAAGAATTTTTTTGCATATTTGATTGCAATTTTGTTTTTAGCAATTGTAATTAAGTTATCCAAAGTACCATTTAAGTTCATGGTAAGGGGAATGAAAGCTATTTTGTTTTTATTGTTGATTACGGTGGTTTTCAATCTGTTTTTGACACAGGGAACTCCATTGGTGACTATATGGAAGCTTACCATTACAAGAGAGGGTGTGGAGATGGCATTGACCATGGCACTGCGCCTTACCATGTTAATTATTGGTTCATCCGTTATGACGCTGACAACAACACCAAACAATTTAACTGATGGTATGGAGAAAATGATGCGTCCATTACGTGTGATAAAAGTGCCAGTGCATGAAGTAGCGATGATGATGGCTATTGCCCTTCGTTTTATTCCTATTTTATTAGAAGAGACTGATAAGATTATGAAGGCACAGATAGCCAGAGGTGCAGATTTTGAAAGCGGAAACCTAATTAACAAAGCTAAGGCGATGGTGCCACTGCTAGTGCCACTTTTTATCTCTGCTTTTAGACGTGCAAATGATTTGGCGATGGCTATGGAGGCTAGGTGCTATCGTGGTGGCGATGGTAGAACCAAGATGAAGCCATTGATTTATCAGCGAAGAGACTATATCGCATATGTATGTATCGCAGTATATATGGTGGTAAGCATTGCAGTGGGTAGGATTGAGTTTGTGTAGAGCAGAAGGCAAGGTATGTGAATGCTAATGCTTTGTAGAAACGAAGAAGCAGAAATGTGTGAAAAGAATTTGAGGAATACACATGGACGACAAAAACATAAGTAATGATATGGAAAATAATATTAAAAATAACATAATGGATAGCGAGGCGTGCAACTGTGCTAAGAAACGTGTGCGCCTAACGGTAGCCTACGATGGAACCAACTATCATGGATGGCAGATTCAGAAAAATGGTATTACCATTGAAAGTGAATTGAATCGATGTTTAACCGAACTTCTCAAAGAAGAGATTGAAGTGATAGGTGCTAGCAGAACCGATGCAGGAGTCCATGCTTTGGGCAATATTGCAGTATTTGATACATGCAATCGCATGCCGGCAGAAAAGATATCTTATGCATTGAATCAGCGTCTTCCAGAGGATATTCGTATTCAGAAGTCCGAAGAAGTGGCTTTAGACTGGCATCCACGCCATTGCGAGAGCCGTAAGACTTATGAATATCGTATTTATAGAGGCACTTTTCCAATGCCTATAAAACGTCTGTATTCCTTTTTTACGTATCATAAATTAGATGTAGAAAAAATGCAGGAAGCAGCCAGCTACTTAGTTGGTGAACATGATTTTAAAAGCTTTTGCCAGGTGAATGCGCAAGTGCTTTCAACTGTGCGTACCATTTACATGTTAGATGTGGAGGAGCAGGGGGACGACCTAGTAATTCGCATCTGTGGCAATGGCTTCCTATATAATAT
>CAZHEM010000219.1:0-2361 GCA_964531725.1 uncultured Acetatifactor sp.
GACCCAGGTGACAGACAGTCTCTGTCAACATACCGCACAATGGGCGGTATGCTTGCAGGTATGGTTATTGGTGTATTACTTCCAATATTAGCATACGATAAGATTACATTGGCAGATGGAACAGTTAAGGAAACACTTATTGGCTCAAGAGTTACTATAGCGGCAGGTGTATTTTCAGTTTTAGCAATCTTGTGTTATTTGCTTTGTTATAAGCTTGTGACAGAGCGAGTTGTTGTCAATGAAAATACAGATAAGAAGGGACCATCTGTTGGTCAGATGTTAAAGAGTGCATTTAAGAATCGTGCGCTTATCTCAATTATTGTAGCATCAGTAGTTATGTTGCTTGCACAGCTTACAATGCAAAATATGGCTGCTTACATTTATCCAGATTATTATAACAATGCAAATGCACAGTCTGCATCTACAATGCTGATGATGGTTGGTATGATTCTTGCAGCTATGTTTGCAAAGCCACTTGCAAGAAAATTTGGTAAGGCAGAGGTTTCGGTAGTATCAAATATTTTTGCAGCAATAGTTATGGTAGTTCTTTGGATAGTACGTCCAGATAATGTTTGGGTATATTGTGGATTACAGATGCTTTGTTGGTTAGGACTTGGTGTGTTCTCAATGGTATCATGGGCACTTATTACAGATGTTATCGACTATTCTGAGCTTAAGAATGGTATCCGTGAGGATGGTTCAGTATATGCAATGTATTCATTTGCACGTAAGCTTGGACAGGCATTAGCAGCTGGTTTATCAGGATGGCTTCTTACAGGTATTGGCTATAATTCAAAGGCAGCAGCTGAGGGTGCAGTTCAGACTCCAGAAGTTTTGTCAGGTATCTTCGATATATCGACATTACTTCCAGCTATTGGATTTATCTTATTGGCACTTGTTCTTTGGTTATGGTATCCATTACACAAGAAGCAGGTTGATGCTAATGTATTAGCATTAAAGGAAAAGCATGGCGAAGTAGTTGAAACAGAGGATGCTACAGAGTAGTTCGTGAGTTTGCGTTTTAATCAAAAAGAATAACGGGGTAAATGATGAGTACAAATTTAGACAATTTTCAAAAAAGAAAAGACTGGCTGTTTTGTATTGATTCCGATGGATGTGCAATGGATACAATGGACGTAAAGCATATTCGTTGCTTTGGCCCGTGCATGGTAGAGGAATGGGGGCTTTCAGAGTGGAAAGCTCCCATTTTGGATAGATGGAATGAAGTAAATCTATATACTATGACAAGAGGAATCAATCGTTTCAAGGGTCTGGCGAAGGCGCTAAAAGAGATAAATAAAAAATATTGTAAAATAGAGGATGTAGATGTACTAGATAAATGGGTAGAGGAAAGTCCAGAGTTATCAAATGGAGCATTAGCCAAGGCAATTGAAGAACATGATAGCATATGCCTAAAAAAAGCATTGGCATGGTCAAAATTAGTAAATGAGAGTATCAATAAGTTGTCCTTTGATGATAAGAAACCATTTGATGGTGTAAAGGAAGCATTGGAGTATGCTCATCAATATGGAGATGTGGCTATAGTTTCATCTGCCAATAGGCAAGCAGTTGAAGAAGAATGGGCACTGTACAATCTTCTTGAACACGTAGATATTATCTTAGCTCAAGATGCAGGAAGCAAAGCATACTGTATACAGGAACTGGTAAAAAAAGGCTATGATAAGGATAAGGTTCTCATGACGGGTGATGCGCCAGGCGATTATGATGCTGCAATGAAAAATGGTGTTTATTATTATCCAATACTTGTTAAACATGAAAAAGCTTCTTGGGCTGAATTTGTGAATACAGCAATAGGAAGACTTAAGGATGGAAGTTATGGTGATGAATATCAGCAGAACAAGATAGACGAATTTGTAGCAAATCTTGGAGCAACAAAAAAGACGGTTTAATTTCTAAATAGGTTTGAGTAATAAAGAATATAATTATGGAAGGAGATTTGTATATGGTTGATTTGAAGGCAAGACCTTATTATTTATCTGACGAAGATTGTAAATGGGTAGAGGAAACGATAGCTACTATGACAGATGAAGAAAAGGTTGGACAGCTATTCTTTCAGTTGACATCCTCTCATGAGGAGGAGCATCTGAGGGAGTTGATGGAAAAATATCATTTGGGAGGTTGTCGTTATAATCCGGCTCCAGGTGTGGCTATTCAGGAGCAGAATCGTAAACTGCAGAAGTATGCAAAGGTTCCCGTATTTATTGCATGTAACACAGAAGCTGGTGGTGATGGTGCATGTGCAGATGGAACACTTATAGGAGCAGGAGTAAAAATTGGTGCCACTGATAATGAGGCGTATGCATATCAGCTGGGAAAAATGTCAAACGAGGAGGCAGCAGC
>CAZHEM010000220.1:0-2230 GCA_964531725.1 uncultured Acetatifactor sp.
CTTCATACATCCACGTAAAGTTCTCTCTGCTTCTAATCGCTCGATTTTAAGTGGTATAGAACCTTCAATCTCCTTACCGAAAAGATTACCGGTAATAAAACCTTCTCTTCTCAGTTTCTTTGCCTTTGTTTCCATGTCTCTTTTTTGTACCTTTAAAGTAGTCATTTGTCTTTTCCTCCAATTCTACAAATAGAGAACCCGGAGCGTTGGGGGCTTAGGATTTATTCAATTCATGTCCCTTTCCTTTGTTCTATATGTGTTATAGCACTCCATTTATGAAAGGTCAATAGTTGTGTACGCTTTTTATAATTTTTTTATAATTTGTCCATCAATTATACATTGGACTCATGAAGTCTGCCCATACAGATGCTGTTTCTCTGCTTTTTCTTAACCCGATACAGCATATTATCAGCAACATGAAGGAAATCCCAGTTCTTATTCTCACTGCCTGGTACATAATAACGAATTCATCCATTACTGTTCTGGAATACTCTGACAGTTTATATCTGTTAGCCAGCCCTGTCAGTTCATCCGTTTCTGACTTTTCCATCAGAATCGCATTGATGGCTTCTATTTTCTTCTTACTTTCGTTTGCCAGCTCCAGAGACGTTCTGATATAGATCATATTGGATATCATACTCTGATTCTCTGTCTCCATGATTACATTCAGTTCATATACCTCTCTAACTTCACACTTACATCGCTATGTGTCTTTATCTTCTTAAAAAAACAGTGTTATAGATTATTTCGTCTATAACACCGCTTTTGTTTACCATAATTCCATTATTCTTTTATGTTGGGATTCATTCCTACACCCCTGTTGATGTCTCCCTGGAGATTTTCACCAAATTCGTAGTCATTACCCGGCAATATGGCATTTAAAATAATACCCGCAAGAGCTGCGATCGCAAGCCCTGTCAATGTAATAGAAGTACCAAATACACTAAAAGCCAGACCATCTGAGAATCCAAGTCCACTGACCAGAATCACTGCTGCGATCACAAGATTACGTGACTTGGTAAGATCTACATGATTCTCAACCACATTACGCACACCGATAGCAGAGATCATACCATACAGCATAAAGCTTACACCACCGATAATCGCAGATGGCATAGAACCAATCACCTCTGCCATCTTGGGAATAAAGCTCAGAATGATTGCAAATACTGCTGCAATACGAATGACCCGCGGATCATGTACATGGCTTAATTCCAGTACACCTGTGTTCTCACCATATGTTGTATTCGCAGGTCCGCCAAATAACGCAGACAGCGACGTTGCCAGTCCATCACCGATCAATGTACGATGTAAGCCCGGATCAGCAATGAAATTCTCACCAACTGTAGCAGAGATAGCTGACATATCGCCGATGTGTTCAATCATGGTCGCCAGTGCAATCGGTGCCATGACAAGAATTGCTGTTATGTCAAATTTGCATATCTGAAAAGGAGGAATTCCCACCCATGCTGCTGTTGCAATATTGGAGAAATCAATAATGGTGCTGCCATCCGGATTCGTGATACCAACTGCATTAAGAATCACTGCTACCGCATAGGATATCACAACTCCCATCAGAATAGGAATGATCTTGAACATGCCTTTTCCCCAGATATTAAAGATAATAATTGCAGCCAGGGCAATGATTGCAATCAGCCAGTTCGTTGATGCATTAGAGATTGCTGACGGTGCAAGTGATAAGCCGATACAGATGATAATAGGACCAGTTACAACCGGCGGCAGATAATGCATGACACGTTTCACACCTACAAGCTTGATAACCAGTGCCAGCACCAGATATAACAGACCTGCTACAACGATACCGCCACACGCATAAGGCAGCTTCTCACCCATTGTCATGTTGGCATACATTCCACTGTCCAGATTCGCTACTGTAGCAAAGCCACCCAGAAATGCAAAAGATGACCCCAGAAATGCCGGTACTTTCATCTTGGCACATACATGGAAGAACAGCGTACCAAGCCCTGCACAGATCAATGTTACCTGAATGGACAGCCCTTCTCCCTCGAAGTAATTGTTGACCAGTATGGGTACAAGAATGGTTGCACCAAACATGGCAAACATATGCTGGAGTCCAAGCAGTAACATTTTGGGTACTCCCAAGGTTCTGGCATCTTTGATTACTACGTTATTGTCGTTCACAAATAACCCCTCCTTATAAAAAATGCTGTAATTGTTCAAACAATTACAGCATATCTTTTTTCTCTAT
>CAZHEM010000221.1:0-2168 GCA_964531725.1 uncultured Acetatifactor sp.
CTCCTATGGAAACAATTATTACTATGGACTATCCTATATTTGGATTGGATATGAACATGGAAGGAATTGATATGATTGCACAATACATAGATGCAATTTGGAAGGAACAGCAATATCTTAACAAATTTCCAAAAGCATATATACTTGATGAATTGCAGTTGTTTCATCCGAAGTACGAAAACGAGTTTTTTAATATAAAGGAAATTGTAGAATTGCAGACGAAGAAAGAAAAATGAATTTGGAGGCGAGATTATGAAAATAGAAATTAACACTTTGACACCAGAGTTGTTTTTAGAATTATATTCATCAGTTGGTTGGGAGCCACCCTGTATCGAACAAGTAAGAGAAGCATTAATAAATACAATTGCTACTTTTACAGTTTATGACAGCGAACAAGCGGTGGGAATGGTAAGATTAATTGGTGATGGTGGAATGAGTTTTTATATTAAAGATTTTGCAGTAATTCCGTCATATCAATCTAAGGGAGTAGGAACACTGTTGATGGAAAGCTTGGAAAAGTATATAAGAGAATCTATTTCATCTGAATGGGCTGTTAGTTTAGAACTAATTAGCACAAAAGAAGCTGTTCCCTTTTACAAGAAAAAGGGTTTTGAAGAAAGACCATGTGAATGGGATGGTCCCGGTATGTTTAAAATGATTCAATGAGAAGTACAACTTTCAGTTTTCACTTGAGATTCCAATGTTAATATAATTCAATCTTGATTTTGCCAATAATTTCCGATAATATCCCCTCCAAATTACAGGGAAGTCTTTGGTTATCTTAGTGACATATCAAGTAAATGATATTCAACATTTTTGTTAATTAATTATAAAAAATGATGTCAAACATCCCTCTCATATAGTATAATTATCTATGAATACTGCACATAGACCGATAAAATGAGGTAAGTAAAAAGTGAAAACAAAAGAAGAACAAGGCATGAAAGCTCTGAAAATTATATTTGGTGTTATGCTTATAGCGGTAGTTCTGTTTCTGCTTTTTGGTGAGATTTTCATGCCAGTTGAAGATCCTACGGAAAGTGGAGAATGTGTTTTGCTTGAGGCGGATTGGGAAAGAGTTCATACTGATGGCAGGAGAGAAAGTATAACACTTCCTACTCAATGCGACGCAGAGAGAGGCGAAGTTGTAAGGTTAGAGATTACTCTGCCACAGAATCAAAGTGATACATGGTTTTGTATGAGAGCATCCCAACAGGATATGCGAGTTTTTGTGGGGGATGAGCTTAGAAAAGAGTACACTACGAAGGGAACACGTTTATTTGGAAAAAATAGTGCTAGTGCCTTTGTATTCTTCAATGTATCGGAGAAAGATGCAGGAAAAGTAGTTGCTATAGAAGTTACCAGTGATTCTGAGTTCGCAGGATTCTTAAATGAAGTATATGTAGGCGATAAATATGATATTGTTTCGTTATTTGTAGAAGAGTGTTCTGTCGTTATACTTGTGTCTTTCTGCATGTTGATTTTAAGTGCGATAGTATTCTTTATGGGATGTATATTGAGGCTCGTTTACAATAAGAGTGTAGATATTACATATCTTGGCTTAGGCGTTTTACAGCTTTCAATGGCTATGATTTCGGAATCAAGAATTCGCCAATTTTTCCTACCGAATTCATCAATTGCGGCACATGTTGGATTTTTGTTGACGATACTTATTCCTTATCCTTTTATAGTCTACATAAGTAGATTGCAAAAAGGTCGATACGAGAAAGTTTACAGAATTCTTTTGTTGAGTGTGGCAGCTAACTTCGTGATATCTACATTGTTACAGCTGTTTAATATTGTGGACTTGGCTGATTCTTCGATTATGGCATATGGCTTGATTATTTTGATGGTAATTACGATAGCTATTACCATTGTTCTAGATATAAAAAGAGGCAAAATAGATGAATATGGAGAACTCGTATTTGGTATTGCAGCAATGCTTGTAGTAACCATCTGGGAGATGTATGTTACATTTGTACCACAAACATCGTATTACGGTGGTGTTATGTTGAGCTTTGGCTTGATTATTTTGCTGTTTGTGGCAGGATTTAAAACTGCAAGAGATATGCTGGCTACAGAGAAAGAAAAGCAGATGGCGATTCTTGCAGGCGAGGCAAAGACACAATTTCTTGCCAATATGTCCCATGAGATTCGTACACCGATTA
>CAZHEM010000222.1:0-2137 GCA_964531725.1 uncultured Acetatifactor sp.
GTATTTCCAACGATAAGCTTCATAATTTCCTGTAATCTTTCGATAAACAAATTCATCGCATTAGCTATATCCGAAATCTCATCATTAGAAAGAATAGTAAGTCTCTTTGTAAGATCACCATCATTATTTTCAATATCCTTCACAATTCCCTTGATTTCTTTATTAATAGAAACAAGTGGTTTAAGAACTATACGAAGCACCACATACAATGCAAATATAATAGCAACAATACTTACAATCATCATAACACCAGTGGATGATATAGCTACACCATATACATTCTGTAATGACTCACGAGCCTCATTTGCAGCTTCATTTGCAGCTTCTGTTGTTACTGCAATATAATCCTCCACAGCTTTCACATGCTCAGCAAGAGGTCCATTAGCAGCTCCATACGCAGCCTCACTGTTGCCAAGAGCACTGAAAGCTATAGTGCTAGCTATTTCATCTTTGATACCCTGATAACTTGTAAGCATAGCTTCGTATGCCTCCATCTCCTCTTCTGGCACATACTTTTTATACTCTGCAAGCATCTTATCCAACGCTTCTTCCTGATCCCTTATATCGTACACAAGGTCTACCATTGATTCCAAATCTGTAGAAATAATATGAGATAAGCCCATCTTATGTAACACCTGTGTTGCATTTCTAATCTCACTTAATTCTGATATTTCAACCATATATACTTCTGCTATCTCAGTTGCAGAAGTATTTACCGAACCTATGTTAATAATACCACTTATATTTGACACTAACGCCACAATCCAAAGGACAATAACAGGTGCCAAGATAGTGATTTTCAAGCTCATACGCATTTTCTTTTTTGTCTTAGTCTTGCTCATCTGTCATTCCTCCTAACCCGCTGTTGATGCTGTGATACCTTCAACCAGTATATCTAACAATTCTTGCAATGCAGTCCCTGATGGTTTCTTCGCAACTAATGTATCCGCAAATGTTGTACATGGTCCCCAATAGTTATTACCAACTCTCTGCAACACACCATGCTCTGACTGTGCAATTACAGCTTGAATAGCTGGCACGCTATTAAGTTCATCTGATTCAGCCACATTTTTATTAGAAGGTCCCTGATTTCTCATCTCTAAACGTACCTGCTGATTATCTTCATTTGTAAGCCAATCTGCAAGCTTATGCGCCCAATCAAGGTGTTCTGAATATGAATTAACACCTATCATTTTATATCCCTTAAAAGAAGACATCTGAATCTGCTGTCCATTACATGTATATGTCGGAAGTTTAACAGCTCCATAATCTTCTCCCCATGCTTCTTTTATAGATACTGCATTCCAAACACCACTGATACCTGCTATAACAGTACCATTTTGTGCTCCAGTTACGAACTCCGTATCTGGCTGTGGTACAAATGCAGGACTAGATACTAATTTAACAAGTGCCTCTCCTATATGCATGCCTGTAATATCGCCTTCAATAGAATTCCAGTTACAATGATTTGTTACACCATCATCATTGATACCAAATTCAAGACCTGTATTTCCAAAAAAGGAAAATAAATACCAGCCCGAATTAAATTCCATGGAAAACTTCTTGCCTGCCGCTTCTGCAACAGCAATAATACCGTCCAATGTCTTCACATCTTCTTCTGTAAAATATGTCTTATCATAATACAAGAAATATCCATTGTCAGCTGTCATAGGATATGCATACAACGTATCACCTAAAGACGCTGCTGTAACTGCATCTTCAAGATTAGCTTTCTTTATTTCGTCTGCATTAGGTACGGCCGACAAAACACCGCCTGCAATCAAACTACTAAGCTGATCGTCTGGGAAATGGAATACATCTGGACCATTATGCACATCACCAAGCAAATCATCTCTAACATTAGCATCGCCCTCTGCGATCAATGTAATATTGAACTCCGCTTCTCCTGCGTACTCCTGCTTAAATGAAGCAATCATGGTTTCAAGCATCTCAAAATTGCCTTCTTCTGCCCAAATTGATAACTCAACTACACCCGTCTCTTCACCTTCTGTTCCTAAATCTGTAGATTGTTCACCTGTATTGCCCCCTGAAGAGTTTTGGCATCCAAAAACATTGAATACCATTAGCACTCCTAACATCAATGATAAAATCTTCCTTTTCATGTCATCATTCCTTT
>CAZHEM010000223.1:0-2118 GCA_964531725.1 uncultured Acetatifactor sp.
GAACACACAGAGGGCGTTATGGGGGGATTCAGTATATGATAGACCATGACCAAAACAGAAATTTACATCTATCTGCTCTGTGTCATAATATCTGTATCCCACCATAACGCCCTCTGTGTGTTCTACAGATTTTTCATTCGCAAAGTTTATACCTCTCTTGGCAGGGCATTGTTCCTCTGCCTTGATAAATGTTTCCGCAAGCTTTCCTGAAGGATTTACCTTTCCAAACAGCACCTCTGCCAATGCTGTACCGCCCTCCATGCCTGCATAATAACTCCAAACTACAGCCTTCGCTTTATCTAGCCATGGCATCTCTACTGGCGAGCCCGCATACATGACTACTACTGTATCTGGTTTTTCTGCAAGAATTGCCTCTAATAATTTATCCTGCTCATAAGGAAGCTTCATATCTGCGCGGTCAAGACCTTCTACATCATAGCCATGATTTAAACCGCCCACATATATAACTATGTCGCTTTCCTTTGCCAGTTTTATAGCATCTTCATAATATTCTACAGATAATCTCAAACGTTTTGCTTCCTCTGTAGCAGTATCTACTATTACTTTAGCCTCTGCTTCCAACTCTTCCTTTGTCTTTGTACTATCAGCCTGCCAGCTAATCTCTGCTCGCTGCTTCTTTGGCACATAATAACCTGGAGCGTAGGAAATCTTTGCATTTCCTCCAAGAAGCATCTTAATACCCATAAGTGGCGCTATCTCATAAAGCGCTTTTATCTCTGCACTACCACCACCATTTGCATGTATTGTCGCTGCATTTGCACCAATAACTGCAATTTTCTTAGAGTTATCTGGTTGCAATGGAAGTATATTTCCTTCATTTTTTAGAAGTATTATAGACTCTCTAGCCGCTTCCAATATTGTTTGCTGATGTTCTCTGGTATTGTAGCTTCCAGCGTTACGGCTTTCTCTATCTTCACCTATCATCTTAAGTCTCAGCATCATACGTAAGATATTACGCACCTTGTCGTCTATGAAACCCTCTGATAATTCGCCCGATTTAATCTTCTCGTAGAGTGGATTTGCCATATAATAATCATCAAAGCAATCTCTTACATCCATCTCCACATCAAGAGATGATTTATATGCTTCGTCGGTATCATGTACACCGCCCCAGTCAGAAACAATTACGCCATCAAAGCTCCACTGCTCTCTAAGCACCTTATTCAAAAGATTTTCACTGGTACAGCAATGCTCTCCATTGAGCTTGTTGTATCCACCCATCAATGAATATACTTTACCTTTATCAATAGCCGCTTTAAATCCAGGGAAATATATCTCCTGCAAGGTTCTCTCATCTACAATTGTATCAACTGATAATCTATCTGTTTCCTGAGAATTTGCTGCAAAATGCTTTACACACGCAGCCACATCATTTTCCTGAATCCCCTGTACCATAGGCACTACTATTTCTTCAATAAGTCTTGGGTCCTCACTCATATATTCAAAGTTACGACCACATAATGGACTTCTCTTAATATTTATGCCTGGTGCCAAAATAACATCTTTGCCCCTGCCTCTTGCTTCTGCTCCTAATACTCTGCCTGAACTTCTCGCTATGTCTCTGTTCCATGTAGAAGCTATGGCACTATTACAAGGAAGGTAGCTTACAATATCATCATTGTTAAAAGCTGAGTGCCACTGATCATCTGCAAATTCGCCTCTTACGCCCATAGGTCCATCTGAAAAATGAACCTCTGGGATGTGTAATCGACTAACTTCCTTTGTATGAAAAAGGCTTGCACCATGAATCATACCAATCTTCTCTTCAAGAGTTAAATCACCAAGTAGCTCCTCTATATATTTTTCTGCAACTTCAGTTTTCATAATCTGTCTCCTAATGTATCAATCAGAAGTTTCTTAGTTATCTTAATTATTCTTAATATCTAACAACAATCTCACTATTGCATGTTGATGATAATACAACATTTTCACCATCCATGCTGTACTCTGCACCAGTAACCTCAACTGGTGTACCTGCATTAACAAGTACAACCTTATATGACTTCTTGCTATCTACCTTCACGCTATATGTACCATTATTGTTATCAACCTTGATATTAAGCTCTGCTTCATTTTCAGTGTTATATACGACTGTTT
>CAZHEM010000224.1:0-2072 GCA_964531725.1 uncultured Acetatifactor sp.
TTCCCAGATTGTTGGTACTCAGGCAGTATTTAATGTACTTATGGGTGAGCGTTATAAGATGGCTACTAAGGAGACCAAGGCAGTTCTTCGTGGCGAGTATGGTCAGACTGTAAAACCTATGAGCCAGGAAGTTATCGACAAGGTTATCCCAGGCGAAGAGAGAATTACCTGCCGTTATGCAGATTTACTTGATAACGAGTTAGATAAGCTTGAAGGTGAGATGAAAGAATGGAAGCAGCAGGATGAGGACGTACTTAGCTACGCATTATTCCCTCAGGTTGCTACTGACTTCTTCAAATATCGTCAGGCACAGCAGGAAAAAGTTGATATGACTCAGGCAGACACCAAGAATGGAGCATATCCTGTGTAGGCTACAAGCCGAGCAAATGAAAATAAAGAAATGGCGGAAGAGAGCATTTATGTTCTCGACCGCCTATTTTTTTATTTTCATTTATTGGGCGACAGCCCATCATGAGCGATTCCGCGAAGCGGAATGCGAAGGTCGGCTTGACATTTTGGGCGACACAATCTAAAATAACAAGTGTTATAGCAAATTAATCAAAGATAAATTCTTTGACAGAATAATGCCTAAATTAGGCAAAGTGAGGGATAAAATGGCACGTAAGGAGACAATTACAATTCAGAACATTTTGGATACTGCTTTTGAGATGACAAGAGAAGAGGGCTTTAGTGTAGTAACTGCAAGAAAAGTTGCAGCGAAAGTAGGCTGTTCTACACAGCCGATTTTCCGTGTGTATAAAAACATGGATGAATTGATGGATGCTGTGTATGAGAAAGCGGCAGCATTTTTCCAAGATTATTATAGTTTGTATCCTCGTACGGGTAAGACTCCTTTTGCAAATTTGGGTATGGCGTATATTGCGTTTGCCAGAGAAGAGAGACACTTATTTGAATTATTATTTGTAAATGGTGGTAATCGTGCTAAAAGCATGTATGAATTGCTAAATGGTAATTCTGGTAACGTAGTATATGAAATTAATTTGGCCAGAGTATCTGGATGTCCTAATCCAGGCGATTTGTTTATGAAAATGTGGATATTCATTCATGGTGCTGCCTGCATGACCTTGACAGGGGATTATGACTTGTCAGATGTAGAAACATTGGCATTGTTAGAACATTCCTATGAGGCATTTGTAAAGTAATAGAAAGGCAGAAGTGCAATGGAGAAGCATTACGATATATTAAGTAGAATTAACGAGAACTTTTCTACTATGAGCAAGAGCCATAAGGCAATTGCAACTTATATTTCTGAACATTATGATCAAGCAGTATTTATGACTGCTGCTAAATTAGGCGAGACCCTTGGTATTAGTGAATCTACAGTAGTTCGTTTTGCCAGTGGAATTGGATATAGTGGATATCCAGAGTTTCAGAAAGCGTTAGAAGAGTGTGTAAAAGGCAAATTAAGTGGTGTACAGAAGATTGGGGCAAAATATGGTAAGAGCTCTCAATCAGAAATATTAACATCGGTATTGTCTGCGGACATTGAGAAATTACAGGATACCATTGAGAACTTAGATCCAACTGCATTTGAATTAGCAGTTTCTACCATTTTAGAGGCGGAAACCATATATATAATGGGGCTTAGAAGCAATGAGCCATTGGCAGCTTTTTTACATTTTTATCTGCATATGATTCGTGGTAATGTAGTGTTGTTGAATACGACTAGTGTTACTGAAACCTTTGAGCAGATGATACATATCAGTGAGAAGGATTGTTTTATTGGAATTAGTTTTCCTAGATATTCTATGCGTACTTTGAAGGCGATGGAATTTGCCAATGATAGGAATGCGAAGGTGATTGCTATAACAGACAGTATTCATTCCCCAATGAATTTATATTCTTCTTGTAATTTGCTTGCAAGAAGTGACATGGTCTCAATCGTAGACTCGTTGGTAGCACCTCTTAGTGTAATCAATGCACTTGTGGTAGCATTATGTTTGAAGTGCCCACAGAATGTAAAGCGTAATCTAGAGATGTTGGAAGAGACATGGAATAATTATCAGGTATATTTAAATGATGAGATTGATTTCATTGATGATGAACCAATG
>CAZHEM010000225.1:0-2022 GCA_964531725.1 uncultured Acetatifactor sp.
GCAGTAGCTTCTCTTGCTTCAGTATCTAAGCTTCCATTCAAGGATGCTCAGGATGGTATTTCTAATACCTTCACCATCATTCCTGGTGCTCTTGGTAAAGAAGATCAGGTATTCGCTGGTGATATCGAATTAGATTTAAACAAATAATTATAGTGAGGTAATGTAATGGACGAGAAAGCAATGATTGATGACCTTGTTAAAATGCTAGATTCTGGCATGGCAAATGGTGTAGGCCATGTGAATGTCGATTTCGATGCCACTGGCACACAATCAAAGAACGTTCAGACAATGGGCTGCACGGATTGTTCTAGAACACCGTTAGCCTGCAGTGTACCCACTCTTGAAGAGGGCCTAGACGATTTTAAATAGGCCTCTTCACCAACATTTATGATTATATAAGGAGGATTTTACTATGGCAGCAAGTGCACAGATTGATAACCTTGTTTCTTTATTAGATGGTTATGCTACCAAAGGTGGTCATCATCTTAACGTTAACGTATTAAACAGAGATACTTTATTAGATGCTCAGCAGCATCCAGAAAACTATCCTCAGCTTACTATCCGTGTATCAGGATATGCAGTTAACTTCATCAAGTTAACTCCAGAACAGCAGGCTGACGTTATCTCTCGTACTTTCCACGAGAGCATCTAATAGGACCCCCTCCAATGGAATAATAATTCCAAGGAATAATCCTATCAGATAAGCATATGCTATTAAGACCCGGGAAGAAATCTTCCCGGGTTTTTATAAATAATTGTTTACTTACTTCAGAAAGGAACATTATGCAAGGAAGAATTCATTCTTTAGAAAGTTTTGGAACCGTAGATGGACCTGGTGTACGCTTTGTTGTATTTGTACAGGGATGCCCTATGCGCTGTGCTTATTGCCACAACCCAGATACTTGGGAGATGAACGGCGGTACCCTTATGGAGCCAGAATATATTATTGAACAATACGAAAGAAACATCGGCTTTTATAAAGGAGGCGGAATCACTGTAACTGGTGGCGAACCTTTAATGCAAGTCGATTTCCTAATAGATTTATTTACTTTAGCCAAAAAGAAAAACATTCATACCTGTATTGACACATCTGGTATTGCTTACAACCCAGACAATGCTGATTTGGTAGCTAAATTGGACAAGTTAATGACACTTACCGATTTGGTCATGCTAGATATTAAACATATCGACCCAGAAAAGCACAAAGACCTAACAGCACAACCAAATCACAACATTCTCGCCTTTGTATCCTACTTAGACGACCACAATATCGATATGTGGATTCGCCATGTAGTAGTGCCCGGCATTACAGATGACGACAAATATCTCTTTGATTTAGGTTATTTCATTGGACAATTTAAGAATTTGAAAGCCTTAGATGTACTCCCATATCACACAATGGGTGAGAAAAAATATGAACAACTCGGCATGGAATACAAACTAAAAGATACTCCTGCCATGGACAAAAACAAAGTTGTAGACAAGAAAAAAGTTATTTTAGACGGTATTCGTAAACGTAGAAGCGAAATGGCATAATTTTACCAATATTTATTGATAATTTTTCTTATTTAGCACTTGTATTCAACAATTTTTTATATTACAATGAATATAAGTTATTGACATTTTTGTATCAAACCAAATTTGATACTGATATTTAAGGAGGATATTATTATGGCATTTTGTATCGGTGATTCTTGTGTAGCTTGTGGTGCTTGTGAAGCACAGTGCCCAGTTGGCGCTATCAGCATGGGCGATGGCAAATTTGAAATCGACGCTGATAAGTGTATCGATTGTGGTTCTTGCGCTGGACAGTGTCCTGTAGGCGCTATTGAGCAGGCTTAATTTTTAGTAATCTAAGTGGTGCATGGATTCATTCCATGCACCATTTTTATTTCCCTTTATAATTAGATAAAATGTCTTTTCTTTTTGCCCTGCTTTATGCGCAACAGCTCGTCCATCTTTTTGTAATATGCTTCATTGCGCTCCCTAAATACTTTTTCGCGAGCCTCTTCTCGCTCCTCT
>CAZHEM010000226.1:0-2001 GCA_964531725.1 uncultured Acetatifactor sp.
GGGCTATTATGAAAAAATTTATCTAATGTGTAATGAAAACATTCGAACAATTTGTTCTTTAACGTAAAATTAGTATAACAATTAAATATGAACAAAATATGAACAAACCGTTAATAATAAGTAAAAACTACTAAAAAACCAAAAAATAAAACATTTATTTGTGCAAAATGCACAAATAAATGACATGTGCTGAATAAGAAGCACGAAGACAAATTGCTTTTTAGTTGTCACAATAATGAAAAAATGTTAGAATATTTATGATATAGATTTAACACCACAAAATATAGAAAGTGGTAGGTGGATATGTTCGGGATCGGGAGGAAACTGATGGATACATTTATGGACAAGCTGGCTCAAAAGCTAACAGCACAGGAAATGATTAAGGCAAATGCGGCAGCAGATGCGGAAGAAATGGATAAATTGAGGAATCAGCTTAAGGAATACAATGATTGCCTTGCAAAAATGCAGAAATTGATTGCTGATGGAGAAGAGAAGCTAAGTGGTGCCCAAGTAAATGGTGATGAGCTGAACCGTCTCGTGGAAGAGAGCATCAGTAAGATTCAATCCATTCAGGCAGACACCGAGAAATTGGATGAATTAAAGCAGATCATAGCTGAGAAACTTGATAATACTAGCGAAAGTGTACACAAAGAGTGTGTTAAGGTATATCGTAATGTGCAGGCTGCAGTGGTAGAAGAGAATAGCAAGCAGACTGAAAGCGTGAAGGAAGAACTTGGTATTGCTGTGAAGTCTTTGAAAGGCAAGCTCAACGCTGTGCTCGGCGTATCTATTGTGGCATTACTTGCTTCAATCGCTAGCGTAGTATTCCAAGTACTTACGTATTTTAATATTAAGTTTTTCTAAATAAGATTAAGAATGGGCACATGACCATATCTATAAGAGTGGTGTATGTGCCTGCTTTATGCAAACGAATAGGAGATAAATGAAATGGCAAAAGAATTGTGGAAACCAGGAAATATGTTATATCCATTACCAGTAGTTATGGTAAGCATGGCAGACAAAAATGGAAAAAATAATATTATTACTTTAGCGTGGGCTGGAACAATATGTACCAATCCACCAATGGTATCAATTTCAATCAGACCAGAGAGATACTCATATCCCATCATCAAAGAGACTGGCGAATTTGTAATTAACTTGACCACAAAGGAATTAGCATATGCAACGGACTACTGTGGTGTGAAGAGCGGTAGAGATGTAGACAAGTTCAAGGAGATGAATTTGACTCCACTTCCTGCAAGCGAAGTTAAAGCTCCTCTCATTGCAGAAAGCCCAGTATGTATAGAGTGTAAAGTAACCGAGATTAAGCACTTAGGTTCCCACGACATGTTCTTGGCTGAGGTAGTAGCAGTACATGCAGACGAAAAGTACATGGATGAGAACCGCAAGTTCCATTTAGAAAAAGCAGATCCTATCGTATATTCCCATGGCGCATACCTAGCCTGTGGTGAGCAGATAGGGACCTTCGGATACAGTGTAAAAAAGAAATAACCTAGCCCCAACATCCTCGGGGAAGCGGAATCCAAGCCCCATCTCCCTTGCCCCTTTACGAAATGTATCGAAGTTGTCCGACCTAGAATACAGAACAAGATTGCGGGCCGCAAAATGTGGAATTTCTAAAATGCGCGCTTTTGCTAACTGCGATTGTTCGCGTCTTCCTCAGGTATGAACATTTGGGGTGGCGAGTTCGGCAGGGGAATACGTTTTCAAAATTCGTTGACTAAAATGTGAGAATTTCTTATACACGCACTTTGGGATAAATTTCGTGTCCTTTAATGGCTTTGACAAAAAATGGCGAGGCGTACGTGGATGAGAAACATATGGAGAATCTTACAGATAGATAAATCTTCACATATGTTTCTCAACCGCGAACACCTCGCCATTCTTTTGCTCAAACCTTTAACGGACACGAATAATCAAAAACTCCCAAAGTGCGTGTATTTTAGAAATTCCACATTTTTGTCTCCGAACTTTTGAAAA
>CAZHEM010000227.1:0-1474 GCA_964531725.1 uncultured Acetatifactor sp.
TGGATATTATTTCTCATTCCCATTTAACAGGGTCAGTATGCTGGAAAAAATTCTTTCTTGAATATCATGAGATTAACATTTTGTAAACAAAAGCTTAGTATAATATCAACAAGTTGAATTTAGAATCCAGTTACAAAGTCAATTATAAATTATAGGAGGTATTAGTGATGGGCTTTACAGAAAGATTTAATGAGGAAATGTCAAATATCGCAAGAAGCATGAAAAACGGTGTGGATAATTGTAAGATTGAGGGAAAGATTGCTGAGCAGCAGATGAAGATAAAGTCCCTGACTAAGGAAATTGGAAATCTTGCAGTTATTCGCCTGGATGAGGGTGACGAGATGAGTCCAGAAATTATGGAGCGATATCAAGCAATTAAAGATGCGCGAGAGGCAATTGACAATCTCAAGCAAGAAAAGAAATACTCAAAGGTTACATGTCCAAACTGTGGAGAAAAAACGTCTGCCGAGATGAATTATTGTGGTAAGTGTGGCGCAAATCTCAAAGAAGTGATATAATGTACACGAAAGAAAAAAGAGTCTGCGAAGTGGACATATGTTTATTAATATGGATGAAGAAAAACGTTGAAGGAGAGACATTATGTTATTAACGGGAATAGCGGTTATTTCGCTTATCTTAACAGCAGTTGGATACATAGTTGGAATATATGAAGCTTTATGGGCCATTCCAATTGCCTTTATAGTACTATTTTTAGGAATTTTCCTTACATGGGTATTAAGTTGTATTATTGTTACAAGATTTATAAATCTTGATAAGGAAGTAAACAAATTTAACCCTATATACGGATATTATACTCATTGTATTATAGGTTTGGTAATGTGGTATTTGAGAATTAAAATGCACATTACAGGTGAGGAAATATTACCAAAAGAGAAATTCCTGTTTGTATGTAACCATAGAGGTGCTATGGACCCATTAGTTACAATGGGAGTACTAAAAAAATACAACATGGGTTTTGTAGCAAAAAAGGAATTGTTTAAGATTCCTGTAATATCAAGACTTATGCATTCACGCTTCTGTCTTAGCCTTAACAGAGGAGATGTAAAGGACAGCGCGAAGACAATTCTTAGAGCTGGTGAAATAATCAAGAATGATTTAGCATCAATGGGAATATATCCAGAAGGTACAAGAAGTCGTGAGGATGAAATGTTACCTTTCATGCATGGAGCATTTAAGATAGCAAAGAAGGCAGACTGTCCGATTGTAGTTGCTACGATTAAGAATACAGAGCATATCATGAAGAATGCGCCACTTAGAAGAACACATGTATATCTTGATTATATCGGTGTTATAAGCAAGGAAGTGGTAGCTGAGAATACTACAGTGGCACTCAGCAATATGGCTCGAGAAATGATGGAAGAGCATATGAAAAAGCAAGCATAATAATATAAGCTACTTTAAACTATAATTAGCCACATAAATAAAAGATAAAATAGTAAAGAAACCTTGGAAG
>CAZHEM010000227.1:1484-1939 GCA_964531725.1 uncultured Acetatifactor sp.
GTCTTAAAAAAGAAAATCCAAGGTTTTTGTTTTATTAATATGTTCTTTAACTGAATCTTAACCATAGTTATTGATATAATCGAGCTTGTATGCTAAAGGAGGAATTAATTTGGAAAGTTCTATATTTTTAATGATTTTGTTGCAGGTAGTATTGATATTGTTAAATGCTGTTTTTGCATGTGCAGAGATTGCAATTATATCAATGAATGATAATAAATTGGCAAAGATGGCGGCAGAAGGGGACAAGAGGGCTGTACGCCTTGCCAGACTTACTAGTCAGCCAGCTAGATTTTTGGCAACAATACAGGTTGCTATTACATTATCAGGTTTCTTGGGTAGTGCTTTTGCGGCAGAGAATTTTTCGGGAGTACTTGTTAATTGGCTTGTAGATTTAGGCGTAACTATAGATGTAAGTGTGTTAGATTCTATTGCAGTTATAGTGATTACTATTATAC
>CAZHEM010000228.1:0-1925 GCA_964531725.1 uncultured Acetatifactor sp.
AACAGAGACTTTGTATTGCAAGAGCATTGTTGAAAAAACCAAAATATTGATTTTAGATGACAGTACAAGTGCTGTTGATACAGCCACTGACGCTAAAATTCGTAATGCATTTGCTACAGAAATTCCAGATACTACAAAGATTATTATTGCACAGAGAATATCTAGTATCCAGAATGCAGATCGCATTATTGTAATGGATAATGGTACATTAAATGGTATTGGAACTCATGATGAGTTGCTTGCAAATAATGAAATCTATAGAGATGTATACGAAGCACAGACTAGTGGTAGTGGTGATTTTGATGAGAATGGAGGTGAAGCATAATGGCAGGACCAATGGGTGGACCAAAAGGACCAATGGGTGGTCCAGGCGCAAGAGGTATGCGTGGACCTAGACCAAAGATTGAGAATCCGGGCAAGATTTTAAAGAGAGTATTAGGTTATGTATTCAAAAATTATGGGTTACATTGCCTTATTGTAGTAGCATGTATTTTTATTGGTGTACTTGCCAATGTGCGAGGAACCTTATTTACACAGACCTTGATTGATGATTACATTACTCCTTTGATTGGTGTGGAGAATCCAGATTTTTCAAATCTATTAAAGGCAATAAGCAATGTGGCAATTTTCTATATAGTAGGTGTAGCTGCGAACTATGCTTACGCTAGAATTATGGTAAATGTTACACAGGGTACTCTTCGTAACCTTCGTAATGACCTTTTCTCTCATATGGAGAAGTTACCGATTAAGTATTTTGATACGCATGCCCATGGTGACATTATGTCAATATACACCAATGATATTGATACCTTGCGTCAGATGATTAGCCAAAGTATTCCTCAGATTATCTCTAGTGTAATTACGGTAGTCAGCGTATTCATCAGTATGGTGAGCTTGAATATTCCATTAACAGTGCTTACTCTTGTTATGGTTGGAGTAGTGCTTTTTACAGCAAAGAATGTTACCGGACAGAGTGGTAAATTCTTCATGAAGCAGCAGAAGAATATTGGTCAGGTAAATGGCTACATTGAAGAGATGATGGAAGGTCAGAAGGTAGTTAAGGTATTCTGTCATGAAGATAAGAGCGTGGAAGAATTCTGCAAGATGAATAATGAGCTTTTTGACAGTGCATATAATGCCCATAAATTTGCCAACTCTATGGGGCCTGTTAATGCACAGATTGGTAATATCAGTTATGTATTATGTGCCATTGTTGGTGGTGTGTTAGCATTAAATAATGTGGGCGGATTTACCCTAGGTGGTCTTGCCAGCTTCTTAACTTTTAATAAGAGTTTTAACATGCCTATCAATCAAGTCAGCCAGCAGTTGAACAGTATTGTTATGGCTTTGGCAGGTGCGAAACGTGTATTTGACTTGTTAGATGAAGAAGTGGAAGTAGACAATGGATATGTAACTTTGGTAAATGCCAAGATGGTAGATGGTAAGTTAACCGAGTGTGCAGAGAGAACTGGTATGTGGGCTTGGAAACATACTCATCAGGCAGATGGTAGTGTAGACTATGTGGAACTGAAGGGCGATGTAGTATTTGATGATGTAGATTTCGGTTATACCGATGAAAAGATGGTTCTTCACAATATTGATTTGTATGCTACTCCAGGACAGAAGATTGCTTTTGTAGGTTCTACAGGTGCAGGTAAGACTACTATTACCAACTTGATTAATCGTTTCTACGATATTCAGGATGGTAAGATTCGTTATGATGGAATCAACATTAATAAGATTAAGAAGGCTGATTTAAGACGTTCCTTGGGAATCGTTCTTCAGGATACTCATTTATTTACTGCTACGGTTATGGAGAATATCCGATTTGGTAAGCTGGATGCAACCGATGAGGAAGTTATCGCAGCAGCAAAGCTTGCCAATGCAGATACCTTCATTAGACAGCTCCCAGATGGATATAACAC
>CAZHEM010000229.1:0-1807 GCA_964531725.1 uncultured Acetatifactor sp.
ATCTAAGGGACCTGTTAACTATTTATTATTGTATGTATTTAATGTGCCACAGGAACAACTTCCAAAGTGGTTCAGTGGTAATTTGGTTCTTGTAACCTTGATTTTATTCAGTGTATGGAAATACATGGGATATTATATGGTAATCTACCTTGCAGGCTTGCAGGGAATCTCAGCCGAATTATATGAGGCTGGAAGCTTGGACGGTGCCAATACATGGCAGAAGTTCCGTTACATAACATGGCCACAGCTTCGTTCTACTACCTTCTTCGTAGTAGTAATGCTCACCATCAACTGCTTCAAGGTATACGACATTGCAGTGATGTTAGCAGGTGGTGGCGATGGTAAACTAAGTACTTCAGCAACGGTTCTTGTCTACTATATCTATCAGAACGCATTCAATTACTGGGATTTAGGTTATTCTAGTGCAATTGCAATGGTATTGTTCTTGATGGTTCTTGTGATTACACTGATTCAATTCCGTTATGAGAAGAAATTAAATCAGTAGGTCGTAGGATAGAAAGGAGGAGACAATATGAGCCAAACCGCTGAAAAGAAATATCGTTCAAAGAGAAAGGCAGCAATTGCCGGTAAAATCGGCCTTTATATAATATTAATTATTATTACAGCATGTATGGTGGTTCCATTTTTATGGATGCTATCAGCATCGATTAAATCCAATCGAGAGGTATTCTTAATGGATCCTTTCGTGTTCATACCAGAAGTTCCTAGATGGGATAATTACGTGAAAATATGGACCAAGATTCCAATGCTTAAGTTCGTAGAAAACACAGTAATCTTAACTATCGTGGTAACTTTCCTACAGTTATTAACTTCTAGCTTTGCAGCTTATTCTTTTGCAAAATTGGAGTTCAAACACAAAAACTTACTGTTCTTGGCATACATCTCAACTATTGCGATGCCTTGGCAGGTATACATGGTTCCACAGTTCATTATGATGAGAAACATGGGACTGAATGATAAGCTGTTAGCAATGATTTGTTTGCAGGCATTCTCCGCATTTGGTGTGTTCATGATGAAACAGTTCTATGAAGGCATTCCTAGTGATTTGTGTGAAGCGGCGCGAATTGATGGTATGAGTGAGTATAAGATATATGCGAAGATTATGCTTCCATTATCAAAGCCAGCTCTATCAACACTGACTATCTTCACCTTTGTAAATACATGGAACGATTACCTAGGTCCATTGATTTACTTAAAATCAGAGGAAAAGAAGACCATTCAGCTTGGACTTAAAATGTTCATCGGCCAGTATTCAGCAGAGTATGGTTTGATTATGGCTGGTTCGGTATTATCTTTAATCCCTGTTATTATCGTATTCCTGTGCTTACAGAAATACTTCGTAGAAGGTGTTGCTTCTACTGGATTAAAGGGTTAAGATAAGAATGGAACGAAAATTTAGATAATTTGAGACTCAGAGGCTAGCCATTAGCTTCTGGGTCTTTACGATATAAAGGAGAGCGTTATGTTATTTGAAAATATGCCAATGATTACTGAGGAAGAAGTGAAAAGTGCGTTAGACTTTTCTACAGAACAGGTGTTACGCAATTTGCCTGATTTTACTCATAAATTCCAGAAAGCATACAGCGAAAATGGATTTTATGAGCCAATTGAGAACAATTACTGGACTACTGGATTCTGGACCGGAGAAATCTGGCTTGCCTACGAGCATAGTCAGGATGAGAGACTTCGTGAAGCAGGAGAGATTCAGATTGACAGTTTCCTACATCGAATCAATGAAAAGATTGAAGTAGACCACCACGATATGGGGTTCTTATATTCCCCATCC
>CAZHEM010000230.1:0-1696 GCA_964531725.1 uncultured Acetatifactor sp.
ATTCCCATTACTAGGATATTTATCCGTGAATCGATTGATTTTACGTAAAATAATTTGCATCCTTATGAAAGCAGTTCTAGGTAAGTATCCATGGGAATACTTGCACTTTCCATGGTGGTGGCATTTGCGGCAGATAGTGCTACTGCTTTTTTCAATGCAATCTCCACTTCATCTCCCTGTATCTCGCTCATACATAAGGACGCTACTACGGTATCGCCACAGGCAACGGTATTCACCACTTCTATAGGCTTCGCCTGTTCTTTGAGCACCTGCTTCTCATCTACATAGAGAAGTCCTTCTGCCCCTAGAGAAATTACGACTTTCTGAATTCCTGTAGCAATTAATTTGTGTGCCTCGTCTATAAGTTCCTCTTCTGTAGCTAATTTCTTACCAACGAATGTCTCCAACTCTTTACGGTTAGGCTTTATCAGATATGGTTTCCCTTGAATTCCTTTTCGCAATAATTCTCCCGATGCGTCAAGAATTGTCTTAATCCCCATCGCATTGCATATAGTAATCAACTGCTCATAAATATTATCAGGCACTCCTCTCGGCGCACTTCCTGAGAATACCACCAGCTCACAATCGCCTATACAACCTGTGAATTCCTTCAAGAACATTATCTGCTCTTCCTGCGTCACCATTGGACCTGGCTCTAGAAGCTCTGTTACCACACCATCATCCGCCAGAATGTTGGTACTTGTTCTCGTCTCCTCATCAATGTGTGTAAAACGACAATCTGCTTTCAACTCTAGCATTGTGTCCTCAATAAAGTTTCCACTATTACCACCAATGAATCCCATAGTCGCCACAGGTATGTGAAATTGTCTCAGAATCTTGGCAACATTGATTCCTTTTCCACCAGCAATGCTCACCGCTTCACGCATGCGATTCACCTCGCCTGCTTCAAAATGCCCTATTCGATATGTTTTATCCACTGCTGGATTCAAGGTTACTGTTAATATCATGTTATTATCATCCTTCTACGGCTTATTTAACCGATCATAATTTGTTTTGATTTAATCGAGCATTCATCCAACTTAGTCTATGTAATCACTCCGACAAACTGAAATTTTATATTCTTTATAGTTGGAATTAATGATTTCCAATATTCCACATTATCTTTTTTTATATGCATGAGGATAGTATACTTCTATTTGATTAAGATAATTTTCATCGAATACAAGCATTTCTCGGTACATTTCTCCTCCTAATGATGGATTATAATTCCAAATAACAAGAGGTTTGATTATATATAATTCATTATCCATTTTTTCAAATACTTCAACGTATTGTGGAAATCTTCCATCATAATTCTCACGTCCTATATTGTATTCTGGTGTTCCATACTCAACAACACTAGCAATACCATGAATTTGTAATGTCCCTACTGTAATCGCTACATGTTTATTAAATGCTATATTTTTACATTTTAGAGTATCTGAATAACTCCCAAAATACAAATTGCAATCTTCATCAAAAGAAAAGCAAACCACCGAATTATCAGGATAGTCTTTACCTGTTGTTCCTATACTAATTAATTTTTGTGAAGCAAGCATCTTGCAAACATATTCTTTTGTCATTATTTTCCTCCCTCTTACTTGCCCTTTGAACAAGAAACATTCATCGCTCAAAAATTCGCCAAATTCAAATTCAGCTCTCAGTTAAACATATTGGCTTACTGAAATCTATCTCT
>CAZHEM010000231.1:0-1667 GCA_964531725.1 uncultured Acetatifactor sp.
ATAACAGCTTCCATCTTTACCTTTATCTGCAGCTAAGATAGTTCCCTGTGCAAGGTCTCGTACATCACAAAGGTTGAATGAACCATCTATTCCCATAGGCATCTCGCCATTTATTATCTGTATAACTGTGCTTGTTGTCTCTCCTACAGCAAAATCCTCTGGACCAAGAATGCCACTTGGATGTACTACACATGCATGGAGTCCCTTGTTTTTAACTGCATCAAGAACCGCCTGTGTTGCCAATGCCTTTGACTGGCTATAGCAACCAACTACTTTCTCAGCATCAAGGTATTCAACCTCTTTAATCTGCTGTCCCTTTGGAAGTTCTGGAATAGCTCCTGTGCTGCTACAATATACAAGTTTCTTACACTCCTTATGCTCAAGGCATAACTGGATAATATTTTCTGTACCACCTACGTTAACATCCATAACCTTCTGATTATAGTCAGGGTCTACTGTCACGATACTGGCTATGTGAAGCACTACCGTCTCCATTCCCTTTGGAACTGTAAAAAATCTTCTTAATGATTCCATGTCGCAAAGATCACCTTCTACGATTTCAGCTTCTTTTGGAACATACTTGATAGCTTTATCATTTGGAAGAACGAATGCTCTTACCTTATCTCCTCTATCAACTAACTGACGGCAGATTGTACCACCTAAAAATCCTGCTGCACCTGTTACTAAATACATTGTCTTACTCATAATTCATTTCTCCTTTACATTAGGTATTATTTTTATCTAAATATTACCTTGCTCTCTTCTCTTATAACGAAAGTTCTTCTGTCAATGCCAATATCTGTTCTGCAATCTTTTCTCTCTGCTTCTTTGTCACTATACGGTATACTGGATATGCTACTGATAATATTGCTATACCGATGATACCTACAATAATTCCTACAACAAATAAAACGGTTGTACCACCTACCATCGCACAGCTCATTCCTGCACCAATTATCAATGTCCCTATGATACCTATAACCAACGACCATATTGTTCCTGGTCTATCAGCGCTTCTATCAAGTCTTCTAAGAGTTTCCATCTTATCCTCTTCCTTTGGAAGATATTTTTTTCTTATATTCTCGATTTCACGCTGACGCTTTGATGAATATGTATATTCAAAGCTGTTATTATTTGGATTACTTTCAACAACATTATTTGGATTTGCTTTAATAACTGTATATGACATAGCCTTTCGTCTCCTTTGTATTACATCGTACTTTTCTTAAATCCAAGGCACATTGGGATAAGGAATAAAAGTAATACTATACCTACAACTCCAAGTACCATACCGAGTATCATCATATCAAGCACCATTATCATGCTCATCCCTGCACCTAAAACCAATGAAGCAAAGACACCATATGAAACCTTGCCAACCACTTTCCAGTTAACTTTAATTGGCTCTGCTCCTGACATCTTGCGATAAACAAGTAATGTTATAACAAGAATTACTGCCCCAATTGCTGCACAAACGACTCCTGGTGTAAACATTCCCCATTGTGGCAACAGGCACATACACATACCTAGCGAGAAGATTAACCCACCTATAACGCCCATCAATAATGCAATAAAATTTTTCTTTTCCATAACACTCAACATCCTTTCTTAGTGATTTTCTTATTTAATCAAATTTTTTGATTTGTTTGCTTTGTTGAGTGTATAAT
>CAZHEM010000232.1:0-1665 GCA_964531725.1 uncultured Acetatifactor sp.
GTTCTTTGGTTCCAACAATAGGTGCAATCTCCGTCTCTATATTTGCTCGAATCATGTGAATAGAAGGACTGATTGCCTTAATCTTCACTCCGTATTTGTTGCCATGTTTAATAAGCTCTGGTTTATCCAGAACAATTTCTTCTGTCTCAGGAGTTACTACACCATATCCCTTACCACGAACCATGCTTAATGCATCTAATACTTTTGCATATTCCTTTTTCTTAGATGCAAAATCTTTTAGCTTACTAATCAGCTGGTATTCATCTTTAATCTCTTCGCCAACCATATCTGAAAGCATCTGATAATAATACATATCATCTACATCCATTCGTATGCGAATAACACCATCTGACATTCCAATGCGTTCCATCTGGCATCGTTTCACATATTCACTTTCAATATTGATTGTCTTTTCCAAAACATCTCGAATAGAATCATATTCTTTTATCAAATCTTTTACATGCCTAATAATATCCATTTTTAGTGAATTTTCATTGGATAACATTTCTACCCATTTGGGCATAAAGAATTCAATAGAGCTAATTGGGAACTCATATAACACACGTTCCAAAATTTTATGAATATCATCTTTTTTCAATTGCTCACAGTTTATTGGCATGGCTACCACATTGTATTTATTTGTTATCTCTTCTGCAATACTCTTTGCCTCTTCTGAAAATGGCTTCTGAGTATTTACCAATACCATAAATGGCTTATGTAAGCGTTTCAGTTCTAAAATAGTCTTCTCTTCTGCTTCCAAGTATTGATTGCGGGATAACTCACCAATACTACCATCTGTTGTAATCACCAATCCAATGGTAGAGTGTTCTGTCATTACTTTATCTGTTCCAATTTCCGCAGCCTGCGTAAAAGGAATAGCATCTTCAAACCATGGTGTTTTTACCATACGTTCATTGCCTGCTTCCAGATGGCCAACTGCCCCTTCTACCATATAGCCTACACAATCGATAAGTCGCACTTTTACATCCAAATCCTCATTTAGCACAATTTTCGCCGCTTCTTTGGGAACAAATTTAGGTTCCGTAGTGGTAATCGTTTTTCCATCTGCACTCTGAGGTAGTTCATCCATTGCTCTTACTTTTGCATTTTCATCTGCCATAAATGGAAGTACCATTTCTTCCATAAAGTGCTTTATAAACGTAGATTTCCCTGTACGAACAGGTCCTAAAATCCCAATATAGATTTCGCCCCCGCATCTTGCTTGTATATCATGATAGAGATCATAAGTATTCACGCCTTTATTCTCCATATAAAAAAGACCTCCTGCATTACTGTTAAAAGTATATGCAACAGGTCTCTTATTCATGAAGTAATTCTATGAACTTATTATTAGTTCATAACAACTCGCTTGAAGTTTTTCTTACCTCTCTTCACAACAATACCGTCTCCTGCAAAGTCATCTGGAGTATACATGGTCTTGATATCAGATACTTTCTCATTCTCAACCATAACACCACCCTGCTCTACAGCACGTCTTGCCTCTGAACGAGATGCAGTCAAGCCAGATTTGGTAAGCACACCAAGAATATCAATCTGACCATCTAAGAAGTCTTCTGCTGACAATTCATAGGTAGGCATCTGGGCAGCATTACCACCTGCAAACAAAGCGCGTGCGCTTTCCTGTGATTTGGTTGCTTCTTCTTC
>CAZHEM010000233.1:0-1642 GCA_964531725.1 uncultured Acetatifactor sp.
ATCCACTAAAGTATTCTAAGTTGCGCAAATTGTTCAAAAAAAAGCCAGCGGCTTACTTTTTATAGTAAACCGCCCAGATAGTTTCGTTATTATTACCAGATGCAGTAATACAACGCACTTCATTCCCTGCTTCATCCTGCATCTCAATAATTACGCCCTTGAAGACAACATCTCCCATGGTTAAGGTTACATAATTGGTATTTGGCGTTACCTGACAGTTTCCTTTCGTGCCATCTGCCCATTGAATCTGACCATTCTTCTGAATTTCAATCTCCACAGACTCATGAATTTCTGCTGATAGGTCTGTTCCATGATTTACCATATGATACACTCCACTAATATCTTCTACCGAAGCATACCCTTCTGCCGACAGGCTTTCACCCATGGTAGCAAATGGTGCTGCCACCAACCAGCCATCCTCATTGACAAACATCTGGTGCACACGTGGTTCATGATATTCTGAACCAGAATCAAATCTTTGATGATATATTACATAATATTTTCCATCTTCATCCTTTAATGCAGAGTTATGACCTGGAGCCATATAAGCAGTTTTTAAGCTAGGCAGCTTATAATTACCCATCATCTTAAGTCCACTGGATGGATGTTTTGCCGTATATCCAAAGGTCTCCCCTGCTGCATCCAAATAAGGACCTGTTACAGATTCCGCACGGAATTGGCGAATCTGATAGCCACCTTCTCTGGTAAGTCCGCCATAGGACACGAACAGATAATAGTATCCACTCTCTTCATCATACAAAATATAAGGTCCTTCGCAGGAATTATGTAAGCCACCAACTAAATATTGACCATAATAGGTATCAATATGCTTTTCTTCATTTACTTGCGGATGAATTAGAAGTCCTGTACTCTGGTCAATTTCTAGCAACCAAATGCCACCTGACCATGAGCCATATACCATCCACATTTTGCCCTCTTCATCCAAGAAAACACATGGGTCAATACAATTTGGATAACTTAGATGATTATACTCGCCTGCACTAACATAATCTGTAGCCTTGGCATCTACACCCATTATTTCATAAAAATTTGTCTTATCTACCGTTGTAAGATTATATCCAGAATAGATCAAAGTCTCTTGATAGGTGTATGGCCCATCAACAGCATCTGCTGTTGCCATACAAATATTAGATGTTCTCCAATCGTGACTGGTAGAAAAGTACATTACCCATTTTCCCATGGTCTCATTGTAGATAACATCCGGTGCCCATACTGCATAACCACCTTCTACATAACCACCAGTGTAAGCAAACGCCTCCATCTCTTCTGAAAACAGATTATCAAACAACGGATTAGATGCATTTACTCCACTTGCTATACTTTTGAAGCTCTGTAAATCTTCTGATACAGCAGCCTCCATATGAGAACCAAATATATAATATTTTCCATTGTCCTTCACAATTGCAGGATCATGTACCGATACCCCCATCACTTGATTCCCAACACTAATCTCATCCACACTTTTACCAGAATCTGTTCCACATCCCATAAGCATTAGCGCAACGACACCTGACGCAAGCACCCCAACCATTTGCTTAAGCTTCATTGCTATACCTCCATTTTATTTTATTAAATTCTAAACTTTTTTAGATTTCTTTTAATTATAACAGATGCTTACATG
>CAZHEM010000234.1:0-1610 GCA_964531725.1 uncultured Acetatifactor sp.
GCTTTATGACGAGCAACGCGAACGAGAAATGCAATGCATTTCGAGTCTGCTTATTCAGATTGTGAAAGAATAGAGAAGAGGAGTCAACATGGGGTTCATTAGCAATATAAGAGATGAAATCAAAATCATAAGAGAACGAGACCCAGCCATTCATTCCTCTATGGAGGTATTCCTGTATCCTAGTTTCAAGGTAATGATGCATTATCGTCTGGCACATAAGTTGTATCAGAAGAAGCATTACTTTTTGGCGAGATACATATCTCAGAGAGGAGTTCGCAAAACTGGTATCGAGATACATCCAGGTGCGCAGATAGGCAAGGGCTTATTCATTGACCATGGTAATGGAGTAATCATAGGTGAGACTACGATTATTGGAGATAACGTAACCTTATATCAGGGTGTTACATTGGGCGGTACTGGTAAGGAGCATGGCAAACGTCATCCTACCATTGGCAATAATGTAATGATTAGTGCGGGGGCTAAGGTACTAGGTTCTTTTACCATTGGAGATAATTCCAAGATTGGTGCAGGTAGCGTGGTGCTCAGCGAAGTACCTCCCAATTCTACCGTAGTAGGTGTACCGGGACGTGTGGTAAAGCGTGACAATGTATTATTGCCACAGGAGACCATGAATCAGACGGACCTACCAGACCCAGTGCGAGAGGACATTGTCTGCTTGCAGAAGGCGAACACAGAGCTTACCAATCGCTTGCTTGATATGGAAAGCGAGATGAAGGCCTTGCGTAAGAAACTGAAAAAGGCAAAGGACAAGAAAAAGAAGGATAAGGCAAAAACAGAAGTTGAGATGTTAAAGGACGAGGAATAGTCCAATAGTATATGAAAAAAGTTTAAAAATAAAAATAGAAGAGGAAATGAAAATGAAGATTTACAACACATTAAGCAAACAAAAAGAAGAATTTGTACCATTGGAGCCTGGTAAGGTAAAAATGTATGTATGTGGCCCTACCGTATATAACTTAATCCATATTGGTAACGCACGTCCCATGATTGTATTTGATACCGTGCGTAGATATATGGAGCATAAAGGCTACGAGGTAAACTATGTATCTAACTTTACTGACGTAGATGATAAGATTATCAAAAAAGCTATCGAAGAAGGTGTAGATGCTACCACTATTTCTGAGCGTTATATTGCAGAGTGCAAAAAAGACATGGCAGATATGAACGTAAAGCCAGCAACTACTCATCCTTTGGCAACACAGGAAATCGATGGCATGCTGGATATGATTAACACTTTGATTGAGAAAGGTCATGCTTACGCGGCAGCAGACGGAACCGTATATTTCCGTACCAGAAGCTTCAAGGAATATGGTAAGCTTTCTCACAAGAATTTGGATGATTTACAGGGCGGTAATCGTTCCCTTTTAGTATCTGGTGAAGACCAGAAAGAGGATTCCTTAGACTTCGTACTTTGGAAACCTAAAAAGGATGGTGAGCCTTATTGGGAGTCACCATGGTGTCAGGGACGTCCAGGCTGGCATATTGAGTGCTCTGTTATGAGTAAAAAATATCTTGGAGAACAGATTGATATTCATGCAGGTGGAGAGGATTTGGTATTCCCTCATCATGAAAATGAGATTGCACAGTCT